>CAKQKQ010000053.1 GCA_934249265.1 uncultured Clostridia bacterium | reverse complement strand
ATACCGGAAGGACTCAACTACAATCTCAACAAATCGATAAAATCGGTCAATATCATCGAGGACAGAAAACTTTTCAAAGTCTCTTTGCCCGATATCGAAACCAGAGGCTATTTCAATTATTTACCCGAGAAAAACGGCTATACAAAAAGTACAGACCAAACCGCTCAATACATTGTTTTGTGCGAAGTGGAAGACGATTATTATCTCGTGACTAACGGCAATTATTATATAGTCCGCAAGTCCGACGTAACCGACGTAACCGGCACTTACACCGACAGCAAAATTAAAAAAGGTTATCTCTCTTCCGACGTGTATTTTTACACTTACCCCGTTTTTGCCGACAATTACCGCACGACAAGGCACACAAAACACCTTGAAATATTCATCGAAAGTCAATTTACTTACAACGGCGATAAATTTTATCTCGTTCACACCGCAAACGGTGACACGGGCTATATCCCCACTTCGTTTTTGCTTGAAGAATTGGCTATCGAAATACCCACGGTAAAAATTTACACGGCGTACACCATAAACAAAAACACCAAAGTGTACGATATAAACGGCAACGTCATCGACAACATTCGCAAAAGATGCAAAATCGACGTGCTTGAAGAAAAAGACGGCATGGCTTATATCTCTTACGGCAACGGAAAAACGGGTTATATCGAATGTGAAAACATAGTGCTTAAAGGTAAAAACTCGTTGAGAAACACCATCGTGATAATTTTACTCGCAATGTCGCTGACCTTCTCGGCAATTTATTTAGAGGTAAAACAAGTCACTCACAAAATGAATTTATAACTTAAAACTATCGGCTCTTTGCCTTACTAAACGCTTTGTTTTAATAATCGCCATAGCCGATAAACAAACTTTAATTTCAACTTAAAAACAATATAAAAAGCCTATTTTACTACATACGTATGCAATAAAATAGGCTTTTTTATTATCTTAAATTTCTACACAGACGCGACGTCGCCACCGTGCAATTGCAAGTTTTTACCGTTGTCGTTATCGAAAAACTCGTAATCAAGGTCATAGCAAACCGCTCCGTCAAGCGCAGACAATTTATTTATCGAAACTTCGTATGCAGTCATTAATTTTGTTTCATTTGGCTGTATTTTCTTTTGGTATTCTCGGCTTTGTATTCTACCCGAAACGGCTACTTTATCACCAACTTTCAAGTTTTTTACAAATCTTGCGTTTCGTCCCCAAGCGATACACGGAATATAGTCCGACTTATTGTACGCTCTGTTTACCGCAATCAACATATCCGCAATTTCTCTGTTAAACGGCGTAGTTCTGTAAATCGGCGGCTTACATATAAATCCCGAAAGCACTATATTGTTCGGGTTTTTGCAATAATCTTCTTCAAGCAACTCTCTCACGAAAACCGTAAGCATAAGTTTGCTTTTGCCGTCAACCGGCTTGTTATAACTTCTGAATTGTCCCAAAGCGCACAGTTCGCCACCTACGGATAGGTTGCTTTTTTCGATAAGTCTTTCCGAAATCGTCACGGGAATAACGTCGGCTTGACCCGACAACCTTTTTACCATAACGTACATTTCGTAAAATCCCTCGCCGTAAACTTCGTGAGAATATTTAGCCTCGCTTACAATTTCGCCTTTTAAGTACACTTTGTTGTTTTGTTTTTCGCAGTAATCCATGATGTGTCTCCCTTATTTTAATCATTTTTTGCAGGCTTTTGCCTTCCGGTTTGGTCTATTACGTAATTTTCTTTATAAATGAGTTCGCTTATAGGCACAAAAGAATAGCCTTTGTTGGTTAAAAACTCAAATATAATCGGCAAACTTTCCGCTGTATGTAAACCGTTGTTGTGGCATAGAATAATCGAGCCGTTTTCGACCTTATTAATCACTCTATACGCAATGTCTTTGGCAGATAAATCTTTCCAATCCAGACTGTCCACGTCCCATTGAATGGTGTACAGTCCCGCTTCTTCGGCGCACTCGATTAAGGCGTTGTTGTAATCTCCGTAAGGCGGACGGAACAAAATTACGTCCTTGCCCGTAATCTCTTCTATCGCGCTTTTTGAAGAAGCAAGTTCTTGTTTGATTTTTTCTTTAGACAGTTTTGACATATAACTGTGCGTCGAGGAATGCGTGCCCATCTCGTGACCTTTGCTTACTATCTTTTTGACGTATTCGGGGTTTTTCTTCACCCAAAACTCAACGGCGAAAAACGTAACTTTTATGCCGTAATCGTCACAAGCGTTTAAAATGTCGTCGGTGTGTTCCGTTCCCCATGCGCAGTCGAAAGAAATTGCAATTTTCTTTTCTTCCGTCTGCACGCAATAAATAGGAACTTTTTTATTTTTCACCGCAAGCACCTCATAAACGTTTTCCGAAGAAATAGCCGTCAAAATAGCGATAATCACAACGGCTGAAATAATGGACAACGCAATCCCTTTACCGCTTTTAAAAAACCTCCTTACCAAACCATAATTCATTATAGTACCTCCTATAAGTCAAAAATTTGTGTTCTTTTATCTATTTACCACGATTTTTGTCGAAAACGAAAATCGCTTTTTTAATCTTTGTCAAATATATACTTTCATAAAAAATATTGTTTCTATTTATATTAATCGTACGCCTTTTTACTTCATATCAACTCGAATAAACTTTGTCATATTAATTAATTATGACTTAACTTTTGTCGTTATTCTCACAATTTAAAAATTTTTATTTTAACTTCACCCCCACACTCACACTCCTCTCCATCTTCCTCCTTTTCTTAATCTTCCCTCACTCCCTTTAATTTTTATTTTCTTTCTTTTTCCATTTTCTCCACACTCTCTTCCTTTCTCCTCTTTCGTCCACGCACTATTCCTCTTTTTTCACTCTCCCTCACACCCCATCTCTCACTCTACCACTTTTCTTTCTTTTCCTCCCTTACACCTCTCTCTTCTTCCATTTTCTTCACCATTTCTCCCCCATTCTCGCCCCATATCTACTCACTACCCCCCATTTTACACCTTTTCTTCCTCTTCATCCATCTTCTTCCCCTTCCCTCACTCCCAACTCCATTTCCCACACGCCTCATACTCATCTCAACTTAATTCCCAAATAATTTTAATAAAAACTGTTGACATTCTTATGAATGTGTGATATACTGTAATCGTTAAAAGAGGTGAGAGTATGAAATGTTATCCTGGTACGGTGATACAAATGACAAACAAAAGCGGTAAAGAATATCTCGAAAGTTTGTTTACCGACGAAAAAGGTTTGTCGATGTCGCAATTAAACGCAATTACGGGCGTCGGCACACCAACCATACAAAATTGGTATCAGCGCGGTTTTGTTTCGCGACCAATAAACAAAAGGTACGATATCGACCAAGTTGCGCGTATATTTATAATAAATATGTTGCGTTTCACCACCTCGCTCGACGATATCAAGGCTTTGCTTAAATACATAAACGGCGATACCGACAGCAAAAGCGACGATATCATCAGCGAATCTGTTTTGTACGCTCACGTGTGCGACGTGGTATCCAGCCCCGACTTCAACCGTTTTACGGTAGAAACGTTGTGCGAAAAAGTAACTTCTTCATTTAAAATGGACGCTTGTTCTCTCGAACGACTGCAAAACACGCTCGTGTTTATATGTTACAGAGTGCTTGCGGACGAAATACTTAATCGCGGCAATAATCTTTTAAACAAAATAAACTGCAGCGAATAAAATCGTTGCAAATAATATAGGAGGAAACAACTATGTGGTGGTCTACTTTAAGCCTTTTACAAAAAATATTCTTTTGCGTGGCATGCGCCTCGACCCTGCTTTTACTTATTCAAATAATAATGATGATAGTGGGTTTCGGCAGCGACGGAGATTTAGATGCCGACGGCATCGACGGCGACGTTGACGGCTTTGAAGAAGCGGCAGACGGACTTACGCTCGATTCCGACGTGGGCTTGTCTCTCTTCACTGTAAAAACGCTTTCGTCGTTTTTTGCAATCGGCGGTTGGGTAGGTTTTGCCGTGTCCGATTTGGGTAATCTCCCCGCAATTTTAATATCGCTTTTAAGCGGTACGGCTGCGCTCGTGGGTATGGCTTTTATTATGAAGTGGCTCACTTCGCTTCAGTCGGAAGGCAATATAAACTACTCTAACGCAGTCGGTAAAATAGCCAACGTTTACCTTACCATTCCCGCAAACAACGGCGGCAGCGGCAAAATAAATCTTACCCTTCAAGAAAGATTTATCGAAGCAAACGCGATCACAAACGACGCCGAAGAAATCAAGACGGGCGCAATGGTAAAAATAGTCTCTATAATAGACGATACGTTTGTAGTAACCAAAAACATGTAAGATTTACAGCATACGTATTGCGTAAAACCGACATTTCGCCCTTTTATCTGTCCGTCGCCAAGTTGACGAACAGAACAATAAAACACAACATTTCACACAAAAACTCACCCTCGCCAAGTCGGCGAGCGAAACGACAAAACACAACGATACAACATTTTTAACAACGATTTTAAATCGTCATTATTTATTAATTTAAAAATTTTTACGGAGGTTATATGAACAATTTACTTGTAAATGCAGGCGGCGTTATCGGCACGATTTTTGCCGCCGTAATAATTCTTGTTTTGGTTATCCTTATCATTGCTACCCGCTTTAAGAAATGCCCGTCAGACAAAATTATGGTTGTCTACGGTAAAGTTTCCAAAAATTCCGACGGCACGGCTCGTTCGGCAAAATGTATCCACGGCGGCGTAACGTTTATCGTACCTTTGCTTCAAGCCTACTCTTTCCTCGACCTTACCCCCATTTCGATTTCGGTTGACTTAAAGAGCGCGCTTTCAAGGCAAAACATTCGTATCGACGTACCGTCGATTTTCACCGTAGGTATTTCCACCGAACAAGGCGTTATGCAAAATGCGGCTGAAAGACTCCTCGGCTTAAAACTTCAACAAATTCAAGAACTTGCAAAAGACATCATCTTCGGTCAACTTCGTCTCGTAATCGCAACGATGGACATCGAGGAAATCAACACCGACAGAGACAAATTCCTTGCGGCTGTGTCGAGCAACGTTGAAAGCGAACTTAAAAAAATCGGTCTTAAACTCATCAACGTAAACGTAACCGACCTTTCCGACGAATCGGGCTACATAATCGCGCTCGGTAAAGAAGCGGCGGCAAAAGCAATAAACGACGCAAAAATTTCGGTTGCCGAGGCGGACAGAAACGGTGCTATCGGTGAAGCGAATGCAAAAAGAGAACAACGTATCATGGTTGCCGCAGCCGATTCTGAGGCTATCAAGGGTGAAAACGAGGCAAAAATCGAAATTGCCAACTCTACTTCGGTATTGAGACAAAAAGAGGCAGAGGCTCTTCAAAGAGCGGTTTCGTCCGAAAAAATCAACGCCGCAAAAGCCCTTCAAGACTCTTACGGAGCGGAAAGAACCGCCGAAATCGCGAGAGCGGAAAGAGAACAAGCCACTCAAGAAGCCGACGTCATCGTCAAAACTCAAATTGAAAAGAAGAAGAAAGAACTCGAGGCCGAAGCCGAGGCTGAAATGATTAGAAAAAAAGCGCAAGGTGAAGCCGACGCAATTTACGCAAAAATGGAAGCGCAAGCAAAAGGTATGCGCGCGGTACTTACCGCTCAAGCGGAAGGTCTTGCACAAATCGTTCAATCGGCGGGCGGAGATCCCAAGGCTGCATCTCAACTTATGATTACCGACAAACTCGAAAAAATCGTCGCGTCGCAAGTGGAGGCTATCAAGAATATCAAAATCGACAAAGTCACCGTATGGGACGGCAACGGACAAAGCGAAAACGGCAAAACTTCAACTGCAAACTTTGTTTCGGGTATGCTTAAATCGCTTCCCCCTCTCAACGACATTTACGAAATGGCAGGACTCAAAATGCCCGACCTTGTAGCCCCCAAAGCGGCTACCGAGCAAACTCAAACTCCCGCTCAAGAGGAAAACAAACAATAATTTAACCGCGGTTTAATTAGTTTTAAACGATAAGCACGGTTTAATTATAAACGATACGATAAGTGCGATTTAATGCCGACTTTACGGCGCAAGTACATAATCTTTATGTCTCAATTGTTATAATATAAAAAATATAAACTCGTGTTTAATAAAGTTTTTGTTTTAGTCTAAACAAGAAGTGCAAAAATATAATATTTTTGCATAAGTCCGAGAGGACTTGAAAGATTTTGCCGAACGGCAAAAGATTTACTTCTTGTAATATATATTTAATGTACTTTATCGAAATTTAATAATCGCAATAAAATACCACAGCAAAAAACGGCGGGGTTGCATTTAATGCAACCCCGCCTAAATTTTTATCTCAACCACTTGTTTACCAAGTGGTTTTATATATTGTTTTCTAAAATTGTACAGTTAATTAAAAATCAATTATCACCTATTCCAATAAGTCATTTTCCCACGTCGTTTATTTATGCACTGCGGTCACGTAATTTATATGTTCAAAAGCAGTCAATTCTTCGCCTCGCCCCGCAAAATAATTTTCTTGAATATCTTGCTCGGTCATCAATTCATAAATCAAAAACCTATGTTTTTCCAACAGTTTTTCAAGTTTTGCATAACTAAAACACGACTTCATTTCTTCTCCGCCGGCTTTCGCCATCGCAACCATATTTTGCACCCGTTTCATCGTTGAAGAAAACAAATTTTCATCGGCATAATCGAACACCAAACTGCTGCCGTCCGCCGATAAAAACGCTATATTGTCAAGCGTCTTTTCAATTTCTTCTTCGGTCAAATAATAACTGACGCCAAGCCAAGAGAAAAACGTTTTTTGTCTCGGGTCAAACCCCGCACTTATAAGCCCGTTTTTTAAATCGTCCTTTGAAAAATCAACGGGCACGTAAAAAAGATTTTCGGGTATTTCCAATTTCGCGCGCTTTACTCTATTGATTTTGTCGAGTTGCGTTTGCGGGTGGTCAACTTCAAACACTTTATATTTTTTCATAAAATTTGTTTCTCTGAAAGCGAAAGTATCCAACCCCGCTCCCAAAATGACGTATTGAGTCGTGCCCGTTTGCATTGCCGTTTTCAAACTATCTTCGCAAAATCTCGAGCGAGCAAGCGGCGTGGGCGCAATTTGAGTATTCACTAAATAACGCAATTCGTCTTTTTCGCTTTTAAAATTTCCTTTTTTATCGGGAGCGAAAAAATCGATGCCTTGTAAAATGTAATTGCCGATTAAATTATACTCTTCGTCGGTCAAAAGTTGCTTTGCCATGGTGTCGGCAAATATCGGGTTTTGTTCGTTTTCCGCATGAAACGCTCTGCCGAAAGCAGACATTAAAGCGGTTATGCTTGATTTATCATTCATAAAATCTCCTTTTTTGCGTAAAAAAACGCAAAGCCAAATTTTTTTAAAATTCTTGGCTCTGCGTCTATGCGTCCGGCTCTATAATATTATGTTTTTTAAAAACGGTTACTTTTTACCGCATTATTTTTACGTCGGCGTTATGTTTTTACAACGTCGTTTCGCAAAGTTCCTTTACAAAACAACCTTTTTTTTCGTAATATTCAAGCATTTCATTTAGTTTTGTTTTGTCATAACTCGTTATGCAATCGGACAGCACCGTTACGGCATATCCGTTTTTTGCCATATTAAAACAAGTCGATTTAATACACGCCGTAGCGTCCGCGCCCGCAACGAAAAACTCGGTCACGCTGTGTTCTTTGATAAAATTTTCAAACTCTTCGCTCGTCAAAGCGTTGCTTTTCGTCTTGGTAAAAATATTATCGGACACGATTTTCATCTCCGGCACAAACTGCTCACCGCGCGTGCTCGGTTTAAAAGTCCTTGTACCCGCTGACAAATTATTGTGCTTGATATAAACGACGTAAGTCTCGTTTTTTACTGCGCGGTCGATCGCTCGATTTACGTTTTCGATAATTTCTCTATAATTTTTTGTGATGTCGTTTTGCAAGTCAATTACGACCAAAGCGCGATTTTTCATAACGTTTTCCCCTTATAAATTTGATTTTCGTTTATTTTTTCGATATTTAGTTTTTTTAAGTCTATCAGCGTAACGTTTTTACATTTAGGGCAAAAAAGCGGAAAATTTATCAAAACAGTATCCTCTCTTACTTGATTTCGAGTTTTTCCGCCGCATATCGGGCAAATTACCCAACTGTTTTTTGCCGACGAACGCTCCTCTTCTAAATGTTCTGCCATCAAATGCGCTCCTCTAAAATAGAATTGATAATTTGCTTAAAACCGTAATCGTAAAATTCGCTCATAGAAATGCCCGACTGTTTGCAAATATATGCGCCTTTCGATTTACCAAGCGCAATCAACGAATTGATATTCGAGGTCAAAATATACACGCTTATCGTGGGCATAACGTCTTGCTTAACGACGTGTTTTTGCTTGCCATTTTCGATAAAATTTACGAGCAAATCGTTTATTTGCGTTCCTAAAGTCAAAATGCGTTTGACGGCGTTTGAAAGGTTTTCAAGGTCAAATTTTTCGGTCTTTGCTTTAGTTACGTTTTCCAAAGACTGCGGACATTCCGTTTGATATTTTACCAATGCTGAACAAATTTCTTTATACGTCGAGACGAAATCATCGCCGCTTTTAACCGCGTTTTCTATGTCGTTTTTCAGCAAAATCAAGCCTTTTTCGATAATGTGGTGCAAAATATCTTCTTTGCTTTCGTAATAAGCGTAAATTGTCCGCCTACTGTACTTCGACTCGTTTGAAATATCCTCTATCGTCGTAAAATCAAAACCTTTTTCTAAAAATAATTTTTCGGCGGCAATTAAAATTTGCTCTCTATTTAAAGCCGCCACCGCCTCTTTTTTATTCTCTCTTCCCATTTTTACCCTCGCTTATTGTTTTAATTTTTTATTTATTTCCTTTCGTTTTTTTATTTTTTCTTTATTTTTACTTTATTTTCTCTTACGTTTTTTTATTTTTTCTTTATTTTCTCTTTTCCGTTGTTTATTTTCTCTTCCCTTCTCTTATTTTTACTTTCTTTTCCTATTTTGATACTCGTATTATATTTAGTATACTTACAGTATACCATTATTGAAACTATAAGTCAACCAATTTTAAAGGCTATTTAAAAATGCAATACTTCACATAAAAAAACATAAAAAGCGTTATGCGGCAATTTTGCTCGCATAACGCTTAAAATTTTTAAAGCCTATTTAATTAAAAACACTATCAGTTCCATCGTTATGGAAATAAGCAGCAATACCACGTTGGCGCATTTCAGTCTTTTGTACGCCTTATTCGGGGGCAAAAGATATCGAGAAGTAGAAAAAATTTCATATCTTCCACTGCTGACGCGCGGACCAACTTTCTCATAAAACCAATCGAATAGTTTGCCGATATGAAAAACCAAAGTCATAAGCGACACTATCCATAAACTTTTTGAAAAAACAAACAAAAAAATTATGTCGTTTACCGAAACCCAAGTTATTATATTCAACACCGTAAACAACGCCATCGCCACATTTAACAGCGCAACGACAACGCCGTACAAGACATTTTTAGTTTTTTCAGACATAAAATTTCTCCCGTTTTTATTACAATTTCGCGCATCGATTAACCTAAATACACCGACATCAATATATCGACCTAAATATTACGCAAAAACCTCTATTTTATATCGTTTTTATTGCAAAATTCTTCGCAATCTTGCAAAAATTCATCGTCGATTTTGTGGTTTTTCTTGAAATATTCTCTATCCGTTTGGTCGATTTTCCTCAAAACTTTGCACGGATTTCCCACCGCAATAACGTCGCTCGGCACGTCTTTAGTCACCACACTGCCCGCGCCTATAACCGACCTATCGCCGATAGTCACCCCGGGTAAAATCACCACGTTTGCGCCTATCCACACGTCGTTGCCGATTTTTACGGGAAGAGAAAATTGCGCGCCCGATTTTCTGTATTTATAGTACACGGGGTGTCCCGTAGCCGATATCACAACGTTTGGCGCACACATTACGTCGTCGCCGATAAACACCTCGCCGTCGTCTACTATCGTCAAATTAAAATTTGAATAAAAATTGTTTCCGAGCGTTGTATTTACACCGTAAGAAAGATGCACGGGCGGCTCGATAAACACGTTTTTGCCCACGCTTTTAAACATATCGTTTACTAAATTATTTCTACTTTCCATGTCCGAAGGCATGGTACTGTTGTACTTGAATTGCAAATCTTTGGCGGCCATTCGTTGTTTTTCCAACTGCTCGCCTTCTTGCTTGTGTTCGTCCTTAAAAAAACCGAATTCTTGATAACACAAGCCTTTATCCATTCTTTCTTTAATTTTCATGTCAAACCTCCTCGATAATGCCCGTTTTTCCGCTTAATGCGAGCGAATACACTTTTTCCGCAACTTCTTCGGGCGTAATCATGCACCCTCTTTCGGTAGAACGGACAAATTCTTCTATTTCGTCTTTTGTCAAATGTGAATTCATTGCGGTATCGACCATTCCCGGTGCAACCGCGTTTACCGTGATAGACGCGCTTTCGAGTTCTTGAGAAAGAGCGAGCGTAAAAGCGTTTATCGCCCCTTTAGATGCCGAATACACCGCCTCGCACGAGCCGCCGTATATACCCCAAATGCTTGACACGTTAATTATCGAACCTTTACCCGATTGAAGCATGTCGTGCACGGCATATTTACAACAGTTGAACGTGCCTTTCACGTTGATGTCAAACACCTTGTCAAAATCTTCTTCGGTAACGTCGAAAAACAAACCTTGCCTTAAAGCAACGCCCGCATTGTTTATTAAAATGTCAACTTTACCGCATACGTTGTGTGCAAAGTCGAACATTTCACGCACTTCGGCTTGATTTTTTACGTCCGCTTTTACGGCAAAACCGTTTATCTCTTTTGCTAAGGCTTGGGCTTTTTCTTCGCTTTTGCAATACCCGATAATCACCTTATGTCCTTCTTTAAAAAACTTGCGGCAAATCGCCTCGCCTATACCGCCCGAGCCGCCCGTAACCAATACGTTCATACAACCTCACGATGAAATAAAATTTTTTAACCCCAAATTTTCAAGCGGCGCAACAATTATATAACACAATTAATATACCGCCGCTCATACATTCCGCAACCACCAAACATAGCCGCATTAAACACAACAATAGTTATACTCTATAAGTTTGCTCACAACAAGCCGCACACAAAACTTCGCCGTGTACCGCTTAAACAGCACGCCGCAAATAAAAACAGCAAGTCGCAACAAACAGCCGCCACACTTAGTAAGTCACACAAACATAAACCGCCTTGCACTACTTATACAGCAAGCCCCACAAGCCACAATACAGCAAGCAATACCCGCGACAAGCCGCCAAGCATAAATATCCGCCGCCGTAATTTACAAAAATTTCGGGATATAAAAACGCCCGAGGACGCAAAGTCTTCGGGCATAATTAATTTGTCAAACAACTAAATTATTTCTTAATACGCTCCATATATTCGCCCGTTCTGGTGTCAACCCTGATGGTTTCGCCTTCGTTGACAAACATAGGTACTTGAATTTCAACGCCCGTCTCGAGTTTTGCTCTCTTGGTTGCGTTTGTAGCGGTGTTGCCTTGAACGCCGGGTTCTGCCTCGGTAACGAGAAGTTCGACGAAGTTTTCGCAATCGACAGAGAATGCGTTTCCTTTGTAAAATTTAACCGTAACGGGGTCGTTTTCTTTAATCCATTGAAGGGCGTCCTCTACTTGGTCGTGGTTGAGCGGAATCATGTTGAATTCGTCGTCCATGAAATAGTACAAATCGCCGTCGTTGTACGAATAAGTCATCTTCTTCGTTTCGATAACGGCGTTTTCAAACTTTTCGGTGGGGTTGAACGTAACTTGCAAAACCTTTCCGTCGACTACGTTTTTAAGAGTCGTCCTTACAAATGCTGCGCCTTTACCGGGTTTTACGTGCAAAAATTCTACAACAGTGTAAATTTTTCCGTCGTACTCGATAGTAACGCCTTTTCTCAAATCGCCTGCTAATACCATAAAATAAATCTCCTGTAAAAAATACGTTTATTATAGTTCAATTTTTCCCAAATTGATAAATCCTTAATGCGTCGCGGCTTACTTTATATGCCGCACTTTATATTCGCGCTCGCCTTTAAAGCAAACGCACACAATATCACTCACTCGCCTTATTTAAGCGGTAACAAAATCAATTCTTTAGTCGTCTTCATAAACGATACGAC
Organism: uncultured Clostridia bacterium; assembly: GCA_934249265.1. Taxonomy (GTDB): domain Bacteria; phylum Bacillota; class Clostridia; order Christensenellales; family Borkfalkiaceae; genus CAKQKQ01. The sequence goes on along the minus strand of CAKQKQ010000053.1, from coordinate 1,127 downwards.
TTTTCCGTCTTTCATATAACAACTGTCTTCTATTCTTATGCCGAACTTGTCGTTGAAATATACGCCGGGCTCGTCCGAGAATACCATGTTATTTTTAAGCACGTCTTCAGAACGGGGAGAAAGTCTCGGGAATTCGTGAATGTTTACGCCGATACCGTGCCCCAAAGAGTGTGTAAAGTACCCGTCATAGCCACTTTCACGCAATACGTCACGCGCAATCGCGTCAGCCTGCTTGCCCGTCATACCCTCTTTTATTTCATCTAAAGCCTTTAAATTCGCCTTTAAAACGGCGTTGTACGCATCGAGAAATTCTTTTGAAGGTTGACCGTAAAACATCGTTCTCGTCATGTCCGAGCAGTAGCCTTTGTATACGCAACCGAAGTCGATAAGCACGCACTCGTCGTCGTTTAACTTATCGTCACCCGTTTCGTGATGAGGTATAGCCGCGTTTTTGCCGAACGCAACGATAGTATCGAAAGAAGTTCCGCTTGCGCCGTACTTTTTAAAATTAAATTCAAGCGCGTTTGCGATTTCCCTTTCGGTTACGCCCTTTTTAATGAGCGGCAAAATATCGTTGAAACTCTTTTCTGCAATGTCGCACGCAACCGCAATATTGTCAAGTTCGTCTTGACGTTTTACAAGCATGCACTCTTTAATTTCAGCCGCAACGTCAACCGCCTTTACCCCGAGAGCCTCAACCTTTTGGCAATCCCTAACGGTGGTTACGTCAAAGTCGATGCCTACGGTGTCCGTTTTTAAAGCGTTTATTCTCTCTTTAAGGTAAGTGTAATCCGCGCCCAAAACCACTTTAATGCCCTTCGGCGATAAAAGTTGCTGTGCGGCGTGAAAATATCTGTTGTCTATCACAAGCGTGATACTGTCTTTTTCCAAAACGACGTAACCGTCGGTGCTGTGATATCCTAAAAAGTATAATCTTTGTTTCTCGTCCGTAACGAGTACGAGGTTTGTTTTATCGAATTTCATATTAAACACCTTGTATTATTTTAACACATTACTAATTTCAAGTCAATAATTTAATATTATTTATAGACAATAATTGCTCAAATTTATCCTTAATTTGCCTTTTATTTGCCAAAAACGCACCTTTTTACGCCAAAAATATATAG
>CAKQKQ010000052.1 GCA_934249265.1 uncultured Clostridia bacterium | reverse complement strand
GAGTAGGTTGAAAAAAAATTAAAGGACAAAAAAACAACCCCTCAACAAAAGTCGAGGGGTTGTTTTTTAAAGGGGTTATGTTAAGGGGTTGGGTGTGCAAAATTAGTTAATTAAAACCTAATGATTTTAACGTTTTAAATAAAATCAATTACTTTATTTAAAATAAATATTGTGAAATAAATTGAAGTTTTATTTTTTAAATGTGTGCAAATTAATTAATTAAAATCTAATAGTTTTAACGTTTAAAATAAAATCGACCGATAGTTTAAATCGCTTTATTAAAATCAATTATTTAAAATCAGTCGTTGTATAAAAAGCGGTTTTTAAAGGATTTGTTTAAAAGAACAAGGCAACCGACAACCAAAACAATAGCCAAATCTACGTAAACGAAAGCGTTGTAAACAAAGCCCCAAGCAACCGCGCTGTATCCTTCTTGCGCCCAAGTGTAGAACACGTAAACGCCCGTTACTACGTGGCAAAGATATCTAAGCGTGCCGGCAACAAACGCGCCGAGTGCAAATTTTACTACGTCGTTGTCTTTAAGGAAGTTAAATTTTCTAAACATTCCCGTAAGACCCAATGCGGAAAACGCTACCATATAGTCCATAAACATTTGCAACGGGTGATAAATTACGGGGTTTTGAATAAGTTGTAAAAGTCCGTAAATAAAGCCAGCGAGCACGCCTTTTTTAGTGCCGAATTTATATGCAAACAACATAAGCGGCAACATACTTGCAAGGGTAATCGAACCGCCTTGAGGCATTTGCAAAAACTTTACGAAAGACAAAGCGTAAGAAGTTGCGATACATACGCCCGCATAAGTGACGTATTTTGCATTGTTTTCGCTTTCTTTATTGAAGAAGAACGCTCCGCCGAAAATCACCACGCAAAGAATTGCGGAAAGAATATAGAACAACGCCTTGTTTGACGGAGTGTAGTAAGAATCGCCTTTTATAAAAATTATAAGCAAAAGCGCGAATATTGCCATTGCGGCAAGAGCGCAAATGTTGTAAATTTTCTTTATTTCGGGACATTTTTTGTTTAAAACGTAACCGACCGCCAAAAGAATTGCTCCTACAGCGGCAAATGCCAAGAACCAATAATAGGGGGTCAAAATTTCTTCTTTAAGAATCGACCTCGAAATGTTTAAAAATAAGAACACGGCAATAAGCGCAACGCTGTAACCGAACACGACGTTTACTGCCTTTTTGGCAAATTGTTGCATACCGTCTTTATTGGTTTTGTACACAATTACTGCGGCAACCGTAATACAAACCGCAAGCGCGATCGTGAGGTAAAGGCTGAACGAAGCCAAAGCGGCAATGATAAGTTTCAATTGCTTTTGGTCGATGCCTTGCAAAGTGAGTTTTTCAAAAATCATAATTTCTCCTTTTTGCTCAAGGTGGAGTATTAGACTTTAAGAAAATAAAAAATCCCTCCTAAAAGGAGGGGTATAATAGCAGTCTCTGGTCCATTCTCGGTATTATCCGAGCATGTTCAAAGGGTATAATCTCAGCCTAAAAAATTTAAGCACCCCTCGGCAAATATTAAATTCGTGTTTATTATATTTCCGCGCCGATTATTTGTCAAGCGTTTTGTCGTGGTTTTATGCGCATTGAGAAATTTTTATAAGGTAAAACGCGTTAAATTTTGCTCGGTTGCGCATATGCGAATATATAAAAGCGCGCATATAACCGCCGTTTTTACTTCAAACCTATTAAAATTACGCAAAAATATTGCAAAAGTTTAAGGTTTATGTTACAATGTGTGAGTTAAAAACAAAACCGCAACGGTTTAGGAGGAAATATGGATTTATACGTCAGAAGACCCAACGACATTGCTCCCGAAGGACAAGCCGACCCTTACGTAATCGAGGCAAACGGCAAGTTTTACGTTTATGCGACTCATTCTCAAGGCGTTCAACTTTACAGAAGCGATTATATCGACAAAGGTTGGGAATATCTAGGATTATGCTATAAAAGAGAGGGCGAAAAGGAATATTGGGCGCCTTCGGTATTGTATTATCAAGGCAAATATTATATGTATTATTCCTCGATGAAAGAGGGTGAAACGGACGTGCATACGCAAAGATTACAAGTCGCCGTGGCTGACACGCCGGAGGGCGAATGGAAGTTCTGCTGCGAATTGTTGCCGCCGTTTTCTATCGACGCTCACGTGGTAAATACCGACAGCGGACTTTATATTTTCTACTGCAACAACGACTGGGACGCACCCGTTAGGGCGGGGACTTATATTCTCCTCGACAAAATGACCGACCCGCTTCACGTCGAAGGCAAGCCCGTTTCGGTGGTGAGACCTTCGCTCGACGAAGAGTTGTTTGAAAAAGACCGTTTTAAAAAGGGTCAACATTGGTACACGATAGAGGGTGCGTTTTACTTTAAAGACGGCGATTGGCATTATTTAATGTACAGCGGCTCTTGTTATCAAAAGGAGACTTATTTCATCGGTTATGCTACGGCAAAGGGCGAAACCGACGATTTAAGAAAGTTGAATTTCAAAAAATATCCCGACGAAAACACTTATGCGCCGCTCGTGAGGAAAAACGAATTTGTAGAGGGCACGGGGCATAACAGCGTGCTTTATCACGACGGGAAATATTACATTTTCTATCACGGCAGAACGATCGGCGAAGAAAAGAAGGACGTCGATACTCGCACTTTCAGAATGGACGAAATGAAAGTGGAAAACGGCAAATTATCGGTAAACATAACTAAATAATTTACGTTTATAATTTTGCGCTTAATATTTGCAAAATCGCGGATTTTTTTATAAAAATTTAGCGTTGTTAAATTTTTCAAGTGATTTAAGTTGCGTTGAGCGTTTGAATTTATATTGAACGTTTTTAATTATAATATAAAGATTTTAAAAATCACAAAATAAACAATTTAAGCATTTAAAAAGCCGCTGAGATTTATTCCCGACGGCTTTAATATTGTCTTTATTTTTATTATTTAGATTTTTATTGAAATTTGTCTTTACAATCCCTCCGTCACGCGTACCGCGTGTCACCCTCGCTCGGTTGGCACAAGAGGAGGCTAAATATATGGCAATAAATCAATTAAAAAATATTCTTTTTAGTTTATTTTATTATGATTTTATTGTGCTTTAATTTTACACAAAGTAATCTAATGCGTCGATTAAATAGCGCAACTTAAAATGTCGAAGGTTATTTATTTTTAAGGAGCATTGAAAGCACGGTTTGTTCTACGTAAAGTAGGTTTTCGGTTTGTTCGGCAACGGCTGCGTGTTCGCCGTCGAGTATTTCCGACGATACCGAAATATCCCTCGCCACGGGGTTTGATGCGATTACCGTTGCGTCTTCCGCAGCGTAACAAATGTTGTCTTTATCTATGCACATTCCGTCGCTGTCTTTAAGCACGTACACAACGTCTGCGCCGTGTATTCCTTCTTTAAGGTTGTTATAATGATATACGTCGCCGTAAAGTTTGCAAGTTTCCAAAAATTCTTCGTCGGGACGGCAAGTCGTGCTTACAATGTTTACCGTCATGCCGCACTTAACCGCGCCGCTTACGAGAGAGTTTTGCATTTTGCCGTATTTGCCGACAATTGCCATTTTTAAATCGGAAAGTTTGTTTTTCTTTTCCCACGTGGTCAAAAGAGCGGCTAAATGGTTGCACGCGATCGTGTTGATAATAGGCACGGAGGTGATGCTTTTGATGAGTTCGGCGTCCTCGGTAATGGCTGTGTTTACGACAACCGCCGAAACGCCCAGCATGGGAAGAGAGCGGAAAGTATCGACGTCTTTTAAAATTTCCTCGATTTCCGCGCCCGTAAGCGAAACGGAATACGCGTTGCCGCCCAAACTTTGCACCGCCATTTCAAATGCGAGTCTGTTTGTAACGTAAGATTTTTTTGCGAGCGAAACTATGTTTTTGCCGCTCAATGAAGAAAATTTTTCTCCCGCTTTTCTGCGAAGTTTTATTTCTTTAGATTTTTTTACGAGAGTATAAATGTCGTCGCTTTCGGTTGAAGACAGCGAAAGTAAATGTTTTGTGTTGAGATAATCTCTCGGCGATACTTTGTTGATATCCATTAAATTCCCTCCGTTATATAATAATGTTTTAACCGTTTTTAATTATGCTTTGTTTGTAAAATAATTTGCGCAGCGTTTTTTGCCTTTTTAATCGGCTGTGTAAATTGTTTTTTTTAAATCGGATTTAATTGCGTTTTGTTTGTCGGTTTAAATTTGTTTAAATTCGTTCGCGCGATTTGCTTGCGCATTAAATGCGATTTGTTTGTTATTAAATTATATCAAATTATTGCACAAAATACAATAGTTGTTTTGTGAAAATTAAATTTAGAGACTCAAAAAGGGGTAAAAATGGGCAAAAAGGGTACGAAAAACATAAAATTTGTGCAATATATATAATTTAAGGGCAAAAATTTGTTGCTTTTGCTATTGAAATTGTCGCGCAAATAGGTTACAATATAACCATAAATATGATTAGGAGGAATCCGATAAATGTCAAGTTTATTATTAAAGGATATATACAAAGTTTATCAGTCAGGCGTCGTTGCCGTTACGGATTTTACTTTGGATATTCAAGACAAAGAGTTTATCGTTTTCGTAGGTCCTTCCGGTTGTGGTAAGTCTACCACGCTTCGTATGATTGCAGGTCTCGAGGAAATTTCCGACGGCGAATTGTATATCGACGGAAAACTTATGAACAACGTTCAACCCAAAGACAGAGATATAGCCATGGTTTTCCAAAACTACGCGTTGTATCCGCACATGACCGTTTACGACAATATGGCGTTCGGTCTTAAACTCCGCAAAATGCCCAAGGCAGAAATCGACGAAAGAGTAAGAGAGGCTGCAAGAATACTCGGTCTCGAGACTTATCTTCAAAGAAAGCCCAAGGCTTTGTCAGGCGGTCAAAAACAAAGAGTTGCGCTCGGTAGAGCAATCGTAAGAGAACCCAAGGTATTCCTTCTTGACGAACCTCTTTCCAACCTCGACGCAAAACTCCGTTCTCAAATGAGAACTGAAATTACAAAACTTCACCACAGACTTCAAACTACGTTTATCTACGTTACGCACGACCAAGTCGAGGCTATGACGATGGGTACTCGTATCGTCGTAATGAAGGACGGTCTTATTCAACAAGTAGATACTCCGCAAAACCTTTACGATTGCCCCGCAAACCTCTTCGTTGCAGGTTTCATCGGCTCTCCTCAAATGAACTTCTTTGACGCCGTTTTGACCGGTACGAAGGACAAGGTTTTCATCGAGTTCAACGGTCACAAGATTGCTCTTCCCAAGAATAAGTCCGATAAGATTTTGGGTCTTGAAGAGTACCTCAATACGGGCAAAGCGGTCGTATTCGGTATCAGACCCGAAGATATGCACGACGACGAAGAATTTAAGTCAAAGACAAGCGAAAACTTGTTGAAAGTTAAAGTTGACGTCGTTGAAAAACTCGGCGCGGAAACGTTGCTTTACTGTATGTTTGCCAACGAGTCCACTGCGGACGACGATATCGAAGCACTTGTAGGCAGCAAGAAGACAAGCATGGTTGCAAAGGTAAGCAGTAGAACTTCTACCGAAAGAGGACAAGAGATTACTCTTGCGCTCGACGTATTGCATTGCCACCTCTTCGATAAAGAAACCGAAGATTCTATCCTTGACGGCGTAGGTACAAAGACTTACATTCCCGAAAAGGAAAACGAATTGGGTATCGCCGCTTCCATTAGGGCAGCAAACGAGAAAAAAGGCAAAAAGAAATAATTTTTGAATTATATTAAAAGGTTTCCGCTTGTTTTCGCGGAAACCTTTTTTACGACTTTAATATCGATATTTAAAGGCGGCTTTATTGCGTTTATTGCATACTGTTATTGGCGGCTATGCAGTATTTGCAATGTGGTGTTGTCGGCGGTATTGCCGTGTTTACGGCATACGTATTGCGTAAAATCGTCAAAAAGGGCAGTTTAGACGTGTTTTAAACGCTTTTAAATCGATGCTAAAAAATGAAATTACAATCTAAATTGTGTTTTGATTTGGTTTTACAAATAAAATTATCGTTTTTTGGTTGTAAAATGACTAAAAAAATGATATAATTGAAATTAGGGTTTAAATTAAATACAGATATATTAGATTATTAAAATATAACAAATTATTGTCGCGCGCTTGTGTTTCGAGCGGTAAATAGGCATAAACTATAAGAAGTAAATCTTTTGACTAAAGTCAAAATCTTTCAAGTCCTTGCGGACTTAAGCAAAAATATAAAATTTTTGCACTTCTAAGTTTGTAATATGCGAAATTGTAAATCCTTGCAAGCAAGTTTCCAAAATGAAAAGGAATTTTGTATTATCTTATATTATAATTTTCGTTTGTAAAATTTATCTTCACTAAATTTTACGTTTGCTTACGCAAACCGCAATAAAAATAAAAATTTTTATTGCAACTCAAATTGTAATATGCGAAATTGTAAATCCTTGCAAGCAAGTTTCCAATTTCTTATATTATAAAATATCCGCTTTAGTTAGTGTTTTAGGGTGAACGGCGCAGACAATTAATATATTACAAAAGGAAGGAAAAGTATGAAATTAATCGACCATTCTTTAGGTAGGACGAGAGATCCTTGGATTTTTTATCTTGACGGTTATTTTTACCATTGTTATTCGCACGGTGGCGGCATTTGCGTGAACAAAGCGAAAAATATAGAAGATTTGGCAACCGTTGCCGACCATTTCGTTTATACCCCCGAAAAGGGAAAAAGTTATAGCGAAGAGTTGTGGGCACCCGAATTGCATATTATCGACGGCAAGTGTTATATTTACGTCGCTTGCGATGACGGCGACAACGCAAACCACAGAATGTACGTGTTGTATAACGACAGCGCAGACCCGCAAGTACCTTACAAAATGGGCGGTAAAATTACCGATTCCACCGACAAATGGGCGATCGACGGCACTGTTTTGCAGTACGACGGCAAATTGTATTTCGCTTGGTCGGGTTGGGAAGGCGATATCAACACTATGCAAAACATTTACATTGCCGAAATGAGCGACCCGTTTACAATTTCTTCCAAAAGAGTGCTTGTTTCCACGCCGACTCTCGAGTGGGAACTCAACGGTGCAAACGGCACACTCGGCAGACCTTACGTAAACGAAGGACCTGTTTTCTTGACTAAAAACGGCAAAATTTACTTGATATATTCGGCTTCGGGCAGTTGGTGCAACGATTATTGTCTCGGTAGACTCGATTTTAAAGGCGGAGATATTTTAAACGCCGCAAATTGGGTAAAAGTGCCTACTTGTCAATTTGAAAAAACTAAAGACATAAAAGGTCCCGGGCACTGTTCGTTCTTCGATAAAGACGGAAAAACTTACATGGTATATCACGCTTTCAACGAAGACGAAAAATACGGCTGGTCTTCCGCAGATTCAAGGGTGCAAGAGATTACTTGGGTAAACGACGTACCCGTGCTCGGCAAGCCCGAATAAACTTATAAATAAATTTAGTAAACATAATAAATCAAGCGTGATATTGCGTCACGCTTTTTTATTTTTCAAAAGCCTTGGTATAAGTGTAAATCTTTTTATTTTTCATACGTCTTGGCGTGAATATATATTTTTTTATTTTTTAAAAGCCTTGGCGTGAATATATATTTTTTAATCGGTGTGACTTGCAAATATGCTTGTGACATAGTTGTGTTTTCTCTTTTTGTTATGTAAATTTAATCGGTCGGTCGTGGGGTGATTTTTATATATTTTGTCGCGTTTACGGCATACGTATTGCGTAAAATTGACCATTATCGACCCAAAACAACCATATTTTAAGAGGAATACTACGCAAAAAGCGTTCAAAACAAATTAATATAGGGGTGAAAATATTTGAATAGAGCGGACACGGCGAGCATATATGAGACTTGTTTGATACAACAAACTATTGACAACATTCCGTTTTCCGTTATATAATTATTTTCAATTACTATTAAATTTTTACGGTTATTTGAGCAGTAAAAAATTTTGTTTGGTTCTGGCGAAATAAGTCGGTTCTATGAGACAAAACAAATAGTCTCAACCACGAAAAACAAATAGTCTCGATAAAATCTTTTGTTCGACAACGCAAAATATTCGGGCAAAACACAAGTGAATTATGCGAATAAATTATATGAGGAGGACTTAAAAATGGCATACTTGACAGATATAGAAATTGCGCAAAAATGCAAAATGAAACACATTTCGGAAATAGCGAAAACGGCGGGCATAGACGACCGCTATATCGAGCAATACGGAAATTATAAGGCAAAAATAGATTTATCTTTGCTTAAAGACAGCAAAAACGAGGACGGAAAACTTGTGCTTGTCACGGCGATTACGCCCACCCCCGCGGGAGAGGGTAAAACGACCACCACTATAGGTCTTGCCGACGGACTTAAAAAAATAGGCAAAAACGTGGTTGTCGCTTTAAGAGAGCCGTCGTTAGGTCCTGTATTCGGCGTAAAAGGCGGCGCGGCGGGCGGCGGTTATGCTCAAGTCGTGCCTATGGAAGACATAAATCTTCATTTTACGGGCGATTTTCACGCTATCGGCGCGGCCAACAATTTGCTTGCGGCTATGCTCGACAACCATATTCAACAAGGCAATTCGCTCGGTATCGACGTTAGAAAAATCGTGTGGAAGCGTTGCGTAGATATGAACGACAGACAGTTGCGTTTTATCGTTGACGGACTCGGCGGAAAGGCAAACGGCGTGCCGAGAGAAGACGGTTTCGACATCACTGTCGCTTCGGAAATTATGGCTATTTTCTGTCTTGCAAGTTCGATTACCGATTTAAAAGAAAGGCTTTCTAAAATAGTCGTTGCTTATACTTACGACGACAAGCCCGTGACTGCCGGCGATTTAAAAGCGGTCGGCGCGATGACGGCATTGCTTAAAGACGCGTTAAAACCGAATCTCGTGCAAACGCTCGAAGGAACGCCCGCAATAGTTCACGGTGGACCTTTTGCAAACATTGCGCACGGTTGCAACTCGGTTATTGCGACTAAAATGGCGATGAAACTCGGCGATTATTGTATTACCGAGGCGGGTTTCGGCGCAGACCTCGGCGCGGAAAAATTCCTCGATATAAAGTGTAGGATGGCGGGACTTAAACCCTCGGCGGTGGTCGTGGTGGCGACCGTTAGGGCACTTAAAATGCACGGCGGCGCGGCAAAAACCGACCTCGCAACCGAAAATTTAGACGCGCTTGAAAAGGGTCTACCCAATTTGTTGAGACACGTGTCTAATATTGTAAACGTATACAAACTTCCTTGCGTGGTGGCTGTCAACCGTTTCCCGACCGATACCGACGCGGAAGTAAATCTCGTAATAGAAAAATGTAAAAAGTTGGGCGTAAACACCGTGCTTTCAACCGTTTGGGCAGACGGCGGCAACGGTGGTATCGAACTTGCGAAAGAGGTCGTTTCGCTCACCGAAAAAGACAACGCTTTCGAGTATTCTTACTCGCTCGACGGCAGTATAGAGGACAAGATTACAGCAATCGTACGTCGCATTTACGGCGGAGACGGCATAATCGTCAGTCCCGAGGCGAGCAAAGAAATTCAAAAACTCACCGCGCTCGGGTATGACAAATTGCCCGTGTGTATGGCGAAAACGCAGTACAGTTTTTCGGACGACGCGACCAAACTCGGCGCGCCGACGGGCTTTAAAGTGACGGTTAAAAACGTAAAAGTTTCGGCGGGCGCGGGCTTTATAGTGGTGCTTACGGGCAACATTATGACGATGCCCGGATTGCCTAAAGTTCCCGCGGCGGAAAAGATAGACGTTGACGAAGACGGAAAAATCACGGGTCTTTTTTAAGACAACCGAAACGCAACCGAGTTGTTAATCGGTTTTCGGCTAAAAACGGCTCGAAAAAAAGACGGCTCGATAAAACTTGATAAAAAAACAAAAACATTAAAGGCAAAAGATTAATTTTAATAAAGGAGCGACAAATGAAGGCAATTTTGACGGTAATAGGCAAAGACAAACCCGGAATAATCGCAAAAGTAAGCGCGTTGCTTGCAGAAGAAAACGTAAACATAGAAGACATAAGTCAAACCGTTATACAAGGCAATTTTACAATGATAATGGTCGTTGACATAAGTAAAAGCAAGACGCCGCTTGACGGGCTCGTGCAAAAATTCAATACAGTAGGAAAGGAGATAGGCGTTGAAATCTATTTAAAGCACGAAGATATTTACAACGCCATGTATACCGTTTGATTTATGATAAACAGCATTGACGTTTTAGAAAGTGTAAACATGGTCACCAAAGACCATTTCGACGTAAGGACGGTCACTATGGGTCTCTCTCTTTTTCCGTGCATCAGGGGTACGGCAAAAGAAACGGCGCAAGCGGTGTACGATTACATCTGCAAAAGTGCGAAAGACCTCGTTTCCACCGCAAACAATTTGTCGTTAGAGTACGGCGTGCCTATCGTCAACAAAAGATTATCGGTCACTCCCGTAAGTTTGATCAGTGCGCCTTTTTGCGGCGGCGAAGTCGAAATTGCCAAGGCGATAGACAAGGCGGGAAAGGAAGTCGGCGTAGATTTCGTCGGCGGTTATACCGCGCTCGTACAAAAAGGCATGACCGAATATGAAGAAAGATTTATAAAATCCATTCCGCAAGTGCTTGCCGAAACGGATATACTTTGTTCGTCCGTAAACGTCGGCTCGACGAGGGCGGGCATAAATATGGACGCGGTAAAACTTGTGGGAGAAATAATAAAACAAGCCGCCGATTTGACAAAGGACAGAGACGGTTTCGGTTGCGCTAAATTCGTTGCGTTTTGCAATGCTGTCGAGGACAACCCGTTTATGGCGGGCGCATTCCACGGCGTTGGCGAGGGCGGCAGAGTTATAAACGTGGGCGTTTCCGGTCCGGGCGTAGTTTATAAAGCACTTAAGGAACATCCCGAAGCGGATATTTCCGAAGTTGCCGAAATAATTAAAAAGACCGCTTTCAAAATCACGAGGGTGGGTCAACTTATCGCTAAAGAAGCGTCGAAAAGGTTAAATGCGGAATTCGGCATAGTCGATTTGTCGTTAGCACCGACGCCCGTTGTCGGCGACAGCGTGGGCAGTATTCTCGAAGAAATGGGTCTTGAAAAAGTAGGCACTCACGGCACAACGGCGTGCCTCGCTATATTAAACGACTCGGTGAAAAAAGGCGGAATTATGGCGTCTTCAAGGGTAGGCGGACTTTCGGGTGCGTTTATTCCCGTAAGTGAAGACGACGGAATGATTAACGGCGTAAAGTGCGGCAGTTTGACTTTGAACAAACTCGAAGCGATGACTGCGGTGTGTAGCGTCGGTATAGATATGGTTGCCGTCCCGGGGGACACTTCGGCTGCTACGATTTCGGCTATAATTGCGGACGAGGCGGCTATAGGTATGGTAAACAACAAGACCACCGCCGTGAGAATTATCCCCGTGCCAAACAAAACCGTGGGCGACGTGGTTGAATTCGGCGGACTTTTGGGCAGTGCGCCTATAATGAAAGTAAACGGTTTTTCTTCGGAAAAGTTTATTTCGAGGGGCGGTAAAATCCCCGCGCCGATTCACGGCAACAAAAACTGATTTAATAAAAAAAATTGCGGCGGCGATTAGCGTGATACTCTTAACGGAGTATCACGCAGTCAAATCTGTATTTCACGGGTGAAATCCACCTATGGTGGATGAAATCGCTATCGCGGTGAAATCCTGCTTTGCAGGGATGAAGTTAGACGGGTTTGATTTCATCCAAGGCTTGACCTTGGATTTCATCTGAACGAAGTAAAGATTTCATCGTTGCTATGCAACGATTTCATTAAACCAACAGCGGAAAGAGCAGACACCTTGCGTGTTTGCTCTTTCCGCTGTTATAAGAACCTGCTTCGCAGAACCTTGTTATTCGCTATGCTCATAATAAGGGTTTGGGCTTAACCCATAGAGTGTTTGACTAGTCAAATGCGATGCTCGCATTTAGCAGTATGTATCATTTCTCCGCTAAGAACATCACTCATTTTGTTTCTACTTTTTTATGTGATTTTGGCGCATGGTTATGTTTCTACTTTTTTAAGTGTTTTGTGTGGAGTTTTGTTTCTACTATTTTTATGTGTTTTTGTCGCGTGGGGTAATATAGTTTTTCTGCAACACATGCAAATTTAATATGGTGGCGGCTTGCGGTTTGATAACAAAAAGAGTTGAAGAGTGGTTTATATTTTTGAAATTCGTTGGAGCGGCTTGCGGTTTGCCGATTAAAAAGATTTGCCAAATAAAGGATTCGCCGAATAAAAAGTTACCGATTAAAAAACGATAAAACGCTTTGTTTTAGATAAAAATAAAGTCGTTTTTTGTAGGTCGATTTTATAAATTGCGCAATAAGCGGCGTATACGGCAAATTTTCATACGCATTTTTAATAAATTTCTTGTAATTTATTTATATAAATGGTATAATGTATAAGAAGTTTAAATCTCGTTTGCGGCGGTATTTTGCTTTGCTTTGCCAAAAATGGAGATTATCAAAGCCGATTTTTTGTGTAAAACTACAATTTTTTCATGTAAAACCACAATTAAATTGCGGCAAATATACTTAAAACAGTTTATAAAACATTTACGGCTGTGCCGTTAAAGAGGTAAATATGTATTCAAAAGCGTTGTTTTTAAACGTGCATTTGTACGGAGTAATGATAGCGATAGGCATTTTATGTTGCTTTATCGTATTGTTTGTTTTCACCAAAAAGAAAAATATCGAAAGCAGATTCGTCGATTTTCTTTTTTACGACGGAATAGGCGCGATAATGTTCGGCTTTTTCACCGCCGCGCTTTATCAAGGAATTTACAACTATATCGAAAACCCCGCGGGCGGCTTTTCGCTTAACGGCGGAATAACGTTCATCGGCGGACTTATCGGCGGTGCGGCGTTTTTCCTCGGCGTTTATTTCCTTTTGCGCAAAAGATATAAAGCAAGACTTACAGACATATTGTCGCTACTTCCGTGTTGCATACTCATCGCGCATGCTTTCGGCAGAATAGGTTGCTTTTTCGCGGGTTGCTGTTACGGCAAAGAAACTTCGAGTTTTTTAGGTGTAAGTTTCCCCAAAAACTCGTTGTATTACGGTTATGACGGCACGCCCGTTCACCCGACCCAACTTTACGAAGCGGCATTTTTGTTTATTCTTTTCGGGGTATGCTTATATCTTTACATGAAAAAGAATTTTCAACACAACTTAAGTTTGTACCTCGTTTGTTACGGTATTTTCAGATTTTTAATCGAGTATTTAAGAGGTGACGACAGGGGCGCGTTTATTGCGGGTCTTTCGCCGTCGCAAGCGCAATCTCTTCTTATGATAGCGATCGGAATAGGTTTGTATTTCGT
>CAKQKQ010000051.1 GCA_934249265.1 uncultured Clostridia bacterium | reverse complement strand
GTGTCCGCCCTCCCAATTTACCGAGCCGCAGTGAAATCTGCCGCCGCTTGCGGTGACGTATTCCGCTTCGTCTATTATGTCCTTTACGGGCGGTAAATATTTGTTGACTATGTTCATGCCGTACATAGCCATGGTTTTACAGCCGAGCGACTGAATTTTTTGCACGCACTCTTTAAGTTTTTCGCCGCCGCCGAGTCTTTCGTCGGGGGTGTAATCGCCGTATTTATAATAATATCTGCCTTCCCAACCCGCAAAATAAACCAAAATTCGTTTGCCGTCGATTAAATTGCAGAGTTTTTCGATATCTTTATACGCGCTTTCGTACGTGTGGAAAATATGACCCGTAAACGCCTCCATATGCATTATTACCACAAGCGAAATATCTTTAAACCATTTCGGCACGATACTGCTCGTTTCGTAATCTTCGAGACTGTAAATTTCCTTTATGTAATCGCTTTGTCTTTTGAAAATTTCTTCTTTTTTCAAAGCGAAACCACACTCTACGTCGGGTGCGCAATAACTTGTAGTCACCTTGTCGCCGTGGTTTTCTTGCACGAAGTCGATACGCATTTTGTCGCCGTACTTTTTGATGAAAAACCTTTTTTTGTTTACGGTTTTGTCGAGACTGCGCAAGTATAAGTACCCGCCGCCGTCAAGCGCGAACACCAAAAGCGGACTCGTTGGAGACCGCCACCCCTCGGGATAGTTGATTAAAAGTCCGTGTTCGGTCACTTGCTTGTCGCTGTCAACCGAGGAAATCAACACGCCGAGCGGAAGGTTGTCGAACCTCAATTTAATGCCCCTGATTTCTCTGTCGAGGTTGGCTTGAGATTTGATTATATATCCGTCGTTTGTCTTTACCGTCTCTACGGTAAGGTTGCCTTTTGTAGGCTCGGTATCGCCCCACAAAATTTTATCCGAAAAGTAAATGCCGTTTTTATTTGCAAAACTTCCCTCTTTTGCGGTGTAAACGTTTTCAAACGAATAAATTTCCGCGCTGACTTGGAAATTTCCCAATTCTTTTGTGTTTAAATCGATTTTTTGATTATTTAACTTATAACTTAAATCTTGCAACTGCATTATTTTACTCCGTGATTTCGCTAATAAACGTCAAATCGCAATAGTCGATTTGGAAAAATCCGCTTTCTTCGAGTTTGACGCAATAAATAAAGTTTTTACCTTTTTCAAGTGTTATTTCGACGCTTTGCTCGGCAACGGTTATTTTATTCCAACCGGTGTAGTCAAGCGCGTTCATCGTGACGATATCGTAATTGTAAAAGTCTACGCTTTTGGCGGGCGTAACTTCTTCTTGAGTGACGATAAAACTCGGTCTTGCTTGTTTGCTGCCGTCGAATATGCCCGCGGCGTATGCTATTTTAATGGAATATTTTGCCTTTACGGGAGAATTGAAATGCCATTCTACTCCGTCGAAAGTGTTTTCTATTCCGCCCATGATAAAGCCGTTGGAATAATTGTCGCCGTTAGTTGCCGCAATGCACGGATTTTTACACATGGTCAAACCGCTGTCGGCGTCCTTTTTCCTCGGCGAACCCATTTCCGCTTCTAATCTGTAATAAGCGGGTCTTACGCCGTAAGTTTCGGTCAATTCTTGAGCGTCGTATTTTTGACTGTTGCCAGAAAGCACGAAATAGTCGAGTTCGGCAAACGCGCCCCAATTGTCGCTTACGTCGCCGTTTTTCATTACGGATATTGTGTTCCAGCCCTTTTTCAAGGTGATTTCAACCGTTACGTTTGCGGGGTTGAACGTCGCGCCGCCCCAACCCGTGTTTTCGGTGTAAACGAATTTGGTTTGATATTCGCCGTTTACCCAAACGTCGTGATGAGCGAGTTCGGACTCTCTTAAATAATAAGCGGTAAAGTCGTACGTGCCGTCAAAAGGACAAAGATAATTGATATATACGCCGTGTCCCGCATCGTCGAGACCGCCTACGTACGCGCCCTTGTGCGCCATGTTGTTGTTTCTGAAATTCGACTGCGCTTTACCCGTGCCGAAATTGTATAAATTGTCTTCGGCTTCAAAAATAACGTCGCCGAAAGTGCTTAACGCCGTAAAAGAATATTGGGTTTTTTCACCCTTTTTACTGCCCTTATAGGCGTTTACGGTAAAAATAATTCTACCCTCTAAACCGAGGCTTTCGGTGTCGATCGCCGTGTCTTGAATTTTATCTTGATAAAGAGTTTCGCCGTCGCGCGTAAATAATACGTCGTAACCGTCGGCGTTTTGCACTTCGTCGTAAGTCAAAATTCCGTCATTATAATTAATATTTTGAACTTTGCCTAATTTCACGCCGGAATCTTTGCCGCATGCCGCGCCTATGCACGTAAGCATTAAGGTAAAAACGATAACGAAAGTCATTAATTTTTTCATAATTTGCCCGTCCTTTTTTTGTTTTATAAATTTATTGTATCACAACAATTTTTGCATTTCAATAGTAATCCTCACATAAATGATTGCAAAAATCACAATTATGTGATATTCTTTTGTCAAGGTGGATATCGATTTTTATTCTTTGCGGGAGGCTCTTTTATGGATTATTTAAGTTTTGAAAAAATGCCGCATTTCATTTTCGGCTCGAATAGGCAATTCACCGAAAACGAGCATCATATCACGCGTATTTACGATATGAGCGTGCTTTTGCTTATGCGCAAAGGCGTGTTGCGTTTTACCGAAAACGGTACGCCCGTAGAACTGCGAGAGGGCGAATATTACATTCAAAAACCCGGGCTTTTGCAAGAAGGAGTGCTGCCAAGCGACAAGCCGAACTACTTTTTCGTGCATTTTAAGGGACATTACGGCAAAGGCGGCTCGTTGCCCATTCGCGGCAGATTCGACCGCAAAAAAATTCAGTCGCTTATAGAAGAATTCAACGCGCTGGGCTACTCTGCCGAAAAACTTAAATACGAGTTGATTTTTTATAAAATTTTAGTCACTTTGCAAGAAAGTATCGACACCGCGTCTACCGCCGAAAAGATGAGAACTTTCCTTTTGGAAAATTACAGCGACGCCCTCACCCTTGACAAACTCACTAAAATTTCGCTTTTATCCAAAAACCAAACGATAAACGTTTTTAAAGACGCTTACGGTATGACTCCGCACAAATATTTGTTGCAATTCAGACTTAAAAAAGCGAGCGAAATGATTATCGCCACCAACCTTTCGTTTAAAGAAATTTGTTATGCGGTGGGTTTTTCGGACTACTCTAACTTTTTCAAACTGTTTACTACCGAGTTCGGCGAAAGTCCGCTGTCGTTCAGACTTAAAATTTCAAATAAAAAACTTTCTAAAGATTTATATAGATTTCCCGAAAAAACTTCGGGTATAACCTTTAAAGACGACCACAACTACGATACGTGATTAACCACGACACATAATGCAACAAAAAAGCCCACGGATAGAATACCTACCCGCGGGCTTTTTTGTTTATTGGAATGGTGAAAATATGTTGATTTTATTAGTATAATGTCGTTTTTAAAGCATAATATCCTTTTTAATAAGCGGCTTTTTGATTATACAAATGCCGTTTTATAAGCGGATTTATTACGCTTGTTGTTCTGCTTTTGCTACGGTGTAAAGCGTTCCGTCTTCGTTTGCGTAAGAAACGTAGCCGTCTGCAACGAAGTTTGTATTTGCGCCTTCAGCCTTGCAGTTTGCGGGGTTGAATTTCACGAATTCGCCACCGTAAACGATGATTTTTGCCGTACCCGCTTCACGATTTGCGTCGTAACAATTGAGTACGAATTCGTACTCGAGTCCTTCTGTGGGATAAGTTTGTTGAACTTCAAACTTACCGCCGTTTACAGTCAAAGTTCCTTCAAGAACGTAAACGGAATGTACGTTGCCGTTGATATAACCGCTGTTGATAGTCAATTTAGAGCCGTCTTTAAGGTCTATGCCGTAGCAGTCGTTTTCCTTTGCGATAAGTTTGCCGTCACCGTCGAGCGTAACTTCCGCTCCGCTCGTTATGCTTATAAGCGACCAATTTTTATCGGACCAAACGTCTTGAGTGTTCGATATCGTTTTTCCGTTTAAATCTAAAGTTATGTTTTTGTCGATAACTATCGTTTCGTCGATTACGAGGTCGGCGTCGAGTATAATTTTATCGCCCGCTTTCGCGTTTGTGATCGCGTCTTTAAGTTCGGCTACAGTGCTTACTCTCGCTTCGGTGTCTACGAGCGTACAACCCGTTGCCATTATGGCAAGAGGAACGATTAAACATAATGCCACTGCGAATTTCTTTAAAAAATTAAATTTCATTATCGTATATCTCCTTTTTATCGTTTTTATGTTTTTATGTTTTCGAGCGGAATTTTAAGCCATTTTTCGGCTGAAATTCAACTCGTTTTTGTTTTTACACATATATAACGTTTTAACATTAAAAATTGTTTGTAAAATTTTTGTTTTTATTCGATTTTTTACACGCTTTTCACAAAACCGCTTTTTTTATTTTACGGCGGAGGTTTATATGCAAACGTAAAAACGCTTATATTATTTGAATTTTTACGCAAAAATTGCACTAAAAAAGACGCTTTGCCTTTTAAGCAAAACGCCGATTGATTTTTATTTTATTGTTGCACTATTATTCCGTTAAAATTTTTCGATATAATAATCGTAATAATATTTATTCAAAAAGCCTTTGTATTTACCTTTCCACGGCTTGTTTTTGCCTATATAATGGATAATACAGCAATTTTCGTCCACCCATTTTTTGTCGATTTTGGTCTTGTGGAACGCATTGTTTAAAGTAATATGTCTGTCGGACAAGCCGTATTTATGCGAGTCGATTAAGCCGAGTTTGTCGCCGTAAAGTCCTTGCAAAACGTCTTGGTCGGGCAAAAACAAACGATGATAGTTCTTTTTGATATAGCCGAACACCCTTTCGTCGCTGTGCACTTTTCTCAAACCGTTTAAATCTATCAAAAGTACGCCGGTATTTAAGTAAGGAGATTTTTTCGGCGCGCGGTTTTTCACTTGGTTAAACCAACGCAAAAACTTGCACGTATGAGTCGCGCCAATAAAAATTTTGCCGCCAAAGTCCATGGAATACAATTCGTTTAAATCTTTCAAAACGATTATGTCGGTATCGAGATAAAGTATTTTATCGACGCTTTCGGGAAGAATGTTGCCCGCAAATAATCTGTAATAAATGGTCTCGGGCCACTTTTTGCTTACGGGTGCTTTGCCTTGGAAAACGCTGTCGATTTTTTTGCAGACAAACGTAAATCTTTCGGGGTAATTAAGACCCGTTTTAAGCACCGAAATATGCTCGTCATTGACGTCTTTACTGATAACGTATATCGTAAAGTCGCCTTTTGTGTTGCTTTCTATAGAGCGCAGCATAGTCAAAAAATGTTTTAAATAGGCTACGTTTACCGTGATTAAAATATTCATAGTCGTTTACAAAGTTTTTAAAAATCCCGCAAGCATGCTTGCCAATATTTCGTGACCTAAGTCGTTGGGGTGAAGTCCGTCGGGACAGTATTTTTCTTTAATTGATTGCACTTTCGGTTGAAGTCCCGAAGTAGCGTATAAATCGAGTACGGGCAAAGAATAATATTCGCACACGTTTTTTACAGCCTCGACGTACGCTTTAAGGTTGCCTTCTCTTTTAATGCCGAGTTCGTTTACGGGTTCGTATTCGCTTAATCTGTGAAGGGGCGTAATAAAGACTATGCGACTTGAAGTAAACTTGTCGATAAGTTTGTTGCACAAGCAGTGTAACGCGCCGTAAAAACTGTATTCGTCCCTACAATTCATATTCCCCAAACCGCCGTCGCCGTGACCAAAGTCGTTTGTTCCGCCGAACACGACTACTACGTCGGGGTCGCAATTCATTTCGTCTACCCTGTCTAAAAAGCAATAATCCCACTCTGTAACGGGCGAAACGTTGTGGTTTCTGGCAATTCTCGTGCCGCCGATGCCGTAATTGTAAGTTTCTTTAAGTTTTTCGTCTTTTTTAAGTCTGTTTACAAATATATTGTCGCTATCCTCAACGCCGACTCCGTAAGTGATAGAGTCGCCGAGAAAGGCTATTTTAAGTCCTTTTAATTCCATATTTCCTCCACAAGCCTTCACAAGCCTTATAATTATACACTATTTGTTTTGTTTTTTCAAGTGTTATTTGTATAATTGTGCTTTCAAAAACTATAAATGGTTAACAATTGCCAAAAGTCTTAATTTATTAGATAAAATGCCGCAATATAAATAAACTCATTTAATAAAAAATACAGCCGCCTTTCAAAATCGAAAGGCGGCTGCGCACTTTTAAACTTTTTTATATTTTGTCACACAGCGCGCTTTTAATAAAATTTTTATTAAGAGTTCGCTATATAACTCGTTTTTAAATTATTCGGAAAGCAAACCGCAAATTACGTCGGTAATTTCGGTGGGGTTCTCTACCGTTAAGCCCTCGATAAGTTGGGCTTGAGCATACAAAACCTTGGTGAGATTTTTAAGTTTGTCTTTATCGGTCTCGAAAAGAGTTTTGATTTTGCCGTAAATGGGGTGATTTGCGTTGATTTCAAGCACTTTTTCCGCCTTGACGTCCATTTGTTTGTTGGGGTTTGCATTGAGTACCTTTTCCATTTCGACAGACACGTCGCCTTGCGCCGAAATGCAAACGGGGTGAGACTTGAGTCTTGTGGAAATTTTTACGTCGGCAACCTTTCCGTCGAGCGCGTCTTTCATGAAATCGGTGATTTCTTTTGCGTCTTCATAAGCGGTTTCCTCTTCTTTGAGACCGAGGTCGCTCGAAGATACCGAACGGAATTCTTTTTCGTCGTATTTTGTGAGGAATTTGATAGCAAATTCGTCTACGTCGTCGGTAAAGCACAAAATATCGTACCCGCTTTCAAGCACTTTTTCGCATTGAGGAAGAAGTTTTATTCCGTCAACAGACTTGCCCGTTGCGTAATAAATGTACTTCTGGTCTTCGCTCATTTTGCTTACGTATTCTTTAAACGTGACAAGTTTGTCCTCTTTTACCGAGTGGAACATCAATAAATCTTGCAAAACGTCCTTTTTGCTGCCCCAACTTTCGTACAAGCCGAATTTGAGTTGAAGTCCGAACGCCTTGTAGAATTTTTCGTATTTTTCTCTATCCGTTTCGAGCATAGAAGAAAGTTCGTTTTTAATCTTCTTTTCGATATTGCTTGCGATAAGTTTGAGTTGACGAGACTGTTGAACGGTCTCTCTCGATACATTGAGGTCGACTTCGCTGTCTACAATGCCCTTTACAAAGCCGAAATAATCGGGCAAAAGGTCTTTGTTTTTATCGGCGATAAGCACGCCGTTTGTGTACAATTTCAAGCCCTTTTCATAGTTCTTTGAATAATAATTGTACGGAGCGTTTGCTGGGATAAACAACAACGCTTTAAAATCGACTACGCCCTCTGCCGACATATGAATGACTTTAAGCGGGTCTTCGTAGTCCATAAATACCGACTTGTAAAACTCGTTGTACTCTTCTTCGGTGATTTCGTTTTTATTCTTCTTCCAAAGCGGAGTCATGCTGTTTACCGTCTCGAGAGACTGAGTTTCTTTGCCTTCTTCTCCTTCATTTTCGGGTGCTTGATAATGAGTAGTCATCATTTTGATGGGGTACTTGATATAATCGGAATATTTCTTTACGAGCGAACGAATTTTGTATTCTTCCAAAAATTCGCTGTACTTTTCGTCATCGGTATCGGGTTTGAGATAAAGCGTGATTTGCGTGCCGTTTGTAGCCTTAACCGCGGGTTTTACGTCGTAGCCTTCCGCTCCGCTGCTTACCCACAAATTAGCCTCGTCGCTGCCGTAAGCCTTGGACAAAACTTCGACTTTTTCAGCCACCATA
The DNA here is from genome assembly GCA_934249265.1 of uncultured Clostridia bacterium. Taxonomy (GTDB): domain Bacteria; phylum Bacillota; class Clostridia; order Christensenellales; family Borkfalkiaceae; genus CAKQKQ01. The sequence goes on along the minus strand of CAKQKQ010000051.1, from coordinate 5,693 downwards.
AACGCGCTGTAAAAACCTACGCCGAATTGACCGATTATGCTGATATCGCCCTTATCTGCGCTGTCTTTATTTTCGTTTTTAAAGTCTTGCGAACCGCTTTTTGCGATTACGCCGAGGTTGTTTTCGAGTTCGTCTTTAGTCATACCGATACCGTTATCGGATATGGTGAGCGTTCTTTTATCCTTGTCAACCTCTATTTCGATTTTGAAATCTTCTCTCGTCATGCCGCTTAAACCGCCGTTTAAACTCTTAAAATAAAGTTTATCGAGCGCGTCGGAACAGTTTGACAACAATTCTCTTAAAAAAATCTCTTTGTTGGTATATATCGAATTAATCATCATATCCAACACTTTTTGCGATTCCGCCTTAAACTTTTTCATATTAATATATCTCCTTTCAGTAAAATTTCTTGATTTCGGTTAATCGATTGCGCACAATTTAAAATAAATTAGCACTCTCAACCTTTGACTGCTAATATTGTAGTCCTAATTAAAGCGTTTGTCAATACTTTAAGCGCATTTTTTTATTGATATTTAAGTGAAAATTAAATTATTCGACAAAAATCGCGTTAAAACGCAAACGAAAACAAAACGCCGCCGCAATAAACAAAACCGCAAACGCAAAATGCCGCCCAACGCAATAACACGAAATATATATAAAAGCCTATATAAAAGCCGCCGCACGCAATAACGGTATACTGCAACAACAAAAAAATGCCGCCGATTGCAACAACTGCATATATAAATTTTAAATATAAAATGCCGCCGCACGCAAAATGCGTGCGGCGGCAAAACTAAAATAATTTAATTCATTGAGTTTTAAATTTACGTTAAATTTCTTTATATTCGAGATTTGCGAATTTCGTCACGCTGCTTTCGGAATAGAAGCCCCAGCCGCCGTTGTAGAACGCATAATCGTCGTTAATCGTGCAATGTCTTTTTCCGTCGATATACACGCTGATAGAATTGCCCTTTGCCACAACTTTGAGTCTAAACGTTTTGCCCTCGATAGACGTATAATAATCGCCGTTTTCGTCAGTTAAAAAGCCTACGTAATATTGCTGTCTGCCGTAATTGTATTTATATACTTTTACCGCGCCGGCAACGTTTAACGATATATAGTAGCCTTGGAAAGAGTAAGTCGTTTGCGCGTTGTGATAAGAGTAGTTTTTCGCCCTTACTAAAATGCCGCTTTCGCCGCTGCTTACCGTCATATCCACCGAAACTTCGTAATCGGCTACGCCGTCGTTGCCCGCCGTCATGAATATTTTATCGGCATAAGACGTTTTGTCTTTCGTGATAAGTCCACCGTCAAACGTGTATAAATTACTGCCCAAACCGAGTTTGAAAATGCCCTTTTCTTCGGTCAAATCGTCTTGCAAATATCCATCGTTATACGATTCTGCCAAGTCGTTGATTTTAAAGGAAACAACGTCGAGTTTGCCGCTGAAAAGCCTTATTTTAAGCGTGTGCTTGCCTTCGGTCATTTCAAAAGTACCCATATCGACAAGCACGTAATCGTCTTCGGGTTTTTCCAAAGCGATAGACGGAACTTGAAGTTTGTAAATGTCGGTAGAATCGACAACCGCTTCGGCAATTGCGCCGACGCAATTTTTATTCACGTACGCAAGCAAACGGTATTTGCCCGTGCGTTTTGCATTGACCGCGTACTTCACGTAGTCGTCTTTACTGTCTAAAACGACCGAAGTGTAAAGTTCGTTTTGTTTGGTGCTTTCCTTTTCGCCTTGCCTTACGCCGTCGGCTTTGACTTTGGCGTTTTTAATGTAAAAACCTCTGTTTTCGCCCTTTAAATAGGTGTATGCAGGGAAAGACGAAGGCAAATTTTTCGCGCTTTCAAAGTCGCTCGTGCCGAAACTGTCGTTCGTGTAAGCGGTGTAAAAAATGTTTTCCGACGATACGTTTTCGTCGTATCCGAGTCTGCCGCCGTCAAGCGATTTATTTAAGGTGATAAGTCGCATACCGTTAAACGTGACGTAGCATTTATTAAAGCCGTTTTCCACTCTTAAAGTGTTTAAGGTGTGTATCGAGCAATTTTTAGCGGGAATTTCCGTTTGCGCAAGTTCGGTCGATTTGCCGTTTGCAACCTTAATCACGTACAACAAATTGTTTTCCACTTTAATTGCCGTATAATTGTCTGCGTCGGTATACCCCACGATAACTCCGCCGTTGCCGTCGGCGCGGATTTTAAAGTTAAATTCCGCAGTGTAAAGCGACTGCGTGGGCGTTTGAGCAAGAGTATATCTGCCCTCTTGATTAAGCCCTTCGGCGTTTTCCGCGGAAAAATCGGGCATATCGGGCGCGTCTACGGTGTAATTAGGATAACCGTTGGCTTGCAAAATCGCTCCGTTTGTGAAATATTGAGCGAGGTTGAACATTCTCGTAGGTCCGTGGGTGTGATAACCCGTCCAAATTCCGTCGAGATTAGGACCGATAAAGTCGCTGCTGTGACCCGGGGAAATGCCTTTGCCCTCCGAAGTGTTGATTAAAGTGATATGTTGGTCTTCTAAAGAAGCAAACTTTCTATAATCGATTTTGTCGGCTTTTAAATAAGAATATGCAACCTTATAGCCTATGCTCGACACGTGGTTGCCCGTGTAAGTGAGATAATAATAATCGCCTCTTCTAAACACCCCCGGACCTTCTGTCCAGCCGTTCATACTTAAAGTCGCGCTCGATATCGTCCTCGAAATGCCGTCGAAAACTTCGTTTTCCTCTTTAAGACCGCCCTCGATGTCCTTTACTTTTACGTATGACAAACCGCTTGCGGTGGAAGTGTGCATAAAGTACAACTCACCGTCGCCGTCGATATAAAAACTGCCGTCTATACCGCGAGATAAATTGTTGGAAATTCTTGTAAACGGACCTAAAGGATTATCGGCTTTTAATATGTAATGCCCCTTTCCTCCTTGAGATTCGCACATGTAAAAACTTCCGTTGTAATAAACCACTTCTGGCGCGTAACCGTCGCGCGTGTATTCGTCGAGTTGTGCGACAACCACGGGATTCGACCAATTTACAAGGTCGTCGGAAACAAAGCAAAGCACGCCGAGATTACGGGCGGAAGGATAAAGATAATACTTGCCGTTCCACCTCATTATAAAGGGGTCGCCCACTTCGGTGATATTGCCGTTATACGTTAAATTCATATAATTTGAATAAGTAGGCTTGTCTTCAAACGTGTATTCTTGCTCGTTTTTGTTTAAAGCGACTCTGGTGTTCATATCGTATTTTTCCTCTTTTTTAGTTTTTCCGCAACCGAAGTTTAAGGACGTAAGAATAGTCAAAATTAAAATTATGGGTAATACTTTTTTCATTATATAGAATTTTTCCTTTTTTTTAAAATAAAGGAGAACCGAAATTCTCCTTTATTTACTGTTGTCAATAATATAAGAAATTGGAAACTTGCTTGCAAGGGTTTACAATTTCGCATATTACACACTTAGAAGTGCAAAGTGTCAACTTTGCGAGCGCGTTAGCGCAAAATTTTGAACTTGTATCAAAATTTACTTCTTATAGTTTATATGCTTTAAACAAATTATGCGCCTTTAATCGAAAGGTCCTTAAAGTAAGACTCTGCGCCGTTGTTGTAAAGACCGATATTGCCCGTTACGAACGGATCGGCGTCAACGTAAGAGAACATCTCTTGACCGTTTAAGTAAACTTTGATTTCGTTTCCTTTGATTACCGCTTTAAGTTTGTTGTAAGAACCTATCGTTACGCCTTCAACGCCGCCCCTTACTTTTACCGTAAGGTTTGAATTGTTGTGGTTGAGTTTTGCAAGACCTATTTCGCCGACTCCGCCGCTTACGCACTTCATATATACGTAATATGCTTGAATACTCGTGTAAGTATCAACCGAAGACGCCGAATAGTTTTTAGCCCTCAACACTATACCCGACGATTGCGAACTCGATTCGTAAACGTACTTAATGGATACTTCTACGCTTGCGTCGGTGAAGTGAGAATCGCCGAAGTAAACGAGGTTTCTCGTGTTTGCCTTAATGAAGTGAGCGTCCTTTTCGCCGTCGTTTCTAACCTTCCAAGTGGTGACGTAAGTTGCGCCCTTGGTTACGGGAGCGGACAAGTCGTTGGAATAATCGGGAGTCCATCTCGAAGTTTCTTCGAGTCTGAACGAAATAAACGATACTTCGCTTTCAAGACCGTGAATAGAAATCATGCTGATTTTACGCAAAACTTCAAATTCGGTAACGAGAGCCGTAACGAACGGATCTTCGTCGGTGTCTACGTTTACGTTGGGAAGCGTAACTTTGTATACTTCTCTGTCGTCTACTCTTACGCCGATTTGTTTACCCCTCATACTTGCGGGATAAGTCATTACAAGACCGTACAAGCCGGTGTTTGCAAACTTAACTTTGTAAGATGCGTAATCGTCTTTAGCAAGGTTGAGTTGTTTTGCGTTTGCGTAGTACATGCTGTTGGCAATGGGTTCGGAATCGGCGTTTACGATTTGGCTGTTTTTAAGCGAAGATTTGCTTTCGTCGTAAGTAACCGAGCCGATGTTTGCCTTGGATTGTTTTGCTTCGACCTTATCCGAGTCGCCCATCGCTACGTTTGAAAATGCCGTGAAGTAAATTTCGCTTGCGCCTTCGTAACCGATTTTGCCCGCGCCGCAATTTACGTCTGCGTCGTCGATTTTGCACATATTGTCAAAATAAACGTCCATTTTGCCGTTTTTGTAAGCGACTCTTATAGTGTGAACGACGTTTGCGTCGAAAGCGTTTGTAAACGTGCTTTCTTTAACCGTTTGCGCGTTGCCGTTTGCTACTTTAGTAAGCGTGATTTTCTTGTTTGCAAGGTCGGTTTGCACGTAAACGTAATTTTCGCTGTCGGTATAACCAACCAAACATTTAGTGTTGTCGCCCTTGAAGTTGAATTCTGCCGAGAAGGAACTGCCCGTTGTAGCCTTGGAAAGTTTTACTCCGTTTTCGCTTGTGAATACTCCGTCTGCAAAGCCTTTTTCAAAACTTTCGGTTGCAAACTCGGGAAGTGCGGGAGCAATTGCTTCGCTGTCGGTGGGAACTGTCGTCATTTGCGCGCCGTTAAACAATAATCTGTCGATTGCCATAGATCTGTTAGGACCTGCAACCGCGTTTAACGTGTGGTATGCAATGTAATAACTGTCGAGATCCGGTCCGAGTACCGTGGACGAGTGTCCCGTACCCTTGCCGTAATCGCCTTTTGCTATATCGTAATCGGAATCGAGAAGCAACGTTTTGTTGTCGCCGTAATTCCAACTGCCGGGGTCGGAAAGACCTACCGTAGAAACAGAATAACCTACTTTATATGCGTCGGAAATTACGTTTGTACCCGTGTAAGTGAGGTAATAAATGCCGTCTCTTTTAATTAAGCCCGGACCTTCCGTCCAACCGCCGATAGAAGTGTTGCCGATAGCCGAACTTCTGCCGTCGAAAGTCAAGGGGTCGCTTAAAGCATAACTTCTTACGCCGCCAGAGTTTGCATACAAGAAATACATTCTTTCGTCGTCGTCGATAAATACCGAACCGTCGATATTTAAGCCGTAGTTTGTTTCGTTTGCCGCAACGAACGGACCTTCGGGACTTGTCGCCGTCAAAATCCTGTGACCTCTGCCGCCGATCGAAGAGTACATATAGAACGTGCCGTTCCAATAAATAACTTCGGGAGCATACGCGC
>CAKQKQ010000050.1 GCA_934249265.1 uncultured Clostridia bacterium | reverse complement strand
CCGTTGCCGCGAGAGAGGCTTCTATTTACACGGGTATCACTATTGCGGAATATTACAGAGACATGGGTTACAGCGTGGCTATCATGGCAGACTCCACTTCTCGTTGGGCGGAAGCACTTAGAGAAATGTCGGGAAGACTTGAAGAAATGCCAGGCGACGAAGGCTACCCCGCATACCTTTCTTCGAGACTTGCGGAATTCTATGAAAGAGCGGGTATCGTAAAAGTTCTCGGCAGCGAAGACGTGACCGGCTCGGTTACGGCAATCGGCGCGGTTTCTCCCCCGGGCGGCGATATGAGCGAACCCGTTGCTCAAGCGACGTTGCGTATCGCAAAGGTTTTCTGGGGACTTTCTTCAGCACTTGCTTATAAAAGACACTTCCCCGCTATCGACTGGCTTGTAAGTTATTCGCTTTATGCGGACAGACTCGGCGAATGGTACAACGAAAACATCGGACCCGATTATACAAAACTCCGCACTTTCGTTTCGGCGATTTTGCAAGAAGAAGCAAGCCTTGACGAAATCGTAAGACTCGTCGGTATGGACGCGCTTTCTTCTACGGAAAGGCTGACTATGGAAACGGCTAAAATCATAAGAGAAGACTTTTTGCATCAAAACGCTTTCCACGAGGTCGATACTTACACTTCGCTTAAAAAGCAATATAAAATGCTCAAACTTATTTACGACTTCTATACTCTTTCCGAAGAGGCTGTGGAAAACTACGCCGAACTCGACGATATTTTAAACAGCAAGTCAAAAGAAAAGATAGGCAGAGCGAAATATATCGAAGAAAGCAACATTGCCGAATTCGACGAAATATCCAAACTTATAAACACCGAACTTAAAGCACTTTCTCAAGGAGGCGACGACAATGTATAAGGAATATAAAACAATTAAAGAAGTCGTAGGTCCTCTTATGGTCGTTGAAGGAGTAGACGGCGTAACCTATAACGAACTCGTCGAAATTCAACAAGCAAACGGAGAAATAAGGAGAGGTAAAGTCCTCGAAGTAAAAGACGACAAAGCGGTCGTTCAGTTGTTTGAAAGTTCGCAAGGACTTCAAATTTCCACAAGTAAAGCGAGATTTTTGGGCAGAAGCCTCGAACTTGCCGTGTCCGAAGACATGCTCGGCAGAGTTTTTGACGGTATGGGCAACCCCAAAGACGGCGGCGCGCCGATTATCCCCAAAATGAAACTCGACATAAACGGCGAACCCATTAACCCCGCCGCAAGAAACTACCCCAACGAGTTTATTCAAACGGGTATTTCGGCTATCGACGGACTTAATACCCTCGTTAGAGGACAAAAACTTCCCGTATTTTCAATGAGCGGTCTTCCCCACGCCGAACTTGCGGCTCAAATCGCAAGACAAGCAAAAGTTAGAAACAGCGACGAGAAATTCGCCGTTGTATTCGCCGCTATCGGTATCACTTACGAAGAAGCGGAATTTTTCGTAAACGACTTCAAAAAGACGGGTGCAATAGAGAGAACGGTACTCTTTACCAACCTTGCAAACGACCCCGCTATCGAGCGTATCGCTACTCCGCGTATGGCACTTACGTGCGCCGAGTATCTCGCATTCGAGTGCGGCATGCACGTGCTTGTCATTATGACGGATATCACAAACTACGCGGAAGCACTCCGTGAAGTTTCCGCCGCTAAAAAGGAAGTCCCCGGAAGAAGAGGTTACCCCGGGTATTTGTACACCGACCTTGCTCAACTTTACGAGAGGGCGGGTAGAATTAAAGGAAAACAAGGTTCTATCACTCAAATCCCCATTCTTACAATGCCCGAAGATGATAAAACTCACCCCATTCCCGACCTTACGGGATACATCACCGAGGGACAAATTATCCTTTCGAGAGAACTTTATAAATCGGGTATCAACCCGCCTATCGACGTACTCCCCTCTCTTTCGAGACTTAAAGATAAGGGTATCGGCGACGGCAAAACGAGAGAAGACCACGCCGACACGCTTAACCAACTTTTCGCCGCTTACGCAAAAGGTAAAGAAAGCAAAGAACTCGCTTCTATCTTGGGCGATTCCGCACTTACCGCAACCGATAAGTTGTATGCAAAGTTTGCCGAAGAGTTTGAGAAAAAGTACGTTTCGCAAGGCTTTAATACAAACAGATCGATTATCGAAACGCTCGATATCGGTTGGGAACTTTTGAAAATTCTTCCCAGAAGCGAACTTAAACGTATTAAAGAAAAGTATATCGAAAAATATCTCGACAAGACTCAAGAATAATAATCCAAATATTAATTTAACCGAAATTTGACGTTTTTACGCAATACGTATTGCGTAAAAACGGAATTTGTGGAGTTTTTAAATGACAAGACTTAACGTAAATCCCACGAGGATGGAATTAAAAAAACTCAAAGCCAGACTTAAAACGGCGGTAAGAGGACATAAACTTTTAAAAGATAAATCAGACGAAATGATAAGGAGATTTTCCATTATAATAAGGGAAAACAAAAAACTTCGCGAACAAGCCGAAGAAGAACTTTCGTCCGTATTAAAAGAATTTGCGAAAGCGAGAGGACTTATTTCAAGAGAAGAAATCGAGCGTATTTTCAGTATGCCCACGGTCACTCTTTCGCTCGGTTTGTCCACCTCTTCGGTAATGAACGTAGAAGTGCCGCAAATCGAAGTCACCGCAAACACGTCCGACGAGATTTATCCTTATTCATTTACCGCGATTACAAGCGAAGCCGACTACGCCGTAAGGCAAATAAGCAAAGTTATAGAAACTTTGGTAAAACTTGCAAGCGTAGAAAAAACGGTGCAAATGCTGGCGAAAGAGATCGAGAAAAACAAACGTAGAGTCAACGCTTTAGAGCACGTAATGATACCTCAACTCGAAGAGACGATTAAATATATTTCGGCAAAACTCGACGAAAACGAGAGAGGCGCGCTTACGAGACTTATGAAAGTCAAGTCGATGATTTCGGAAAGAGACGATTTTGAAAAGCAAAAAGCCGCGGCAAATTTGGCGGCTAACTGACGAAATTTACAACTCGTTTGTTATTCAAATTATATTTATATATGAAAATGCTGTTTGCTTATTCCCGCAAACAGCATTTTGTTTTGTTTTAATTTCTTTTTGCCTTTGTAAAACCGCCATTAAAAATCGCAGCACGTTTTTCCAGAGATTATTTAGACAATTCGTATACCGCTTTTTTATACATTTCGTAGCAAAGTTTTAAATTGTCGATTTTTATATATTCGTTGGGTTGGTGAATAGTCTCCTCTTCTCCCATAAACTGCGGTCCGAAAGCCGTGCCTACGGGCAATGCCCTTGCATAAGTTCCGCCGCCGATCGCTATCGGTTGAGCGTTTTCGCCCGTCGTTTCGTTGTAAATTTTCAAAAGAGTTTGAATCATATCGCTGTTTTTGTCGTTGTAAAGCGGCAATTGATGCTCTAAAACGGTATATTTACCTATTTTTGCAATAGTTTCAAGCATAAATTCGGGTTTAAGCGTGCAAGGATAACGGAAATCGACGATAATTTTTATCTTTCCGTCTCTGCCTTCGATTACGTCGGGCGACATAGTGAGTTTGCCCGTCTCGTCCTCAAGTTTTTTAAGACCCAACACGTCGTCGAAAAGTTTTTGCGGAACTTCTTTATCCACAATTCCCAAATCAGCGAGATATTTAAGCATCGGCTCGATTGCGTTTTTGCCCTTTTCGGGGGTTGAGCCGTGCGCGGTAATTCCTCTGCCGACGATATAATCTCCGTCGGTCTCGAGACCGTATTTTTCAATTAAATTTTTATCTATCGGAGCGAGGCATTTGACGTAATCACACACTACGTTTGCTCTGACTCCGCCAATAATCTCTTTCAACTTGTCGCTTGCGTCAAACGTAAACTCGGCGTGAAGTATGCCCTTTTCGGCGTACAAAACGGGAAAGTCGGCATCGGGAGAGAAACCCGTCTCGGGCATTTTCGCGACCTTTTTATAGTGAGCAATACATTCCCAACCGCTTTCTTCGTCGCAACCCAAAATGAGTTTTATCGTCTTTTTAGGTTTAAAGCCCTCGTCCTTTAATTGTTTCATGCAATACAAAATACACACAGCGGGAGACTTGTCGTCCATAGTTCCTCTGCCGTAAATTTTGCCGTCAACCTCGGTTGCGGAAAACGGCGGATATTTCCAATCGGAAAGGTTGCCCACGGGCACGACGTCCAAATGGCACAAAATGCCGAAGTTCTCTTCGCCCCCTCTCCACACGATTTCGCCGATATAGTTGTCGTAATTGATGCTTTCAAATCCGAACTTTTCTCCCAAATCGAGCATGTATTTAAGCGCGTCGTAAACGCCTTGACCGAACGGTTTATCCCCTACTGCGGGCTTTTCAACCGAGTCGATTTTGACTAAATCTTTTATACTTGATATCATTTCGTTAAAATAATTCATAGAATACCTCCGAAACGTAATTTTTTTGTTAAATTTATTATACACTTTTTTTAAAATATGGTAAAATAAATTAGAGGTATATTTTTAAATAGTGGAAAATAATATGCATGAGGGTCATAGAAAACGTTTATTAGACAAAGTAATTAAAGATTGCAGCGTGCTTTCCGAGCACGAAATACTTGAGGCTTTGCTGTTTTACGCTATACCGAGACGCAACACGAACGAAACGGCAAAACTTTTACTCGATACTTGCGGCGGCACTATACGTTCGGTGCTCGAAGCGGATATGGACGTGCTTGCATCTGTTACGGGCATAGGAGACTACACTGCTGCTTATTTGAAATTGTTGGGCGCGGTCATTAAAAATTATCAAGAAAGAAAACCCGAACGCGTAAAAGCGTCGAGTTTTAACGCAATAAAAGAATATGTATTGTCTTCTTTCGACGATTTTGACCAAGAATATTTTATCGTCTTTTTCGTAAACAAGAAAAACGAGATAATCGGCTCTTTGAAAATGACAACCAACAGTCATCGTTACGTTGACATCGATTTAACCGAAATAAGCAAAAGAATATCTATTTTAAAACCGTACGGCGTATTGCTTGCGCATAATCATCCCGGCGGCATTGCAAAACCGTCTCCCGAAGACGATGCGGCAACCGAAAAGATTTTCTGTTTGCTTATGTTAAACAATGTTGCGCTTTTAGATCATCTTATCGTGGGCGCAAACGACTGCATTTACAGTTATTATAAAAACGGTAGACTCGACAGAAGTAAACAATTCACTTTAATTTAACCGCGCTTTTTTAGCCGATTTTAGTATTGCTTGCGGTTTATCGGCGTTAAGTATGCTAAACAGTAGTTAAACTTGCTTTTGTTGCTACTCGGTACTACTGCGCTCGTTTGCTTCGAATTTTCTAAATTTAATTTGCAAAATCGTCGTTAAACTCACTATTGTTTCCCCACTTGGTAACAATACGCTCGTTTCCCTCGATTTTTCTAAATTTATCGACGTTAAATTTTAGCCCTCCTTGTGCAAAGGAGGGTGGCATACGCAGTATGACGGAAGGATTGTAAAAATAATTTTTACTAAATTAAGCCACTTTTTAATAAAATAGGCTATGTTTAAATCAAACAAAACAATCCCTCAGTCACTTCGTGACGGCTCCCTTTGCACAAAGGAGCCGAAAAAAAGTTGAAATTTATTATTATATAAAAACTCAACTTTCGCACGACACGACAAATCAAAAGGTTAAACAACAATTATAAAAATTAAGCGCGGCGATTTGCTTTACTTACTTGCTCGCGTTTGAAATAAAAATTAAAAACAAAAATATTTATGCGGCAACTTGCCGTAAACTATGCGATTATATTTCGTAGTCGCAACTATATTCGGAGGAACACCAATGGAAAAAGTAAGAACAAGATTTGCCCCGAGTCCCACGGGCTTTATGCATCTCGGCGGGTTAAGAACCGCGTTATACGCATATTTGTACGCAAAAAAACACAACGGGGATTTCATTTTGCGTATCGAGGACACCGACCAAGAAAGATTTGTCGAGGGAGCAATCGACGTAATTTATTCTTCCTTAAACGAATCGGGTTTGCATTACGACGAAGGTCCGGATATCGGCGGTCCTTACGGTCCGTACGTTCAAAGCGAGCGCAAATCCATTTATATGGAATACGCTAAAAAACTCATCGAACTCGGCGGGGCGTATTACTGCTTCTGTACGAAAGAGAGACTTGAGTCGCTCACCGACGAAAACGGCAACAGAAAATACGACAAGCACTGCCTTTCCCTTTCTAAAGAAGAAATCGAAGCAAAACTTAAAGCGGGCGAACCGTATGTTATTCGTCAAAATATTCCCAAAGAGGGCGTCGGCTCGTATATCGACCTCGTTTACGGAAAAATCGAAGTCAACTATGCCGACCTCGAAGATAATATATTGATTAAAAGCGACGGCATGCCCACTTACAATTTCGCAAACGTCGTCGACGACCACCTTATGAAAATTTCTCACGTAATAAGGGGTACGGAATATTTATCCTCTACACCCAAGTACAACCTTATGTACGACGCGTTCGGTTGGGAAAGACCGCAATATATCCACCTCCCCACCATCATGAAAGACGCAACGAGGAAACTTTCAAAAAGATACGGCGACGCCAACTTCGACGACTTTTTAAACAAAGGTTATCTTAAAGAGGCTATCATAAACTACGTTGCTCTTTTGGGTTGGGCACCCAAGAATAACGTTGAAAAAATGACTCTTGCCGAAATGGTCGAACTTTTCGATTTGGACGGAGTTTCTAAATCTCAATCGATTTTCGACGATATGAAATTGCGTTGGCTCAACGGCGAATATATTAAGGATATGTCAAACGAGGACTTCTATAAAGTCGCTATGCCCTTCTTTGAAAAGTCTTCGGTTTGCGGAAAATACAATGACAAACTTATCCTCGACTTGATGAAAACGAGAATCGAAATCTTGAGCGAGATACCCGATAAAATTGCCTTTTTGGACAACTTCGGAGCATACGATGTCTCCATTTTTGTCCATAAGAAGAGTAAGACCGATATCGAACTTTGCAAAAAAGTGCTCCCGTTAATTAAAGACGCGCTCGCAAATTTGACTACGTTCGACTTCAATTCTATCCACGACGCACTCATGAAAGTTGCCACGGAAAACCAACTTAAAAACAGCCAAGTATTCTGGCCTGCAAGGGTTGCCGTGTCCGGACAAGAAGTCACCCCCGGCGGAGCGATCGAACTCGCAGAAATTCTCGGCAAAGACGAAACGCTTAAAAGAATTGATTTCTCTATCGACCTTCTCAATAAATAATTTTTAACCTAAAAGAGTATGCATAAGTTTTTTACGCTTACTCTCTTCTTTACTATGGCGAATTTTATAAGTCGTAAATTTACGGCGTTGCGGAGGCGATTTTTTGTTTTCGTTTGGCCGATGATTTTACTTTAAAATTTTGCAATTTTTATAAGCGGAAATTTTCCGCAGTTTGTTTCATTATGAGTAATAAAAATAAAATTTTGTTGAGCGAAAGCAAGTTGTTGAGGTTGATCCGAAACATGGTTTTCGTGATATTAATTGTCATCTTTACAGCAACCGTATATCTCAAACCGAGCAGATGGTATATATTTGTCGTTTGTACAAGTTGGGTTATCGCGTCTTATATTTTAAAGATAAAACACTTTGACAAGTTTAAATATAAGTTGCTATTTTACATTTTTGACTTCTTTGCAGTGTTGCCGATGTTTTACACGTTCAGCGTAAATAAAATATACATGTCAACATTGTTTTTGCTTATTCTTGCTTCCGACTTGTTTTACACAACGTTTTACGAGGCGGCAGCACTCACATTCAGTTATCTTGTCGGCATGATCGCAACGATGTTTTTCGCAAACACCATAGGCAACGACGTAGTTTCTGTAGCCTTTAATATTTTAAGCGAAACTTTCGTATTCGTCGTGTTTTTCACTGTTTTTGAATTCGGTCTCACCCTATACTCCAAAAACAAAGATTTAAAAAAGACTTTGGCAGAACTCACCGAAAAAGAAAACGAACTGTTAGAGGCTAATAAAAAAATCGAGGAAGCAGCCAGATTAAAAGAGCGCAGCCGCATAGCAAAACAAATTCACGACACCACAGGACACGCTATTACGACTATAATTATGCAAACCGAAGCGGCAAAACTTATAATCGATACGGATATCGAGGACGCAAAACGCAAAATAGTTTCTTCCAACATTACCGCCGTAAAAGCACTTGAAGAACTGCGCGAATCGGTCAAACTGCTATCCGATAACGACGTTTCGTTTAATTTGGTTCAACACTTTGAAGATGCGATCACTCAAACGACCGACAACACAAATATCAACATTCGCTCTAAAATCGACGATAGTATAAAACTGCCTTACGACTTATCTTTGTTTTTATATAACTCGCTTAAAGAGGGTTTAAACAACGGAATAAGACATGGCAAAAGCACTGCGTTTTTCTTTGAATTTACACGCAAAAACGATACCGTGATTTTTAGTTTGAGCGACAACGGCGTGGGTAACGAAAATTATCAAGCCGGTTTCGGACTCTCGTCAATGAAGTCAATGGCGGAAAAATTTAATATTTCTTTCTCCTTTACCTCTTCTAAAACCGACGGCAGCGAGATTAAATTCGTTATTCCTTACCCCTATGTTTCCGATTAACTTTATCGGACTTATTGACATATTAATGTATTACAATGCTTTTATTTATGCTCTTTTAGGTTTTTACTATTTTATTAAAAGTATTGATTTTATTTTTGTTTTGGTATATAATTTAATGACAATAGTTATCGCTATTATCTATTTCTATTGTTAAAACAATTTTTAATTAAATTGCGCTTTTGTATTGCTTGGAAATATTATGGTAAAATATGTCACGTTTAAGCAATACGTATGCTGTAATTGCGACATATTTACTAAATATTTTGTATATGGAGAATAAAGTGATAAAGGTGTTGGTTGTTGACGACCAAAAAATGATCGTTGACGGAATAGTTACTATTTTATCTACAAATAGCCAAATAAACGTAGTCGGATGCGCTTTTGACGGTGAAGAAGCATATAATAAGACAAGAACACTCCTTCCCGACGTTGTTTTGATGGATATACGCATGCCAAAGCAAAACGGCGTTATTACAACAGCGCAAATTAAGCGCGATTTCCCTAATGTTAAGGTGTTAATATTAACTACTTTCGACGATTATGAATATATTTTGGACGCTTTAAACCTTGGCGCAAGCGGATATTTGTTAAAATCAACAAATTCAACCACATTAATTGACTCAATTATCAACGTAAACAATGGCGATACCATTTTACCGTCGATTATAGCAAAAAAAATAGCAAATGCGGCGAAAAACGTAAAAAACGATAGAGAAATTAAACTAAAAAAACAGTTTAATCTATCCGACAGAGAGGTTGAATTTGCACTAATGGTTTACGAAGGTTTTAATAATAAGCAAATTTCTTCTGCTTTAGACATAACCGAAGGCACAGCAAGGAATTATATAAGCACGGTTTACAACAAATTGGAAGCAGACAACCGAACCGACGCCATTCGCATAATTAAACAAACATTAAACGATTAATTGCGTTTTTTGAGCAAATTTTACCGATTTTTACACACTTTTGATACTTAAAACAGCGTTATTACGGTGGTTTTGTGTTGATTTTTGTGTAATTTTAGTAATTTACCATTTAAACGCATTTACAGAGAATATACCTGTTTTTGAACGATTTTTTGTGCCCTATTTTTACGCTAAACACATTAAAATCGACTGCGAAATTAGGCTTGCCATCGAGTAAACCAACCCTACTCGGGTCGAACATAGATTTTCCATAAACAGTTTACTTCTTTTGGTAACAATTCCGATTATTCCGATATCACCGATTAATCCGAGGTTCTTTTTAACTCCCAACCCCGGGCAAATTGCTCCATCTATCACTCTAACAACCCCAATATCTTCTCTACTACCCACAGCAGCGTCGATTACAAGTATTTTCGACTTGGGATGCAGCGTTTTTATCTTATTATAAAACGGCGCAACGTTTAGCGCAGTAATCGGTTTATCTAACGCGCCATAAATATACGCATTTGGCATTGCATTTTTCAGTAAACTACCCACCATCGGTGCTAACGAATCACCAACAACACTATCTGTACCAACGCACATTATAATATCACTTTTTGCACTATAGCCAAGACGTTTTAATGCGCCAGATAACCCAAATTTAGCGCAATTATCATTTATATTAACCGATAAATAACTCATAGATATATTCTTGACATATATTACAAAATTTATTCACTAATCATCAAACAAAGGAGGATTCATGTTACTATTACACACGCAAGTTAAATCAGTCGCAGTCGATATAGTTATATGCATACTATTATTGATATATATTATAGTCGGCTGGAAGAAAGGCTTTTTAAGCCAAATCATCAGTTTGGTTGCAGGCATCGCCTCAATTATTATAGCGTATTGCCTCTGCGACGACT
This sequence comes from uncultured Clostridia bacterium, assembly GCA_934249265.1. Lineage (GTDB taxonomy): Bacteria > Bacillota > Clostridia > Christensenellales > Borkfalkiaceae > CAKQKQ01. The sequence goes on along the minus strand of CAKQKQ010000050.1, from coordinate 3,130 downwards.
TACTTAAACTAATATCAACAAAATTTGACGCACTAACACCATTAACCGATAAACTTACTTCACTTTTTGCAAAAAACAGCGTTTTAGCAGCAGAATTTAATCCGGAAACGTTTAAATCCAACCTTGAAAGTCTGCACGTACCGGAATTTATAATAAAAGCAGTTGCAAAAGCCTCCGAAGGGATAGAAACCACTTCCCTTGCAGCAATTTTAGCCGGCGTTGTAGCAAAATACTTATTATTAATTGCTTGTTTTGCCGTAATATTCATATTATGCAAAATTGCATTTTGGATACTTAAAAAAATCGCAGCACTATTCAATAAAATGGTAATAATCGGCACTTTAGATAAAATCTTAGGTTTACTATTGGGAGCAATTAAGGGTTTACTGCTAATTTATTTCGTGCTATTCGTTATAAATACCCTTGCACCCGTAAGTACTTGGCTTTCTCAAGCGATCGCGGAGTCAAAAGTTGCAAGTTTTATATCAAAATACAATATTTTTGTTTATTTATTTAATTATTTAACCAAATAAGAGGGTTACACCCTCTTATTTTTTTGTTTCACGTGAAACAATGATATATTTACACAGTTGTTAATGTTTCACGTGAAACATTGGCTTCATGATAAACTTAAAATTGTTTCACGTGAAACACAACAATAGGATTAGACATGTAAAAAACGATTAGAATTAATCGGTTTAATTGTTAATTAATTAAATATTGTTAAAAATAGCGATTTAAAGCATAAAAACACACTAAAACATTGGATTTAAGGTGTTTTTATGCTTTTTAACCATTTTAAGGGGTAATTTAGAGTGTTTTTTGGTAAATCCATATCAAAACCCTCGTTTTAAAAACGTGGTTTTCGCATGATTTGTATTAGTTTAATGTATTTGACACAAATTTATATTAGCGAGTCGGTTATATACGTTTAAACAGCATCGTTGCATATGTTTAAACAATATAAATATATTTGCATCTTGTTTTTTTGTTGTTAATATATGCTGCTTTTATGTTAATGGTAGTATGGTTGGGTCATTTTATGTGTTTTTGATGTATTTTAAGTTGATTTACTTCTTGCGTTTTACTAATTTTGTGGTTAAATGATTAAAATAATATTTGTAATAATTGTTGCGTAAATAGATAATGGCAATTAAAAACAAAAATATAAATATGAAATATTGATGTTTTTTATTGCGCGATATTTAAGAAAGATAAAAGTCGCAAAATAATATTACGCACCAGACATCAATTGTCTGTTGCGTTAATTGAGAAAGATTTGTTTTTTTGTGTGTTATTTATGCGTTTAGTCGAATTTAAAGTCATTTAAAATATAATTTTTGTAGACGCTGTATTTATCTTGTGGTGTGTGTAATTTATGCGTTTTATAGCGCAATGAAATAAAATTTATTAGTGTATTTTGCGCTATAGCGCAAAAATTAAAGGGCGCAAATAATATGGTTTTAGTTTTTGTTTTGAGATATTTTTTAATTACTTTAATTGTTTTATCTGTTTTTAGTTTTTTGTTTTTCTTTGTCTGAATTTTTTGTGATACTCCCCGTTTGTTTTTTATTAGACCAAAATTAGAACATAAAGTTTATATATAAAATTTCCACCAACTTGTTTATTGATTTAAGCAATTTATTGGTATGTTGGTGTGGTAACCGTTTAACATGCTACCATTTGTAAAATAAATAAAACCGTCAATATCGGGCTTATTAGGAGTCAACACCAAGTTTGCGATGTTAAAAAAATAAATTAAATTATCCGTATATAAAGGTAATATTGTAGCCTACGGGAAGTAACTCTTTTGACTATAATTAAAATCAACCCCGTTTCAGCCCCTTGCAGCCTTACGCAAAAACACATTATTTTTTCTCTTCTTGGTTTAAAAAAACATCAGTTTTACTTAAAAACACAAACACACTCGCTGTTTTTTGCGGACTTTTAAATAAAACTTCTCAATATTAAACAAATAAGCGCATATTTGAAATATGTTTAGAATTTTTTGATATGTTCGCAAAGTAAATTTCCAACCTTGCAAATAAAACTTCCAAAGTAGACTTACATATTTGTATCAATACAAACAAAACTTCATTTGGATTAAAGTAAATAAAACACTCCAAATTACGCCTTTGTAAAAATTTCAAATTCCACGCGCTTGACTCGCCCGTTTTTATTGTGATTATTTGATAAAATTTGAAAAAATTTTTCTTTAAGAACCTAAATAAACCGATAATTATATTGAAAATATAAATATTTTATGGTAAAATAGATATAATAGAATTAATAAAACATTCATTTGTTTATACTTTGGAGGTAACAATGAAAAAATCAACGAAAATCACGTTGATTCTTGTATCTGTAATTGTAGTAATCGTTGTTGCGTTATCTTTATTTTTATATGATAAATCAACGGAAGTTTCTACAACTGAATTTTTCAAGAATGCAGGCGTTTACACACAAGAAAACTTCGATGCTGAAAAAGACAATGACACCGCAGTCAGTGCCGCAAAATCTTTTACTATAAACGGCACAACTTATTATATTGTCAATAAAAATATCGATAAAATAGTAATCGAAACTTACGTAATTAAAGCATATAAAGGCAAGCAACTCCTTTATAAATCGAGTTATGCACGCAACGACTTGCAAGACGAGTGGCTTATCCAGTTGCACAATCTCGCTTCTGTCGAGATAAATTACGCCGACCCCAACGCAAACTCTATCTGGTCATCGCTTTTGATGCCGGCGGTTTACCTTATTCTCGGCTTCCTCGTAATAATGTTATTTATGAGACAAGTCAACGGGGCAAACAACAGCGCGATCGATTACGGCAAGACTTCCGCGAAAGTCACCACGGGCGTTAAAGTAAGGTTCGACGACGTGGCGGGCGCGGAAGAAGAAAAAGAAGAATTGAAAGAAGTCGTAGAATTCTTAAAAGCACCCAAAAAGTTTTCCGACCTCGGGGCGAAAATTCCCAAGGGCGTTTTGCTCGTGGGTAACCCCGGTACGGGTAAAACTTTGTTCGCAAAAGCGGTTGCGGGCGAGGCGGGCGTAGCGTTCTTCTCGATAAGCGGTTCGGCGTTCGTTGAAATGTTCGTCGGCGTGGGCGCGTCGAGAGTAAGAG
>CAKQKQ010000049.1 GCA_934249265.1 uncultured Clostridia bacterium | reverse complement strand
ATCAACATTGCCGACGGTATGGTAAAGGGCAGCGTAAGGGCGATCAATGCAAAGGGTCTCGCAAGCAAACTTTCCAGAAAGGAAGTAGACGCTTTGGTAGAACTTGCAAAGACGTTCGGCGCAAAGGGTTTGTGCTGGATGAGTCACCCGCAAGGCGAGCAAATTAAGGCTTCTTTCCTTAAATTCTTGACCGAAGAGGATATTAAAAATATTCAAAACAGAATGAATTTTGAAGAAGGAGATATTCTTTTCTTCGCGGCTGATAAAGATTACGTCGTGTTTAACACGCTCGGCGGACTCAGACTACATTTGGCTGACAAATTCTCGCTCGTTGATAAAAACAGTTACGACATTTTGTGGGTAACCGAATTCCCGATGTTCGAGTACAGCGAAGAAGAAAACAGATTAATGGCTGTTCACCACCCGTTTACCGCGCCCATGGACGAAGATATCGCGCTTATCGACACAAATCCCGTCGAGGCGAGGGCAAAAGCATACGACCTTGTAATCAACGGACAAGAGTCGGGTGGCGGTTCTATACGTATTCACGACAGAAAAGTACAAGAAAAAATGTTTAAGGTGCTCGGCTTTACCGACGAAGCGATCGAAAAGAAATTCGGCTGGTTTGTAAGAGCGTTCAATTACGGCACGCCCCCGCACGGCGGACTTGCTTTCGGTCTCGATAGATTAACTATGCTTTTGACGAAGACCGATTCTATTAAAGACGTAATCGCGTTCCCCAAGGTACAAACGGCATCCGACCTTATGTGCGACGCACCCAACACGGTTGACGACAAGCAACTTAAAGAATTATACCTTGAAATCACAAAAGAATAATTTATTTTTGCCCTGCCTTTTTTAGGCGGGGCATTGATTTCTATGAGAAATTTTAAATGCTGTTGATTTATATCTATAATTTTTTAAATGCTTTTATTGATATCATTATATAAATAATGTTGTTATCATTATATATATAAAGCGGAAAATTACTTTATTTATGCTGAATTTTAAGCGGCGATTTGAATAAAATTTTCAAGGCGCGTTAAGACTGAATTTGTCGAATTTATGCTGAATTTGATAGATAAATGAAAATTAAAAAAATGGCAAAAAATTCGTTGACAATTATCTCGATTTGTTTATAATTATTTAGGAAACTAACAAATTTTAAAGTCGGAGAAAGTTATGACCGAAAAAACCGTTACGGGGGAAATTAAGGCGATAAGCAATTTAATACGCAGAAGAATGATAAACCAAAAAATCGGTTGTCCTCATGGGTATATTTTGCATTTTTTGTCCAAAAACGCCGATAAAAACGTATATCAAAAGGATATTGAAAAATATTTTTCTATACGCCCCGCAACCGTAACGCAAGCACTTAACCAACTTGAAAAAGACGGATATATAAAACGCGAGGTTTCAAAAGAGGACGGCAGACTTAAAAAAATATCGCTCACGCAAAAGGGCGTCGAAATGGACGCAAGGGCAAAATGCGAAATCGAAAAAACCGAATCGCTTATAAGGAAAAACCTTTCTAAAGACGAAATAGAGCAGTTTTTTAATTTAACGGCGAAAATTATCGAGGGCTTTGACGAAAACGAATAAAAAGCCGTTTATAAACAAGCCAACCGAATATATAAAATAAAACGTTTAAGAAAATAAACGAAAAATCAAACATAAATATAATAGATATATAATTTTACTTTTACGCGGAGGGGTTATACGACCATGGTAAAAAAGTTATTGAAAAGTATAAGGCAATACAAAAAAGACGCTATACTTTCTCCTTTATTCATGATAGGAGAAGTAGTCTTCGAGTTGATCGTGCCCGCGCTTATGTCTTACTGCATACTCGATTATCTCACGGTATTAAGCGGAGCAAATCCGCCTGCCGAGTGGACGCTTAAACTATTGGGACACAAAATCGTCACGGTAGGCACGGCAAAACCCGATATGCTGTACTTGACGTTGTGTGGACTTGCACTGCTGTTGTGCGGCGGCATATCGCTAATGTTCGGCACGCTTTCGGGCGTTTATTGTGCGAGGGCGGCTGCGGGCTTCGGCGGCAATTTAAGGCACGATTTATATTACAACGTTCAAAAATTCTCGTTTGCGAATATCGATAAATTCTCGGCGTCGAGTCTCGTTACAAGGCTCACAACCGACGTAACCAACGTACAAAACTCGTTTATGATGATTATACGTATGGGCATACGCGCGCCGCTGATGATGATAATTTCGTTTACGTTCTCAATTTCGGTGTTTAAATCCATCGGTAGGAGCGCGCTCAACCAAATCACGACCACTTATTTGATAGTAGTGCCCGTCATGATAGTTGGTTTGGCGGTAATTGCGGCAATAGTAATGCCCACTTTCCACAAGATATTCAAGCGTTACGACGCCCTCAACGAGTCCGTGCAAGAAAACGTAAAGGCGATGAGAGTCGTCAAAGCGTACGTAAGGGAAGATTACGAAAAGCAAAAATTCGACGCGGCAGCCGAAAGAGTAAGAAGCGACTTTACAAAAGCGGAAAAAGTGCTTGCGTTTAACAACCCGTTGATGATGGGCTGTATGTACGCCGTGCAAATCGCGATATTCTTCATCTGCGCAAAGGTCGGCATTTTCGGCGGCAACGAAAACATTGTCGCGCAAGTGCAAATGCTCGTCTCTTATTCGATGTCTGCGCTCATGAGTTTCATGATGCTTTCAATGATATTCGTCATGATTACAATGTCAATTGCCTCGATGAGAAGAATTGTCGAAGTTCTCGACGAAAAGAGCGATATTCAAAACCCCGAAAACCCCGTTTACGAAGTAAAAGACGGCAGCGTCGATTTTGACAACGTAAACTTCAAATACAGCGCAAATGCGGAAAAATTCGCGCTTTCCAATATCAATTTACACATAAAATCGGGCGAAACTGTCGGTATAATCGGCGGCACGGGTTCGTCAAAAACCTCGCTTGTCAACTTGATTTCAAGGCTTTACGACGCAACCGAAGGCAGCGTTAAAGTTGGTGGTCTCGACGTAAAAGATTACGATTTGGACACTTTAAGAAACAACGTTGCCGTAGTTTTGCAAAAGAACGTGCTTTTCAGCGGAACAATTGCCGACAATATCCGTTGGGGCGATTTAAACGCAACCGACGAAGAAGTGCAAAGGGTATGCCGTCTTGCGCAAGCGGACGAGTTTATTCAAGGCTTCCCCGATAAATACAACACGCATATCGAGCAAGGCGGAACAAACGTCTCGGGCGGTCAAAAGCAGAGATTATGTATCGCAAGGGCACTACTTAAAAAGCCCAAAGTGCTTATTTTGGACGACTCGACTTCGGCGGTAGACACCAAGACGGATGCTCTTATAAGAAGCGCGTTGAAGTCCGAAATACCCGATACGACAAAAATTATCATCGCTCAAAGGATATCTTCCATTGAAAATTGCGACAAAATCATCGTAATGGAAAACGGAATGATAGACGGCTTAGGCACTCACGAAGAGTTGCTTAAAAACAACGAAATTTACAAAGAAGTATATTATTCTCAAAACAAAATAGGCGAAGCGGGAGGTGAAAACTAATGCCGGGACCAAACAACAAATTTAAAGGTCCGAGGGCGAAAGTAGACAAGGCTACTTTCCCGAGACTTATGAAAGCCCTCGTAAAACAATATAAATGGCAACTTGTACTCGTTTTGTTTTGTTTAATCGTTTCGTCGGTGGCGGGCGCGTCGGGCGGTATTTTCCTCAAAAATGTCATCACCGAAATAACCGAAAAAGATTGGCAAGGCTTTAAAACGGTAATATCCGTAATGATAGTGTTGATTGCATTTGCGGTCGTGGCAAACCTTATTCGTTCGCTCACCATGGCAAAAGTTACGCAAGGATTTTTAAAATCAACAAGAGTGGCAATGTTCAACAAAATGCAAAACTTGCCCATAAAATACTTCGATACGCATACACACGGCGACATAATGTCCGTTTACACCAACGACGTAGACGCTTTAAGGCAACTTATTTCCGAAAGTTTAATCGCGGTTATTCAAACGGTAATTACTATCACCGTAATTGTGTTTACAATGCTGTTTTACAGCGTTTGGCTGACGCTTATAGTCGGTTTGTTTGTTCTTTTAATGCTCAAAGTAGTCAAAAAAATCGGCGGCAAGTCCTCTAAATATTTCGTAAAACAACAGCAGTCGCTGGGTAAATGCGAAGGCTTTACCGAAGAGAGCATAAACGGTCAAAAAGTAATAAAAGTATTCACTCACGAAAGTCAGTCGGAAAAAGATTTCGATAAATTCAACGACGAACTCGTAAGCGACGCCACCAAGGCAAACACTTACGCCAACGTTTTAGGACCTATAATGAACAACATGGGTCACTTGCTTTACGTTGTACTTGCGTTTATCGGTACGCTTTTGGCGGTTGCGCCCATTCCGCATTGGCTCAAATGTATTTCGCTTTCCGGTTCGGCTTTGTCATTGCCGATAATCGTTGCGTTTTTGCCAATGAGCCGTAACTTTACGCAAAACATTTCCAACGTAACGCAACAAATCAACGCCATATTTATGGGTCTTGCGGGTGCGGAAAGAATTTTCGCCATAATCGACAGTGAACCCGAAAAGGACGAAGGCTACGTCACGCTCGTCAACGTTAAAAAGGGCGAAAACGGAAATCTTATCGAGACGAACGAAAGGACGGAAATGTGGGCATGGCGTCATCCTCACTCGGCTGACGGCAGCGTAACTTATACCGAACTTAAAGGCGATATAGTGTTAGACGACGTTGATTTCGGTTATAATCCCGACAAAATTGTTTTGCACGGAATTACGCTTTACGCAAAACCGGGTCAAAAAGTTGCGTTTGTAGGCGCGACGGGCGCGGGCAAAACCACTATTACAAATTTGTTGAACAGATTTTACGATATCGCCGACGGCAAAATCAGATACGACGGCATAAATATCAACAAAATCAAAAAAGCCGACCTTCGCCGTTCGCTCGGCATAGTTTTGCAAGACACTAACTTGTTTACGGGCACGGTAATGGACAACATAAGATACGGCAGACTCGACGCAACCGACGACGAATGTATCGCCGCGGCAAAACTCGCCAATGCGCACGACTTTATCACGAGACTTCCCGAGGGGTACAACACAATGCTTACCGCCGACGGTGCAAACTTGTCTCAAGGACAAAGACAACTTTTGTCAATTGCAAGGGCGGCGGTGGCGGACGCTCCCGTAATGATACTCGACGAAGCAACTTCCAGCATCGATACGAGAACAGAAAAACTCGTGCAAAAGGGTACAGACAGACTTATGGAAGGCAGAACGGTATTCGTAATAGCGCACAGACTTTCGACAGTACAAAATTCCGATGTAATTATGGTACTTGACCACGGAAGAATTATCGAAAGAGGCTCTCATGACGAACTTATCGCCAAGAGGGGTAGTTATTATCAACTTTACACGGGCGCATTCGAACTCGAGTAAAAAATGGTTGTATTTAATTATATTTTCTCACAAATTAAGCCCTCCTTGTGCCAGCCGAGCAAAAATTGAATAAATTAAGTTTTAACATCACTAAATTTGCAAAATATATTTCAGCCCTCCTTGTGCAAAGGAGGGTGGCGCGCGGGACGCGTGACGGAAGGATTGTAAAAAACATATAAAACGATTTTAAGGTTGCGTTAAGTTATTTATCACAACCTTAATTTTATGATATCGGAAGTTTTGGCTGAAAGCGCTTGAAATCCGTACAAACAATTAAATTTTTATGTAGGACAACATATAAAATCACCCTTAAAAAAGCGAATGTAAAAAATTTTCGACAAATTACGAAAAATATTATAAAAACGCTTGCAAAATTAAAATATATAAGGTATAATAATAAAGCACTTGAGGTTTGGGAGTTTAGCTCAGTTGGGAGAGCATCTGCCTTACAAGCAGGGGGTCATAGGTTCGAGCCCTATAATTCCCACCATTGACAAGACTTAAATTTTTCGTTTAAGTCTTGTCAAAACAAATCTTTAGTTGCGGGAATGGCTCAGTGGTAGAGCGTTACCTTGCCAAGGTAAACGTCGCGGGTCCGAATCCCGTTTCCCGCTCCATATTAAGGCTAAAATTTATAGCCCGTGAAAAACTCCGATTCTATCGGAGTTTTTTCATATCAAATTAAAGTAAAACAAAACAGTTTAAAAGCAAGCATTTTTATATGCTTGCTTTTAAAAATTTAGGTGTTTATCGGAATAAAAAGTTCAAGATGCCTTTCGTCGATTTTGTCGCGTTTTGTCCAATGAATACAAAGAAGTTCGGGTCGTGTTTCGTCTCGTTTATAATCATATTTTTCCAAACTAAAATAAGCCTTTTGCGTGAATGAGTCAAGTTCTTGCATAGGAAAATGTCTATATTTATCTACAAATTTTGCGTATTTACCGAATATTTCTTTTCTATTAAACGAAGAAAACAATTTGTTTAGTTCATTTGCCGAAAACGAATAATCAAAATCGTCTTTATTGCTTCTTTCGGCGAGGGATATAAAATCGAGCGGGGTAGTTTTTGGCTCGACCATACAAAAATAGTCGTATCCCGTTTCGTCGAAATTTTCCATTATCTCCCAAAAATTATAATCGTCGTGCTTTCTGAATAAACGCAAAGCGTCTTGTTTTCGTCTTGTCGAAACAAAAAACGATTCGTCTTGTTTCGTTCTGTTTTCCGCTTTGCCGCTAAATCTTTTCCCGTAACCGATAAAACTTTTATTGTCAAAACAGACGATTTCGCAAGTTATGATCGGTGTGTCGGGGTAGAGTTTCAACGCCGAAACGTATTTATATTTCTTGCTTGTTCGGCATTGAGCGGCAGAGAAACCGTTAAACTGTTTAAACGCTTTTACAAAACTTGCCGACGAAGAGTAACCACATTCCAAAGCGATTTCCGTTATTGTTTTGTCCGTTTCGCATATGAGTTTTCCCGCTTCGGAAAGCCGCCTGACCCTCACGTATTCGCCGATCGTGTACTTTGTTGACGCCGAAAAAATCCGCATAATGTTATATTTGCCGTAAAACACGATTTTTTCGATTTTGTCGTACTCGATAGGGGAAAATAGATTATTTTCAATGTAATCGATAATTTGTTGCGCTATCATAACTTAATTATAGCACTCAATTAAAAATATGTCTTGTCATTTTTTTGCTAATATCTTTAAAACAATAAAAAAATTATTGCTTAAATTTTTGATTATATTGACGGCTATATAGATGGTATATAGCGGGCATTTTTACTATTTGTATAAAAAATCAATGACATTTCATATAAAATCAATGGCATTTTTCCAAACTTAAAAAACTCTCGGGGTTTCCGAGAGTTTTTTTGCATTTTCCGAGAGTTTTTTGCTTTTTTACTTTTTATATAAATTTGAAGGCGTTTTCTATTTTATATAAAATTTTATTCTATATAAAAAACCGATGGCATTTCTTATTCTTTATATAAAATTGTATTTTTTATTCTTCATACGAAAATTGCAGACAAATATCTTGCGGATAATCGCCGAAAGTTTTTCCGAATATATTAAAGCCGCCCACGTGTTCTGCAGTGCTTTTGTTTCCTATGGTAAGGGTGAGTTTGTTGCCTTTTTTAAGGTCGATATTGCTTAAATTGTATTTAGACTGTTGCTTTATTTCGTTGATAAAAACGCCGTCTTTAGTTATCGCAAGGTTGATAAGTTTGCCGTATTGAGTGTTGACTTTCGGCCAATAATCGGGGTTGAGTATGCCCACGCGGTCGCCGTAGTCTCCGTCGGAAAGGTAAGTAGTAATTTCTTTGCCGTTTATCCAAAAAGTGATATCCGACATATAATTGTTGTCGTGATAAGGTGCTTCGGAGCAAATTTCCAACGAAATCAGCAGTTCTACCACTTCTTTATGCAGTGCGATAGTATTTGAAAATTCATAAGAAACTCTGCCGTTTGACGAAGCGATAAGTTGCGCGTCGTAGTGTAGCGGGTTGTAAATTTCCGCCTTGTCGGTATAAAGTTTGTCCTTCACAAGGCACAAATACGAGCCGTCCGCCTCGAAAGAAGAGTACATGCCAACGCCAACCGACTGAATAGAAGAAAAAATTTGCCTTTTCGTCTTAAAATTGCTGTAATAAAAGGTCAAATGCGCGCCTTTCATTTCTCGCGAAACGATCCTAACCGTGCCGTGACTGCTCGAACGATAACTTAAATGAATTATATTTGCCTTTTCAAGTTTTTTAAGGTGATGAAGTAGGGTCGAAGTGGGTATTTTCATCAATTTCACAAGTTCGGGCACGGTGTAAACAAACGGCTCGATAGCAAGCGTTTGCAAAATATGCAGTCTCGTTTCGTTGCCGAGCGCGTCGCAAAGGCAAACTATTGTGCTTATATCTTCTTCGTTTTTTATGTTAAGGCTAATATCTTTGTGTGAATAATTAGAATATTTCATAACGTAGACATTATAACATCGTTTAACTTTTTTGTAAACTAAAAAATTAGTTTTTAAAGTTAAAACGAATTACTTTTATAGTTTAATAAAATCGCCTTTCGGTATTGAAATAGTTTAAAAAGGTTGTATAATTAAAAAGGTAAAAATCAAATAGTTAATTCGCTTGCCTAAAAACGAGAATAAAATCTGATATTTAAGCGATTAAAAGCGTTTAAAAGGGTAATATTTTCGCATTTTTTATAAGCAAACGAAAAAAATAATAAAGGAGAAAATTATGAAAAGAATTATCACAGTAATGCTTTCGCTATTTACGTGTTGCGTGCTTTTCACCTCGCTTGTCGGCTGTTCGGCTTCGCCCGAAATCGATTATCAGCCCGAAGCGGGTAAAGTTTCGCCCACCGAAAAAACCGAGAGCGTCGACGACGGCGACTACGACGAAAGTTTTGTTCCCGACATCATCGATGACGACGAAGACAAGTCAAGCGGCGACGATTTTGACGACAGCGTAAAGTACGATTACAGCAATATTTCGTTTGACGCGACCGCTTTTGTCGAAAACGACGGAGTATTTACGTCGAACGGCGCGGGCATCGCGCTTGCGGACAAGCCGTTCCCATACGGCACGCTTTCGATGACGATTCGCTCTAAAAACACCGTCGATTCGGGTTTTGTGTTCGGCTACACGAAAACGGGCTTAATAGATTGGGAAGGCGACGGAATAGAGTATTATTTCTTGTTTTTGGGTCAAGGCGGCTCGGCATATTTGGGCAAAACTCAAAACGGGAAATGGTCGGCTTTAAAAGTCGTTCAATTGCCTTCCGCTGTTGACGAAAGTAGAGATTATAATTTGAAAGTCATTTATACAAGCAACAAAATTTTGTTTTATATCGACGGCGAGTTGATATTCGGATATAAGGACGCCGCCGCGCTTAAAGGCACGAAGTTCGGTTTCAGAACGGGCGCAAGCGGCGTGACGTTTAAAGACTTTACCGCGACGAGCGACTATTTGTATTGAGGAGGGGAATATGAAAAACAGTAAAAGATTTTTTGCGATAATCGTTTGCATGCTTACATTGGTTTTTGCCTCTTTCGCTTTTGTCGCTTGCTCTACGACGGACGAAAAATATATAGTCAAATTTGAGTCTAACGGCGGCACGGTCTATAAAGATTTCGAGTCCGACGGTTCTGAATTTGAACTTCCGACTCCCTTAAAATCGGGTTATACTTTTATCGCTTGGTACGACAATAAAGAGTTTGAAGGGCAGGGCTACACAGGCACTTACACACCGACGGCAAACGTAACTCTTTACGCTAAATACGAGGCGGGCGAAAAGTATATCATTAAATTTGTATCAAACGGCGGCACTGAATACAACGATTTGGAAGTCGTTGGTCAAACGGTAATTTTGCCCACGCCCGAAAAAGAAAATGCCGAATTTGTCGGCTGGTACGACAACGAAAATTTTGAGGGCGAAAAACTCGAAACCGAGTATACTCCCACGCAGTCTATTACGCTTTACGCCAAGTTTATCGACGCGCCCATGGTCAGTTTCGATGTGGACGGCGGAGTAGAAATCAAGGCAATGCCTATCGGCGAAATAACCCTCCCCACACCCTTTAAATACGGTTATTCATTTATGGGTTGGTATGACAATAAAGAGTGTGTCGGGACGGCTTTGGGCGATACGTATGTCGCAAACGCGGCAATTACGCTTTATGCGAAGTGGCAAAAATGCACTTATTTATATCTTTATTACGGTCAAAGCACCGACCACTTCAGATACGAATATTTTAAAGGCGACGTGATAACCACAGCCGAATTTTTCACACCCGAAACAATGATAATCGACGAGGCGGAAGTTCCGTTTGTAAATTGGACTTACGAGGACGGCGGAGCGCTCCCCGACACGATAACGGTAAACGAAGAAGAGTGCATAATAGTAGTTGCCAATTACGATTATTCTTTAGTCCCCGCAAAGCATCATCTTAAAGACAACAACGACGGCTCTTACACCACGACGGGCAACGTCGCAAAAGTAATGCAAACCTCGAGTATGCCTTACGGAATTTACTCTGCCGATTTGTATTTTGCAAAGGGCAGAAATTCAAGCATCAACCTTGCTCTTTATATGAAAGACGTAAAACTCGATTATTCTTACGAAAAGGAAATGAGTTACGTTGCGGTGGGTATAAACCCAAGCACGGGCGCGGTAAATCGCTGTATCGTCAACAACGGTTACGCTGCGCTTACGGGCGGCAAGGTTTATCCTTATTCTCAAAAATGGCTCGATAAATACAATTCGAGCGACATGGTTGAAATGAACGTAGAAGTGAGAAGTTACACCGACAAATTTGAACTTTATTTCGACGGCGAACTCGTCTTCGAGTTTTCAAATATGACCGCGCTCGACGCACTCGAAGGCACTAATTTCGGTATTCGTTGTTCAAATGCGGGCACGGAATATTCAAACTTCAAATTCACCCCCGCAGAAGAGGCGAAAGCAATTCAATTCTACGACGGCGACGAATTTATCAAAGAGGGATATTTCGGCAAAGGTCTCACCTCGAGCGGCAAACTTTCCGTTCCCACGGTGGTAAAAGACAACTACGCATACGAAACTTATTATTATGATAAAGCATTGACCTCAAAGGTAAATTTAGATAATCCGCAAATCGAGGACGGCTGTACGCTTTATCTCGGCAAAGAGCCTTCGAGACTCGTTGCAAGCAATATGGAATTTATCGACGGCGTGTACGTCACTCCCGCCAACACTGCGGCATTAAGGAGCGTTCTCGTTCAAAGCACGACTACGGCAAAGGCGGTAAGTCTTTCGTCTACTATTAAATTCAAAAAGGGCGGCAACGGCGGCACGGGTATCGCTTTCGGCATGAACATAACGGGCGACTATATTTGGGAAGGCAACGGTTCGGTATACATGGCGGCTCAATTCTTACCCGCAAACGGCGGCATGCAAATTTGTTATTTAGCCCCCGCGTTCAACCACTTTAAAAATCCCTCCGCGCCCACGCTTACGGCTATGCCGACTGATTATCAAGCGAGATTTAACGCCGCGGCATCGGGCGACGAAATCGAAGCCAAACTCGAAGTGAGATATTACGGCAGTTATTTCGACGTTTACGTCGACGGAACGCTCGTTTACACAAACAGTACGGAAATAATCAGTCAAATAAACGGCTTGGGTTACGGCTTTAGAAGTAACTCTTACGGCGCAACTTTGACCCCGATAGAAATTGTAGAACTCAACAACAAAGTCACCTTAATCAACGACGGCAAAACCGAATATTCTTATTTTGCCGACGGCGAAAAATTATCTCTCCCGACCCCCGTTAAAGAGTCTATAACTCACGAAAACAACAACGTTACCGAATACAAATTCGTCGGTTGGTTCGATGAAAACGGCGTCGAGTACGTCACGGGCGACGAGCCGACCGAAGACTTGGTTCTCACCGCAAAATATACCGAAGTTTCGACGAGAAACGGCGCGGTAATCACTAAAGACGATAACGGCGAAAACGTGTACACGATGACGGGTTCGAGGACAACTTTGCAAGGCTTTACTTTCCCCGATTTGACTTTGACTCAAGGCACTTTGTCTTACAATATCAAGGCGATTAAGCCCACTGCGGCGTTCAATTTAAGAATAATGTTTTACGCCGACGATGCCGATAAGATAAACTTCACGGGTACGGGCAACCAAGGCGCGCTTTGGGTAAATCTCAACCTAGCGACGGGCGGAATAATCGCGGGTCAAAAGGTAAAGGGCACTTCAACAAACGTATATACAATCACATATGGAACTATAAAAGACTGCGCCTACAAGCAATATTATAACAGTATTGCAAAGGGCGAAGAGTTGACTTTAAATCTCAAAGTTTCGTTCGGAAAGGACAGCAACGGCAATTTCTGGATGAAATATTACATCAACGACTGTTTGCTTTTCGCTTACGCCTACGACGAAACGGCGTTGACGGTAGTCAAAGGCGAAGAGACCAACTACGGCGCAGACAAAATGGATTCTTCCGCGGGAAACAGCGATTTGTTTAAGAGTTGGGCAAACGAGCATACGAACACTCAAGTGGGCGTATGGGCTTACAATAACATTGCCTCCGGCGAACTTGTGGTAAGCGACGTAAAAGTCGAAGAAGTGACCGAGGCGTTGCAAATTCCGAGCGAAAGTGCCGAAACTTCGGCGCAAACAGCCGCTTATAATTCGGTATGTTTAATCGACGATAAGTCAAGCGGAATTAAAGACGATAAAAACGCTACGGCGCAAGGCAAAGGCGAATAGGAGGAAAAATCAATGAAAAAACGCAATTTTTTAAGAATTTTATCTTTATTGTTGTGTATGACCGCAGTTACGATGGGTATAAACGTAAAAAGCGTTGGCGCGCAAGACGAAACGCAAACCTCGCCCGTGTATAAAACGGTAAACGGCTATGCTTATAAATTGGAAAAAACCTTTAATTCTTCCCCCGATTCTTTCGAGGCGTGGGTAAATATTCCTCAAAGTTCTATCGGCGGCACTATCGCGGGCAATTATTACAACAACTATTTCGGTTATCCCGGCAGCGTAAATTGGGAAGTTGACGCAATAGGCAGAATTAAAATTTTCTGGAACAACGGCGCGTTTAGTTACACGTTTAAGGGCGCGCATATTGCCGACGGCAAGTGGCATCACGTGGCGGTTGTGAGAAACGCTCAAACCAACACTTTCAGCCTTTATATCGACGCCGAATTTGTCGAAAGCGTTTATTCGAGACAGCGCGACGCAATTTGCACAATGCCTTTAAGTATCGGCGTAGACTACAAAAATTGGGCGGTTGCGAAAGAACCGCTCGACGGAAAAGTAAAACAAGTCACGGTGTATAGCGGCGTAATCGACGAGCAAAAAATCGCCGAAGATATGCAAAATCAAAACGTCACCGATGGCACGGACAGTGCGACTTTGCTCGGCAATTGGTATTTAGGCGAAAATTGGACGAGCAGAAACGTAGAAGATACTTCCGAAAATAAAAACACCGCAACGCTTTACACGTTTGAAAAATACGTCGGCGCGGTAGATACGGGCGCATACGATTACACCCTTGTCGCAATTCCCGATATTCAAACGATGGTAAACTACCGTCCGTACAGACTTACAAACCTTGCAAATTGGCTTGTAAACAATAAAGAAACTTACAACATACAATTCGCAATGCAACTCGGCGACCTTTCGGACAAAGGCTCTGAAGAAAAGTTTTACGCCACCGCCGCCGAGGGTATGAGTATACTCGACGGAAAACTGCCT
>CAKQKQ010000048.1 GCA_934249265.1 uncultured Clostridia bacterium | reverse complement strand
TATTGTTTTGTCTTGCGCCGTGAGCGAGAGTACAACGCCGTTTATTTCGACCGTCGCGCCCGTAAAGACGTAACTGTCGTCGTCCGTTTGTTTTCCGCTCAAATTCACTTCGGCAACGATATCTCCGAGCGAAAGTGGGATATGCACCGTGGCGATATCGTCGTTAATGTCAAGCGTCATGCTTTCCAAAATTTCCGACGGGTCGATATCGAGTGAAGAAAAGTCTAAAGAGGGTATTTCCGTCTTTTTAAAACGTTTTACAGCCTCGAGTATATCTTCGACGGACGAACGCAGTTTTACTTCGTTTACCGCCGCATAAATTTGGTTGTTTGAATAAGTGCATTTAAGCCCGCCCTCGGTGAGAGCCGCAAAAGTGATTTTTTTCAAGTCCTCTAAATCGATATTTACGGTGAGGTCGGCTTTTATCGGTAAACCGCTCACTTCGGTATCGAGTTTTACGTTTAACGGCGCGCCGCTTAAATAACTTTCAAACATACTCATAAGTACGTCGGTCGGTTGCGGTTCGGCTGGTTCGTCGGGGACTGACGGCGACGGATTTACGTTTCCGCCGTTGTCGCTGTCGTCGCTTATCGGCGGGTTAACGCTGAAATCTACGTAATTGCTGAAATAATCGTATTTGGGAAGTTGGGTATAGTCGGTAATTTTGCCTATATCGCTGAAAATTTCGGTCATGCTTTCTTTACAAGGCGTGCCGCCCGCGATAGGTACGTTGTAAGCGCAGTCGGTTTTTATCGAGTAAACCGTCCACTCTTTATCCATTGTCACCGTGATGACGGCTTTATTAAATTCCGCAAAATTTTTCGAGCCGCTGTTGGTGCGCATTTCATATAAAAGATACGCGGGCGATTTGTCGTTGTCTAAAGTGTAAGTAAACGAGTAAAGTCCGCTTTGTTCGTCATAACCGTTGTAAGTAGAGGAGAGTATGGTTTCGTCGTTTAAAATATAACCCGTAAGCCCGTTTCCCCTTTGTCCGTAACGATTTAAAAACGCCTCTTTAGTGAGAGTATTGGGCGCGGCGTCCGACCATTCGACGCTGTTTACCGAATTGACCTTGGTTGCCGAACGGTAAAGATAGGTGTTACCGTGAACGAGCCTTTCGTCGCCCATTTTTACAAGACCGTAACTTGTAGAAAGTTTGTACACCGTGTCGCCTTTAACTACGCGGTAAGCCAAAATGTCTTGCGTAACCGAAAAGCCGATTTTAGTAGAAACGGTAGTGCCTTTAGATATGCTGCTAAAACTTCCCGCTTCCATTAGTACACCGTTGGCTATATATAAATTTTGCTTGGGGTTGTCCAAAAAGTCTTCAACCGTTTTGCCCGCGGGGCGCGCAGAAGTTCCGTCGTCAACGTTGCTCGGCGGGGTAACGTCGGTTGCTCCTCCCGAAGAACCTAAAAACGTGCATGCGCCGAAAACCGCCGTGCCGGAAAAAATTAAGACCAGCAAACTTATAATTATTTTCTTTTTCGTCCAATGCGTTAAAAAGTTTTTCATATTTTCCTTGAAGGCAAAAGCGTGTAGTTGCCTTTGCAAAGTTTATTCTTTTATTCGGAGAACGGTAGATTACGTAAATTTCGTCAAATTTTGCGCACCGCCGTTTTATGCCGATTAAAGCGTGCCGAACAAAAATTTTCGTTTTGCCGCTCGGCTGACTTTAAGTCGTTATTTTTCATCCGTCGCGCTTATTTTACATTTTTTTATAAAAAAATACAACCCAAAACCCCTTTAAAGCGGTCTCTTGATATAAAAACGCGGTCTATGTGTTTGATACTACGACTCTCCGAATAAGAGAATTGCTGTTTTTTGCCTTGACAAACGGGGTAAAAATGCTATATTATATAAATATGGAAGAAATTTTAGAGCAAAACAAAGACAACAATATAGAACAAAACATTGCAAACAATATTAAGGCACTACGGCAGCAGTTTGGGCTTAAACAGTCGGAATTGGGTGAAAAAATAGCCTATAGCGACAAGACGGTAAGCAAGTGGGAAAACGGAACTTCCGTACCCGACATAAGCGCGCTATATGCACTTGCCGAGGTTTTCGGACTTAAAGTGGACGATTTAATCAAGCCTAATGCGGCGGAAAAATCGGTTACGCTTACAAATCAAGAAGTAAAAGAAAACCACGCCAACGAAATTGCGATGGTGTGTTTAAGCGTATTGTCGGCGTGGATGGTGGCAACGTTCGTTTATTTTGCCGTTTGGCTTATAAGAGGTATAAGCATATGGCAACTTTTCGTGTGGGCAGTTTGCCCCAGCGCGCTTATTTTGTATCGCTTTAATAGAATAAATGCCAATGTAAAGTGGGTAAATACGCTTACTTTAAGCATATTTTTGTGGTCGCTTATCGTTGCGTTGTATCTTCAACTGTTGAATTTCCATTTGTGGCCGCTGTTTTTCCTCGGTGTGCCAACGCAAGCAATGATAGTCATTTCAACGCTGTTCCGCAAAAGAAAAAAACGCGAGTAAATACGCGCTTGTTGTCACGTTTACGGCGTACGTATTGCGTAAAAACGACAAAATATGATAAAATTGAAGCAAACTTTTGTTTAATAACTGCAAACGTTCGGCGCATATTGGGCTTATGTAAACGCGGTTAGAGGTTAGTTTTTATTTGCAGTGATAAAATAAATGTTGTTTTTCGGCGGTAAACTAATCGGCGGGAAATTAATTAATAAAAAGCGGAAAACATTATTGAAAAGCAAAAGAGCGAAATAGAAAAGGACAAAATAGAAAAAATTTGAATAAAAGCGCAAAAAGGAAAAATTAAAGAGAAAAAGCAAAACAAAAAAATTTTAGCAAGCGTAATGCGCGCGTTTAACGTAAAGTAAGCGCGCATATATAGCGCGCATCGGGCGGTAAATATAATATATATAAATATAAAAACACATTTTGGAGTGAAAATTGCCGTAAAATGGACAGAAGACGGAAATTTTTGGAACGGTTAACACAAAAAGTTAAAAATTTTCACACAATTATCACAATAAACATTTGACATTCGACAAAATTCGCCATATAATAGAGGAGCAAATAGGCGAAACGCTTATCTGCGAAACGAATATGGCAAAACCATCGTGAGGTGGTGACGCAAAGCCAAGGAACTTTATTTTAAGAAAGTGCGCCCGGTTGCAATCAGTACACAAAAGTACTTATTGCAACCTTTTTTATTTTCTTTTTTTAAAGTCCGCCCGGTTGCAATTATCTTAAATGCGAGTATACGCGCAAGGCAATTAATTGTTTTGCAATATACAAGCGTGAAAGACGATTGCAATTTTTTTTGTTTCGCGGGGGAAGAGATAAGCCTTAAGCATAAAAAAAGAAAATTTTTAATGGAGGTTCTCGAAAATGAGACAAACACAAAACACACAAAAGAAAAACAACAGAAGATCGATTCTTGTAATCGGACTTTTACTCATGCTTGTAGCAGTAATCGGCTTCGGCGGCTACACTTTGTCTAAGTACGTTACTAAGAAAGAAACAAGCGCAAACGCAAGCGTTGCTAAATGGGGCTTCACCGTTGATGCAGATGCAACCGGATTATTCGGTTCGAAATATTCGTACAACAACGGAAAAAGCACTGTAAACACGGCGACTAACCCTGACGCTGCTACACTTACTGTTAGCGCAGACGCTAACCGTGTTGCTCCCGGTACTACCGGTTCGATGACCTTCAAAGTTACGGGTACTGCAGAAGTTAAGGCTCAAATCAAGATAGATATGACTGTAACTAACGACGTTGTTCTTAATTATACGAAAGATGGTGTTGCAGGTACTGCTTATACTCCTGTAAAGTGGACTCTTACTAAAAAAGGTACAACCGATGCAATTGCTGAAGGTACACTTGCTGATATTAAGGCTGAATTAGATAAAGTTGCTACTACTTACAATGCAAACGCAACTGCAATTGATGAAGAATATACGCTTACTTGGGAATGGTTATTTGAAAATAACGATGTAGCCGACGCTGACGCTCTTGATACTCTTCTCGGTATGGTTGCAAATGCTAACGGTGCTGTAAGCACAAATGAAGTTGGTGACAATAAATTTGTAAGCACTACCGGAACGAACACAACTATTGAATTTAAACTTGCAATCAGCATCACTCAACTTGCTGAATAATTTTAAGCAACAATTTTCAAAGAACTTAACTCCTTAAAATATTATATCGAAATTAAGTTTTCGATAGCGAAGATTAATTCGGCGGGGAAAACCCCCGCCGATGAAAATCAAAAAAACAAATTAAGGAGTAAATAAAAAACAAAACGGAAAAACAAAATCCGTTGGAGTCGAAATATGAAAATAAACGCAAAATTTACAACCGAGCCTATTTTAGAGGACGTAACGCCTATGTCGGGTGCTCAAAAAATCGTTGACGCCGACGGCGCGGTAATTTGTTTTTTGCGTTCCGGAGAGTTATACGACTTAAACCAAGTTTATTTCGCTTCGTGCAAACGCGTCGACAAAGCCACAGTGCAAGATGCTGTCGACGCGTTTACAACGGACGGAAAATATTTGTATCACTATGGGGTAATAGAGGGCAAAGTAAAAAAAGACCACACGGTGTTTTTAATAATTTTGCTCACAACGTTGCTTGTAATGGCGAGTACTTCGCTCGGCATTTTCGCTTGCAACTTACAAAAGCCGATAAAACCCGAATTTACCGTGGTTGACGTCGACGGAGCGTGGGAATCTACGGCAAACGTCGATATATTCGGCAAAAGTTCAATTAAACCCGGCGATAAAGGGTCTTATGTGTTTATGATAACCAACCCTCACACCGTAAAACTTAGTTGCACGATAAAATTTAAATTTAAATACGAAAACGGCACGTCGTTGCCGCCCATAAAATATTCGCTTGTATCTGAAGGGCAAACGCTTACTTCATACAAGTTTGAAGACGGGTTTATGGTTTACGACGTGATTATAGATAAAAAAAATTCAAGGTCGTTTCGCCTTGAATGGAATTGGGAATTTGAAAGCGGAAACGACGATACCGACACTATCGTTGGTATAATCGGCGATAAATACACGGTTTCGATAGAAATTTCCGCCGAAGAGGCTTAATAAAAAAAGCCTTAAAAAGAGTAAACAACTTAAACAAATTTATTCGACAAACGAATAACGACAAACAATATAGTAAAACAAACAAAAAGCAAAACAAAACGGCAAAGGAGGAAATTTGTTATGCGCACAACAGAAGATACAAAAAAGACAGTCGCAAAGATTTTTTCCATAGGTATAAAAGTTTTGCTTTATGCGATAGTAGCCATGCTTGTGTTTACGGCATCGGTGCTTGCTTATGATAAATACGTAAAAAAATCGGCAATACCGTCGTTTTTCGGCAAATCGGTATTGGTGATAGCAACTCCGTCGATGACGGGCGCGATAGACGCCGGCGACGTGATAATTATAGAGAAACAATCGTCGTATAAAGTGGGCGACGTAATTACTTATTTCCCCGCTGCCGACGCAACTTCGGTTACGCACAGAATAGTCCGCATCGAGGGCGAAAAATTTTATGCAAAGGGCGACGCCAACGACAGCGAAGACCCCGATCCGATTTTTAAAAGCCAAATCGCGGGTAAAATGGTAAAACGCATACCCAAAGTAGGCATAATAATCGAATGGTTGCGCACTTGGCAAGGCGTTGCGTTTGTAATCGCAATAGGCGTGGTGGTAGTCGCACTCGTGATGGTGGCTGACGGCTATGCCGACGACGAAGAGGAAGAAGAAACAGAAGATTTAAACGGCTTCGACGTTTCCATAACGACGGAGGCGAACAGTGAAAAGTAAAACAATAAAAAACAAAAAGAAAAAATTAAGTTACGTTTCGCTTGTTTTTGCTCTAATTTTAATTATAGTTTCAATTGGCGGAACGGTTACTTTTTCAAGATATTACAGCGGATACGAAAAAGACACTCAAAACACCAAAGTTGCGGCGGCGGTAGCGAGAGTAGAAGTAAATTCCATTTATAGGACGGACTCCGAAAGCAACCGAATATCGATGACGTTCGACAAAAACGCCGACTCGGTCACGCTTAACGACTTCGAGCCCGAGGACAAAATAGAGTATTATTTCACTGTGTCGGGCATTGACGGAAAAATAATAAACGAAGTCAATTTAAACGTAACTTTGTCCATAAGCATAAGGCTTGTGACTATATCGGCTGACAGTAACGGACAACGCACCGACTATTTTGCGGGTTGGACGATATACACCGACGACGACGGAGTGAAAAACGGCGGATATTTAGAAGTTTATCATGGAGCGGAAAACGAAAGCGAAACGCAAATTCGTCCCGCGGGCAGTCAAACAACCGACGTAGATTTTACGGGCAACAGCCTTACAGTGATAGAAAGCACAAATTCGATAGTCAACAAAACGGGATTTGTAATGGGTGCGGACGACGCTAAAAAAGAATACGCTTATCATTTGGTGTTTACGCTTCCCAAGCAAGACTCGGAAAAAGAAAATTACGCCGGAGCGAGAGTGTATTTCGACATTCAAGCCGTTGCCGAACAATTTTTAAACTAAACACAATTTTTAAACTAAAATAAAATTTTAAAATTCAAGCAAAAACAATAAAATTTAAAATAAAACCGACCGTTTGGCTTTGTCGAAAAAAAACAAAAAATGATTAAAGGCTAATAAGAAAAAGGGCATAAACGGTCAAAAAAATAATCAAACTAAAATCAATAAAAAATTTTTAAACGGAGGTAATTAAATGCGTAAAAGCGTCAGTAAAAAGTTAATAGTTCTTTTTGCGGCGTTGTGCGCTTTGGTTACCTTCGCTTGCGTTTCGGTATCCAAATTCGTGCTTACCGATAAAAAAGAACTCATAGGAGTATACACAAACTTCGTTTTGTCTCACGACGGCGAAGGACAAACCGCCGTAATAAGGACAAATACCGAAAACGGCGAAACAAAATACACGGGATACATTGCAACCACCGTTTCAAACTTCACCGAAAATGAAGTTTCTAAAAGAGACGTAAGGTTTTCGTTGCGCGCGCCCACCGAAGCCGAAGTAAACAGCGGCTACGTTACGGACGCTTGGAGCAATCAACACAAAATCAACACGGCAAGTAAGTATTACAACGTATCCATAGTAGATGAAAACGACGATATAATCACAGGTACGAGCGACGTTACTTTGCTTAAAGCAAATGCAAGAAACAGTCGCTCGTTATTAATTAAAATAGAGAGAAAGGCAAATGCGGGTACTGTTATGCCCGATGAAGGAACAGAACAACTTTCGATTATTTTGGAAACGAGTTTGCCTTATAAAGATTTGCAAGTATTTACCGTAAACACCACCACTGCGAGACTTTCGGTGGGCGTATCTTCAGACGAATACAACGGATTTGAAACGAGAGAAATAGTAAATTTAAAATCGGCTGTTGATTTCGTGCGTAATTCAACGCCGAGCGACAGCGCGTCATACCTTGCCGAGGTGAAGTTTGTACTTACGGGCGAGGTGTCTTTTGATGCCGCGCGCTATAAAGAGACTTACGGCGTCGAGCCCGAATACGACGCCTTAAATAATATATATATTTTTACTATACGCGCGGGCGCGGACGTAAACTTATATTTCTATGCGACGGGCAGTTGTTCCGTGACGATATCGGCGACGATATACGACGGGACGAATGCAGAAGAAGGGTCGGAAAGAATTTCCGGCGTAGGCGACGACAAAATAGTATTTCAAAGGTAAAGGAGGACGACAAAAATGAAAAAGTACAACGTAAAAAAATTCGTAATAGCAAGTTTACTTGTCGCGGTAATATGCGCGTCCTTCCTTGCAATACTTTTCGGAACGGACAAAACTTACTCGGCAACTACGAAAGTAGTTGTTCCGCAAGGTAAAGAAGTAAGCGTGTATATAAACGGCAACGACGTAACCAAGTCTCAAGACGGAAATTACGTAGCCGTAGCGGGTAGTACGATTACGGTTACCGTGGTAAACGAAAGTAAACTTTTTTCGAGCATGACGATAAACGGCACTAAATATTACACCGCCGTAAAAACGCTTACCGTGCCGTCGGACGACAACCAATTGACGATCGAGGTTGACACGCAAGAGCCGTACGCCGAGGACAAAGGTAAATATTTCGGCAACCCTTACGTGCTCAACAAAGAAGCCGACGTGTTGGCGGTTGCGAGAATACTTGCGGGCAGCACAAACGAAGCCGATTTTAATCAAATAGGCGCGACGGGCAAAACCCCCGATGACATTCGTTACGGCTATTACCGTTTAGGCACAAACTTGTTTATAAGCAGTCAAGAGTTTTTCGGACTCGGCTTTAGAGGGGCGTTGCCTTTCGGCGGTTGCTTTGATTTCGACGGGTATATCGCGACGATAAACCTCGTAAGAACAAGTCACGTAAACAGCGAGTTTTCATACGAGGGCAGCACCCATATTGCCGATTACGGTTTCTTTGCTTACGCCTATGGCGACGGAGAAAATCCGTGCCTTATCAGAAACGTAAAATTGCAAGGATTTATCGGCTTAAATACGATGAACACCACGACGGTTATAGACCACGTAGACCACGTAAACGTCGGTAGCGTTGCTGGTTCGGCGGGCAAAAATATCGTGTTTGACGGAATAGAATCGTCGGTTTCGGTAAGCGCGCAAACCCGTTATGCGGACTTGTACGTCGGCGGCATATTCGGCGTGTGTTCTTCTTCGATAGAAGGGTGGTGCGACGTGAGATACGACGGCGCGTTCAACGACGTTTCGGGAGTTACTTACGGAACGGGAGCGGGCGTTATCGTCGGAGCATTTGCGGGCGTTTTGCAAAATGCAAGCGTAAACGGCATAACGATCGACGGCGAAAGGTCGATGATTCTCGCAAATGCGCTCGGCGACGTTTCGGGCTCGGCAATAGCGGGCGGCTTTGTTGGAGTAATAGAACTCGGCGCGCACTCTTATAAAGAAATAAGCGAACCGCGCGCAATGGTAATTAAAAACATAACCATTTACGCCGAAAGCGATTATTCGGTAAGTTCGGTAATAAACAACAGCAAAGCGACGCAAAAAGATGCCATCAACCCCGACGATTACAAAACGACTTCTTCTGCGGCAATAGCGGGCGGCATACTCGGCATAGTCAACAGAGGTAGAAAAGGCAGTACCGCGCTCGACTCGGATATAGACATTTTATTTTCAAAAGTCAATTTCTTGCGTACCGGCGAAACGGCAGAGGGCGACGCTACGGGCAAAGCGGACGACGGTAGACTTTTCATAAAGGCGAGCACGCAAGACGCAGAGTCGTCGGGAGCGGTTTTCGCGGGCGGCGTTGCGGGATATATTTACGGCGCGGGCAACGATTATATCGTAAAGGAAATTCACGAACTTGACAACGTTGAATATGTATTCAATTGCCCCGTAGACATTACTGCGGAACAAAACGGCGTAGGTCCTGCTTATGCGGGCGGCGTGTTCGGATATAACTGCTTTAAAGTTAAATCCGACGACGACAAGGTTTTAAAAATCGGCGTAGTTGCTCCCGAGTACGATTACACGGTTACCGCAACTCAAACCGCGTCTTCAAGCAAAGTCGGCAACACTTATTACAACGTTTGTGCGGGCGGTTATACCTCGAGATTTAACATCGGATATAACGTAGGTATCGGCGAATTTTATTTAGGTAACGGCAAAATTACCGCTTATAGAGAAGTCGGTTCTACGGCTATCGGCGACGTAAACGCGGGCGGTTTTGCGGGAAGACTTTTGGGCGTAGGTTCTGCCGCGATGACGATAAACGGTTACGACAAAATCGGCAACCCGACGGGTACTTTTAAAGATTTGACGATGCACTTTGCCGGTAATTCTTACGTCGAGGCGGCTTGTTATTCTTTTGATTCCGTCAACACGACGGGAAGTTTGGGTAATAACGTTTGCGCGGGCGGCGTAGTCGGTTACGTAGTAGGTTACGAGTCGATAGAAAACATTTCGCTTATATTCGACGGAACGACGGCTAAAGCGGGCAGTCCGGCAGAGTATTTCGTTTACGGCGCGCAAAACGCGTCATACACGGGCGGCGACGGAGACCTTAAAACCGAGGGCTGCGTGGGCGGTATGTTCGGTTTGGTGATAGACACTAAAATTTCAAACATAACTTTAGAGGGCGACGAAAGCGAAAACTCGGTTGTGTATTTCGTTTCGACCAACTCGCCCAACACGGCGAGCGTAGGCGGACTTATCGGCGCGCTTTGGAGAAGAACTCTCAAATCCGACTGCACTCTTTTAGACGGAGCAAGCGTTAAAAACGTGCATACGGCGGGCAGAGCGTATTGCGATAAAACAAATTCAAACGATACTTACGATATTTACGTCGGCGGCGCGATAGGCGTATTCGCAAACCCCGATATGAATTCGACGAGTACGAGAATTAAAAATATCACGGTAGACGGTTGCGTCGTAGACGCCATTGGCGAAAAAACAATGCTTACTTATGCGGGCGGCGTAGTTGCCGGTATGTGGTGGGCGTCAAAAACTTACGTTTCTTACGCAATAGTTAAAAATTCGGCGATAACCGCATCGAGTATCGTTCCGTACGCTTATGCGGGCGGCATAGTCGGACTTTTGCAGTCGTCGGAGGTGAGTTATTGTCTCACTCAAGACACCGACGTAAAAGCCATTTCCGAGCAGTCTTACGCTTATGCGGGCGGCATTGCGGCGAGAGCGAAAAATGCAGATATAATCACGTATTCTTATTCAAACGCCTCGTTAAACGCGCAAGGCAATTCGACAAATAAGTCGAAAAAATTCGGCATAATCGCAAGGACGAGTTCTACGGGCACTAACGACTCGGCAACGGGCGCAAATAAAAACTTTTTCGTGTATGAAACGGCGGGTACGCCGTATGCTTATCCAAACGATTCGTATACGACTTCGGGCAACACGAGCACAAGGGCTTTGTACCTTTCTTCGTCTAACTATCAAAACAAATTGTCCGTTTCTACGGGCAGTACGACTCGAGTATATTCGGCGGTAAGCACAAACCAAAGTTCTACTATCACGATAAAGGCGCACAACAAAAATATTGCGTCGATAACTAACGGGGTTTATGTTTACGGGGTAGGTGCGGGCGTAACTTACGTTGGCGCATACTGCAAAATAAACGGAGTTGAATATTTGCTTTGTTCTTATCCCGTGACGGTTGCAAACGCCACCGAAAACGGCAGCGGAATCGCGCTTAAAACAGACGACGGAGAAGACGTTTCCGCTCAACCGACCGACGCGTACGTAGAGTATAATTACGGCTCGGGTACGACGGGAATTAAATATTTATATTTCCGCCGCAACATAGGCAACACCGAGACGATTAAAAAGGTAAACGCAGTACCCGTAAATGCCGATTATTTGCCGCAAAATCTCAAATTTTACGACATAACGGGCGTAACCGAGGCGAAATATACCGACGATATTCAAACGAGAATAGCGAGTATAATAGCGGCAAAAGGTTCGTCTTGCGACATCTCGGCATTCAACGGCAGAGCAAACGTGGGCTATAACTACGAAACGGGCAGCGGCGCGGGCGACGCTAAAAAATCGGTTTATTTTTCCGCAAACGACAACGTGCGTGAAAACACGATTATTTTAATGGAGTGTGATTACGGCTCGCAAACTTACGGTGTGATTATCGAATTCGTGCCCAACATGCTTACGGGCATAACGATTACTCCCGAAAAAGGTACGCCGCCTCTCGGCACTTACGAAGCGACCGAAACCAACCCCAACAACAATAAAGTGGAGACTTTGACTCACTATATATACACTGCGGGCGATATCGTGCGTTTCGGCGCAACCCTTCAATATTATTATCCCGCACCCCGTTCGTACGTTGTAGAGACGATTTACAGCGGCACGGGCGTAACCGAAAACGGTATGGTAACGGTTGCCGCAAACGGCGTTTATTACGTCACTTGTAAAGACCTTAAAAACACCGAAGGCGTTGAAATAACGGTCGTGGTCGAGGCGAAAGAAGAGGCTTCTTATTCGTTTGCATACTCGGGCGCGAGCGGTAGTTCCGACCGTAAAATGGTTGAAAGTTGCAATTTCTTGTTCAGCGTAAAACCCCAACCGGGGTACGGACTTTCGCCGACGATTTCGATTACTGTTGACGGAGTGACACAAAACGCAACTTTCGGCGCAAACAAAATCACGGTTGCGTTCGGCACTGAAAGTTTTGAGTTTGCGTGCATCGAAGACGAAGAAGAACAGTACGCTTACGACGTTACCATCGGTACAGATTTCGTCGAATACGTTTTAAACAACGGCAACACGGTGGCGTTCTCGGTGATGTATCAAAAGATATATTCGCTCGTATTCATTTCAAACTACAACGGCAACGACTTCTTCTCGATGACGGTAGCCGCGGGCGAAAAATTCGCGGACATAACCGCAGACGGCTTTGAAGAGTGGACTCAAAGCATAATCGCCGACAGATACGGTTTCGATTTCAGAGGTTTTTACACGGTAAGCAAGGCGGGCGATATTTCCGCATACGGCGAATCGTTTGAAGATATGCAAAACGACGGCACTTCTCAAGTCAGCGGAACGATGCGTTTTTACGCTCGTTGGACGTATAATATCACCGTTGAAGCACCCGAAAACGTAAACGTTTCGTCATCGATGACTTCATCTTTACTTCACGACGGAGAGATGATTCCGCTCGATGCCAACAACGGTTTCGGTTTCGTACTCGAAACGACTGAACTTTGGTGCGGTAAGCCGCGTTTCGACGCTTATATTCTTCAAAAAGACGGCACTTTCGTCAACGTAACCGCCGACTTTATAGAGGCAAGTCAAAACAACTCTTATTATATTTCTTCCGACGTGTTTGAAGATTATAAAAGCGGCTATATTTATATAAAAGTATATGCCGACAGCCTTGAATTTGCGGTTGGCGACGACGCTAAATACGACGGCACTTCGATTTATACCGACGGAATATTTACGCTTACTTACAACGTAAATTACGGCTCGAGTGACGATTTAGGCGATTATACGTTTGATTTTGCGCCCCTTTATTTGCCGAGCGGCACTTCGATGCGTCTTTTCTATCAAAAGAACGGCGTTGCGGTTTGGTCGGGCAGTTACGTCCTTACCGCAAAGAAAAATCAAGTTTCCGTTTCCGACTTTAAGTCCATGAGAGACGGAACGTCGATTTTGACAGACGCGCAAAGAAATTCGGCTGTTTCGGAAAAGTTTATAATAGTAGTGACTTTGCCCAACAACTCAAACGGCTTCGATATCACCACCGCAACGCTTGAAAACGTAAGCATAACGACTTACGCATACAACGCGGTCACAAAAGATTACGGTTTGTTTACTCGCACGGGCGAAATTCCCGACACGACGAGCAGCCTTGCTCAGGTCGAGTTTACTTTGTATCCCGCGGTAATAAGGACGATGACTGTAAGCGGACAAACGTTTGTGTTTGCAGAGAGCGGCAGTCTTGACGAAAACGTAACCGACCAACGACACAACGGCGTGCGTTATATGTGGAGAGTGGAAAAAATCGACGGCGGATATATCGGCAGCGACACGTTTGCAAACTTCGGCAGCGAAGTAGTGCGCACCACCGACGCGATTTATTACTCGGCTACGCTCGGCAGCGTGACTATCGATGAAGATTTAAGCGGTTATAGGGTTTCGCTTATCGAAGTGAGAAACATTCAACAACCCGCAGAATCGCTTATAATCGGCTCGACAACGTTTTAAGGTTTAGCGGTAATAAAGCGTTAAA
>CAKQKQ010000047.1 GCA_934249265.1 uncultured Clostridia bacterium | reverse complement strand
ACCATACAAGGTTTACGGCGGCTTTAAATTCTTTGAACGAAAAGAAATTAAAGATTTGCTCGCTTACTTTAAAGTGCTTATAAACCCGCTCGATAACGAGTCGATTTTGCGTATAATCAACGTACCCAAACGCGGCATAGGCGATAAAAGTATAGAATTTCTCGTTCAATACGCCGCCGACAATAAAGTTTCGATATACGAAGGCTTGTCCGACGTGGACGATTTCCCCTTATCAAAAGGTGCGAAAGATAGGTTGAAAGAGTTTAGAAAACTCATTTCTTCTTTAATGATAGACCGCGAAATTTGCGACGTGGTCGAACTTTACGACAACGTGCTTGAAAAAACCAATTATTTGTCAATGTTTTCCGACGATACCGACGAGTCGGATTCTAAAAAGATGAACGTCGGCGAACTTAAAAACTCCGTCGTGGAATTTGTAAAACAAAACGAAAACGCAACCCTTGCCGACTACTTAAATTCGGTCACTTTGTCTTCAGATACAGACGAAATAAACAACGGCGATTTCGTCACCATTGCGACAGTGCATGCGGTAAAAGGTCTCGAATACAAGGTTGTGTTTGTGGTGGGTATGGATGAAGGTTTGTTCCCCTCGTCAAGGACTATCGAAGAGGGAAACGTAGAGGAAGAACGCAGACTTTTTTACGTGGCAATCACGAGAGCGGAAGAAAGACTTTATATCACAAGGGCAAAGGAAAGAAGACTGTACGGCAAAGAGTCTCAGTTTATGTCTCGCTCGCAATTTTTATCAAAAATCGCCTCGAGAATCGGACTTCCCGAAAAATCGAGCCGCTCCGCTTACGGGTATAAAAGCAATTCGTACGGCAGTTATGGCGGCGGATATAATTCTTACGGAAACAATAGATACGGCTCGGGCGGATATCAAAACAATTATCAAAACGGAAACAACGGCGGCTATCAAAACAATTATCAAAAGTCCAATTATTATAAGCGAAACGACGAATACAGCGACGATTTCGGCGACGAATATCCGACTTATGCGTCTAATTCAAATTCTTCGAGCATGGGCGCAAGCAAAAGCAAATCCGCGCTCGGCGGGGTGGGTTTAGGTTTCTCGTTAAACGCAAACAAACCCAAAGCCGCCAAGTCAGAGGTATACACCGGCTATAAAACGGGAATGAAAGTAATACACGACAAATTCGGCGAGGGTATTGTAATCACCGTAAAGGGCGAGGGCGAAAACTTAATTGTGGACGTAGCATTTAAAAACGTGGGTATAAAATCGCTATCGGCGAAGTTCGCCCCGATGAAACCCGCGCAGTAAATTTAGAAGAATGCGCAATAAAAAGGTTTTACATAATACCCAAAAGCGCAAAAAATTAAGAAACATACGCAATAAAAAGGTTTGGCGCAATAAAGCAAAAAATCGGCGCGTTAATGCGTCATTATATAGCGGTATTAAAGCAAAATAAAAGCAGCAATAAGGCGGCATTAAGGAGAAATTATGGCAGACAGAATGAGACAACTTGTCGATTTACTCAATAAATACGCATACGAGTATTACGTACTCGATAATCCCACCGTATCCGACGGCGAATACGACAAACTGTACGACGAACTTAAATCGCTCGAAGAACAAAGCGGCGAGGTGTATTTCGACAGTCCCACGAAAAGGGTGGGCGGCGAGCCTATAAGCGCGTTTAAAAAACACCGCCATATCACAAGGCTTTACAGTCTCGACAAGGCTGTCAGCGAGGACGAAATACGCTCGTTCGACGCAAAAATTCGCAAAGTAATGGCAGACCCCGAGTACACCGTGGAATATAAATTCGACGGACTTACCATTTCGCTCACTTACGAAGACGGCAAATTCGTCAGGGCGACCACGAGAGGAAACGGCGAAGTCGGCGAAGACGTAACGGCGCAAGTGCTTACCATAAAAACCTTTCCTTTATCGATAGCCTATAAAGGCACGTTAGAGGTAAAAGGCGAGGCGGTAATACGCCTTTCCGTGCTCGACGAAATCAACAAAAATTCAGAAGAAACCTTAAAAAATGCGAGAAATGCGGTGGCGGGCGCAATAAGGAATTTAGACCCCAAAGTCACCGAAAAACGCAAGCCCGAAATTTATTTTTACGACGTAAATTACATGTCGGAAGGGCATATTGACAGCCAACTCGAAGCCATTGATTTTTTAAAGAAAAACGGCTTTAAAGTGTACGACTTTTTGCGCATTTGCAAAAGCGTTGACGACATTTTCGACGCCCTTAAATATATAGAAGAACAGCGCAAAAAAATCGACGTGCTTACCGACGGCGCGGTAATAAAACTCAACTCGTTTAAGGCGAGAGACGTGCTCGGCAGCACCGAAAAATTCCCGCGTTGGGCAATAGCGTTTAAGTACGAACCCGAGGAAGTAACCACCGTTCTTGACGACGTAATTTGGCAAGTCGGCAGAACGGGCAAACTCACTCCTCTCGGTATACTTCAACCCGTCGAATTGTGCGGCGTAACGGTAAAAAGGGCAACGCTCAACAATTTCGGCGATATTTTAAGGAAAAAAGTCAAAAAACCCGCGAGGGTGCTTATTCGTCGAAGCAACGAGGTTATCCCCGAAATTTTGGGCGCAACCGAATATTTCGACGACAGCAAAGATATCGAAAAACCCGAATTTTGCCCGTATTGCAAGACGAAACTCGAGGAAGTGGGCGCAAACATTTTTTGTCCCAACAAAGATTGCAGACCGAGAGTGGTTGGCAATTTAGTCAATTTCGCCCAAAAGGACGCAATGAATATCGACGGCTTTTCCGAGATGACGGCGGGGCAACTTTTCGACGAACTCGGCATAGACAAATTTTCCGATTTATACAAACTTACTACCGAAACGCTTGAAAAACTCGACGGTTTTCAAAAGAAAAAAGCGGAAAATTTGATAAAATCTATAGAAAAATCTAAAAATGTGCCGCTCGAAAGTTTTATTTTCGCGCTCGGTATCGACGGCATAGGCAAAAAAACGGCTAAAGAACTCGCTAAAAAGTACGGCAGTCTCGACGCGCTTGAAAAAGCCGAAAGAGAGCAAATTTTGTCCATCGGCGACATAGGCGAAGTGCTTGCGACAAACATAATCGACTACTTTAAAGACGAAGACAATTTAAAAGAAATTGCCGAACTGTTGTCTTTGGGGGTAAAGCCGCATTACGAAGATATAAAAATCGGCAACACGTTCGAGGGGCAAAAAGTAGTGCTTACGGGCACGTTGTCGTCGTTTAAACGCA
This sequence comes from uncultured Clostridia bacterium, assembly GCA_934249265.1. GTDB lineage: Bacteria > Bacillota > Clostridia > Christensenellales > Borkfalkiaceae > CAKQKQ01. The sequence goes on along the minus strand of CAKQKQ010000047.1, from coordinate 10,793 downwards.
GCGAGGCGCAAAAAATAATCGAGTCGCTCGGCGGCGAATGTATGGGCAGCGTAAGCAAACTTACCACCTTGGTGCTTGCGGGCGAAGAGGCGGGAAGTAAACTCGATAAGGCCAAATCGCTCGGCATAAAAATTATCGACGAAGACGAGTTTAAACAAATGATAAACAAACAATAAAATAGTATAATATTTTAAGGTATGGCAAAACAAAAATATGTTGTCATACCTTATATTTTATTGAATCTAAAATTTACAAAAGTTAAAGCGTGCGGTCGATGCGGATACGTCGCAGTTATGGTTTAAATACTTCCTTTTTGCCATTTAAAATTATCGCTCGCATAGGTGACAGCCGTTCTTACTCAACCGTTTTTTCAACCGTTTATCGATTAGGCAGCCGCCACACATTAATAATACATTATGCCGTAAATTAGTCGCGCGTTGACAATAAAACCCATATCGTTAACCATAGGAGATATAGTGTGGAAAGACGCGCCGACAAAGCAGACAAAGCCGATGTATCCGCCACATTAAAACTAATTATAATAATATATAATAAAAAATGCTTTTAAACGCTTGAAATATAATTGTTTTAGTGATATACTTATGTATAAGCGGTATTTTGTGGTTAAATTGCGCAAATAAAGCAAAAGGGCAAAATCCGCTCATACAAAAATTTATACAAAAAAATAAAGCGCATTTTAATGCGACGGAGAAAATTATGTACAGTATGACCGGTTACGGCAAAGCGGAATACAGCGGAGACGGAATAGAACTTACCGTAGAATTAAAAACTGTAAACAACAGGTTTTTAGAGGTAATTCCCAAATATCCCCGTTTGTTCATTTCGTCGGACGACAAAATCAGAAAAGCCGTTCAACAAAAGATTAAAAGAGGCAGAGTGGAGTTGTTTGTCACTTATTCGGACAAAAGGCAACTTCCAAAGTCGGTAGAAGTAGATATCGCGCTTGCAAAGGGTTATATGGAAGCGGCAACCGCCCTTATGAAAGAATTTCCCTCGCTTGAAGACGATTTTACGCTCGTGTCGCTTATGCGCACACCCGACGTGCTTTCGCAAACCAACACCGCCGAAAACACCGAAGAACTTGAAAAAATCCTCATCGAAACGGTGCAAAAAGCGTGCGATAATCTCAATTTAATGAGACAAACCGAGGGCGAAAAACTAAAAGGCGATTTGCTTAAACGCATTGACACGATAAACGGCATTGTTGACAAAATCAAAAAGCGCGCGCCGCTCGTTGCCGAAGATTACGCACAAAGACTTCGCGAAAAGGTTGAAAATTATCTCGCCGCGGTAAAACCCGACGAAACGAGACTTTTGCAAGAAGTTGCGTTGTTTGCCGATAAGTCCAACATCGACGAAGAATTGACGAGACTTTATTCGCACATTTCGCAGTTTAAAAGCATCGTAAACGAGGCAGAGGCGGGCAAAAAACTCGACTTTTTGGTGCAAGAATTCAACAGAGAGGCAAACACGATTTGTTCTAAAGCGAACGATATCGAAATCACCAACGCGGGACTTAGTCTCAAGTGCGAAATCGAAAAAGTAAGAGAGCAAATTCAAAATTTGGAATAATATTTTAAATAAAAAACACAAAATTGACGGCAATTTTCCAAGACTTTATTGAAATATATAAAGTTTTCTGGAAGTTTGAATATAAAAAACGATTTTAACAATAAACGGAGGTGTTAATATGATAAACGAACCACCAATCGATGAAATAGCGGCAAAAGTAGGCTCTAAATACGCGCTTTGCGTAGTTGCGTCCAAGAGGGCAAGACAACTTATCGACAATGCGCATAATCAAGGACTTACCGAAGTCCCCGGCGGAGAAAAACCCCTTTCGATTGCCGCAAGAGAAATTTACGAAGGCAAAGTTACGGTATCAAAATTTTAAAGGATTTTCTTGACGAAAAATGTTCATAGCGCGGCTGTGAACATTTTTTCAACGTTTAAGTTTTTTGTTTTAACGTTTTTAAATTCGCAACTAAAAAAAGAGTTTTTAAAAGCGGTACGGCGGCAAATTTTTAGCGTCGGGTGCGCGTTTTAAAGGCGATATAAAAGGTTGTTTTTAATCGGCGTGACTTAAAAAGCGGCACGGTTTAATAAAAAACAGAGCCGTGACTTAAAAAGCGCATTTAAAAATTATAAAATTTTAAACGTATAGAAAAACCAAGTGACAAACAGTTTATTTTCGGAGAAAGGTATATGATAGCGGAAGTGATAGTTGACGTAGCGGTAAGCGAAGTCGACAGAGTTTTTGATTATAAAATCGACTGCGACAACGTTTTTGTCGGCAGTCGAGTAGTCGTGCCTTTCGGTCGAACATTTAAAAGCGGAATAGTCGTCGATATAAAGCAGACTTCCGCTTATCCCGAAGATAAATTAAAGCGCATTTTGCGCCCCGTAGAAGACACGCCCGCGCTCACCGAAGAGTGCATGCAATTAGCAAAAGCGATAGTAAAAAGATATCACGTGCCTATGGCTTTGTCTTTAAGGCTGTTTTTACCAGCCGAAATGCGCACGGGCAAAGTAAGAGAGAAAAACCGCAACGTTGTCACTTTGGTTCAAGGTTGCGACAAAGACAAAATTTTAAGCGAATTAAAGAAAAACGCGGTTAAACAAATCGCGCTTTTGTCGTTTGTGGAAGAAGGTAAAAAATATCTTCTTTCCGACTTAAGCAAAACTTACGGCGCGCAAGCGGTAAAAGCCCTTGAAGAAAAGGGTTGTTTTACAATAAACGAAGAAAGAATAAACCGTTCGCCTTACACGGGGCTTGACGAAAATTTCAAGCAAGTCAATTTGTCTGCCGAGCAAAACAAGGCTATAGAAAGCATACTTAAAAGCGACAAAACCGTTCAACTTTTGCACGGTGTTACGGGTAGCGGAAAAACGGAAGTTTATCTAAATTTAATAAAACGCACGGTAAACAGCGGAAAAACCGCATTGATGCTCGTGCCGGAAATTGCGTTGACGCCGCAAATGTTGTCTCAACTTCGCGCGAGGTTTTCAAGCGCGGTGGCGATACTTCACAGCGGACTTTCCGCGGGAGAAAAATTCGACGAGTGGTGGCGTATTCGCTCGGGCGAGGCAAAGGTGGCGGTCGGTGCGAGAAGCGCGGTGTTCGCACCTCTTGAAAATTTGGGATTAATCATAATCGACGAAGAACACGACGGCAGTTACGAAAGTGAAACCAACCCCAGATATTCCACCGTCGATATAGCCAAATATCGCGCCGCATACAACGGTTGCAAACTCATTCTCGGCAGCGCGACGCCAAAAGTAGAGTCGTATTTGCTTGCGAAAGAGGGCAAATACAACCTCGTCGAAATGAAAAACAGAATAAACGGCAAGCAGTTGCCCGAAATAATAATCGCCGACATGAAAAGAGAGTTGAGGCGAGGCAACCACATGGAGTTTTCGCGCGCGCTTATAGACGAGTTGACCGACTGTTTAAATTCGGGTAATCAAGCGATGATATTTTTAAATAGACGCGGTTATTCTCAACAAATCATATGCAAAGACTGCGGCTACGTGCCAAAGTGCAAAGAGTGCGACGTTTCGCTTAATTATCACTCGGTCGGCAACGTGCTTAAATGTCATTATTGCAACACGACGTACAACATGCTTTCGGCTTGTCCCGAGTGCGGCAGTACCAATATCGGCTTTATGGGCACGGGTACGCAAAAAGTCGTGACGAGACTTAACGAACTTTTCCCCAAAGCGCGCATTTTGCGAATGGACAACGACACCACGCAAAATAAAGACGGGCATTTTAAAATACTTAAAAAATTCTCTTCGCACGAGGCGGATATTCTCGTCGGCACGCAAATGATTGCAAAAGGTCACGATTTTCCCGCGGTAACGCTCGTGGGGATACTCGACGCCGACATGAGTTTGTATTTTTCCGATTACAGAAGCGGAGAAAGGACTTTTCAATTGATTACGCAAGTTTCGGGCAGAAGCGGCAGAGCGGACAAAAAAGGCAAAGTCGTGCTGCAGACTTATTCTCCCGAAAACAGCATACTTCAGTACGCCGTAAGGTACGATTACGTAGGGTTTTTCAATAAAGAATGTACAATTAGAAAAATGACCAACTTCCCGCCATTCGCGCTTATCGTAAGGGTAATGGTGGAAAGCGGCGACGACGAACTTGCTTTGGAAAAACTTAAAGAAGTATATTTGAATATAAAAGAAATTTACGACAACAACAAGCAAGCGTTTTTGTTTTTCAACAAAATGCGCAGTCCCATAAAGCGGATAAAAAACAAATATCGTTATCAAGTGCTTATGCGACTAAAATGCGGCAACGGAAAAATTTTAGACGAAATTTACACCGTTGCGGAAAAAGCGAAAGACAACAAGACGCTCGTATACGTAGAGGAAAACCCCGGGAGTATGTCTTAAAACGGCAACTTTAAAACGATATGTCTTAAAACGGCAAATTTTAAACGTTGCGTTAAGCGACTACGGGCAAAAGGTTTGGAGGTAAAAATGGCAATAAGAAAAATAGTTCAGTTGGGCGACGACGTGTTGAGGAAAAAATGTTTCCCCGTAACCGATTTCGGCGCAAAGACGAGTCAACTTTTAGACGACATGAAAGACACGCTTAAAAAAGCGCAAGGCGCAGGGCTCGCCGCTCCGCAAGTGGGGATATTAAGGAGAATTTTCGTCGTCGACGTAGAAGAGGGTTATTTCGAGTTTATCAACCCCGAAATCATTTCTAAATCGGGCAAACAATACGGAGTCGAAGGCTGTTTGTCGATAGTCGGCAAATGGGGCGACGTCGAAAGACCCAAAAACATAAAAATCAAGGCGCAAGACAGAAACGGAAATTGGTTTACGCTTAAAGCGAGCGATTTTTTCGCAAAAGCCATTTGTCACGAATACGACCATCTTGACGGGATTTTATATATTGACAAGGCGGACAATATCCGCAGCGAGGTGGACGATTGAGACTGATATTTTTAGGCACGCCCGATTTTGCCGTGCCGTCGCTTGAAAAAATAGCAAACAGCAAGCACGAAATACTGTGCGTAGTCACTCAACCCGACAAACCGAGGGGCAGAAACGGCGAGGTTTCGTTTTCTCCCGTTAAAGAGTGCGCTTTAAAGCACGGTTTAAAAGTTTTGCAATACAATAAAATAAGACTTGAAGGGGTAGAAGACTTAAAAGCGTTAAAACCCGACATAATGGTTACGTGCGCTTTCGGTCAAATTTTATCTCAAGAAATTATAGATATCGCGCCGCACGGCATAATCAACGTGCACGGCTCGTTGCTCCCCAAATATAGGGGCGCGTCTCCCATTCAATGGAGCATTTTAAACGGCGATAAAGAAACGGGTATCACGATAATGAAAACCGAAGCGGGCATCGACACGGGCGACATTTTATTCGTCAAAAAAACGCCCATTAAAGAGGATGAAACCGCGGGCGAACTTTTCGACAGACTTTCGGTTTTGGGTGCGGAAATGATAGTGGACGCGCTCGACAAAATAGAAGTAGGCGACGTGCACCCGCAAAAGCAAGACGATTCGCAAGCAACTGTAGTGAAAATGCTTAAAAAGGAAGACGGCGAAATAAATTGGAGCAATCCCGCCGAAAAAATTTACAACCAAGTGCGTGGAATGAACCCTTGGCCGTCGGCTTATACCTTTTTAAAGGGCAAAATGCTCAAAATTCACAGTGCGAAAGTAAGCGAAGAAAGCGGCGAAGTCGGCAAAGTGTTAAAAGCGGACAAGCAGTCGCTTTTAGTGGGTTGCGGCAAAGGCTCGCTCGAGATAAAGACTTTGCAACTCGAAGGCAGTAAAAAAATGGATTATTACAGTTTTTTGCTCGGCAGAAAAATAGAAAAAGGCGATATTCTCGGGGTAAAAAATGATTAACGTTTTTTACGATTCTTACTGTATTTTAAACAAAGTTTACAGTGAAAAGTCATTTGTAAAACAAGCCATAAACGGCACGTTTATCGAGGAGAAAAACCGCCCCAAAACGACCAAAATCGTCTACGGCGTACTCGATAACGACATAAGGCTTTCTTATTATATAAGTCGGTTATGCCCAAAAAATCCGAAACTCGTAGTGCGTACAATACTCAAAATCGCAATGTACAACATAGAATTTTTGGGTAAATCGCCTTATGCGGTAACCGACAGCAGCGTCACGCTGTGCAAAAAACTCGGCAAAGGCGGCATGAGCGGTTTTGTTAATGCGGTTTTGCGCAAATTTATAGACGAAATACCGCCGCTACCGCAAGAAAAACTACAAAGGCTTTCGGTAGAATATTCTTATCCGCTTTTTCTCGTGAAAAAACTCATTTCTACTTACGGCGAAGACAAAGCGACTAAAATAATGTCTTGTGATACCGAGCGCACTTGCGTAAGGTTCAACAAGGGCGTAAATGGAGAAGAATATTTAGACTATTTGCGGTTTGTCTATGAAAAAACGCCGTTTGACGGGGCGTATTTCGTCAACGGATTTAAAAGAAATAAAGAATTCGACGAAGGTATTTATACTTTTCAATCTGTCGGCTCGGTGGCTATTTGCGACGCGGTTGAGGGCGGAAAAACTTTGCTTGACGCATGCAGCGCACCCGGGGGAAAAGCCGTAAACCTTGCGGACAAGTTCGAGCAAGTCACCGCATTTGAATTGCACGCCCACAGGGCGCAACTCATAGAAGAGTATGCAAGACGAATGAAAAAGACGAATATCACGGTAGAAAATCGCGATTCGTCTGTGTACGATGAGGCTTTAAACGAAAAGTTCGACGCGGTGCTTTTAGACAGTCCGTGCAGCGGAACGGGTGTGCTTAAAGACAACCCCGACATAAAACTCAACCGCACCGAAGAGGATATTAAAAACCTCATCGAAATTCAAAAGAAACTCATTTTTACCGTGAGCAATTACGTGAAGGTCGGCGGTTATCTTTACTATTCCACGTGTTCGATTTTAAAAGAGGAAAACGCCGATATAATAGGCGATTTTTTAAGTAAAACCGACCGATTCGAGGAAGAAAAAATACTATCTAAATTAGACGGAATTTACACGAAACACGGCTTGCAGTTTACCCCCGACGTAAGTTTTGGAGCGGGCTTTTTCGTGTGCAAATTGCGCCGAATTAAATAAAAAATAAATTTGCCGTATGGCAAGGTAAAATAGAGCCGTCGCAAACATAAAAGCGGCATATAAAAAATAAAAAAGCGGAGGATAAAAAATGCGTGTTCTTGCGGATTTAAACCTTGAAGAATTAAAAAATTTAATGCAAGAATTAGGCGAAAAGTCTTTTCACGCATTGCAGATATACAAAAACGTTCAATCGGGCAAATCCATCTCGGAAATGACGGACATATCCAAGGCTTTGCGCGAAAAACTTTTAAGCGATTTTTGCGATACCCCTTGCGAGGTTATCGAGACTAAAAAGTCGAAAGACGGCACTGAAAAATACTTAATCAAACTCCACGACGGCAACGTTATCGAAAGCGTGTTTATGTCTTATAAATACGGCAACACGCAGTGCATTTCCACTCAAGTCGGTTGCCGAATGGGTTGCGCGTTTTGCGCCTCGGGCATCGGCGGTCTCGTGCGAAATATGACCTCGGGCGAAATTTTAAGCGAAGTCGCGGTGATAAATAGGCTTCACGGCGGCACTTTGGACAAACGTAGCGTGACGAATATCGTGCTTATGGGCAGCGGCGAGCCGCTCGACAACTACGACAACGTAGTCAAGTTTTTAAAAAACGTAAGCGCGAAAGAGGGGCTTAACATAAGCCAGCGCAACATAAGTTTGTCCACGTGCGGACTCGTTCCGCAAATGCTTCGTCTTGCCGACGAGGGAGTTTCGGTAAACTTGACGGTTTCTCTCCACAACGCTTTCGACGAGGGTAGAAAACAACTTATGCCCATTGCAAAAAAGTATAAAATATCCGAAATTTTAGATGCTTGCAGTCATTATTTCGACAAAACGGGCAGAAGATATATCTTTGAGTATTCGCTCGTAAAGGGCAAAAACGACGGCGAAAAGGACGCCGAGCAACTTATTAAAATATTAAAAGGCAGACCGTGCCACGTCAATTTGATAAGGTTAAACGAAGTTAAAGAAAAGCACTTGCTCGCAACGAGCGACAAATCGGCTTACGCCTTTGCAAAACTTTTAAACGACGGCGGCATTTCGGCAACGGTAAGAAGACAACTCGGCAACGATATCGACGGCGCATGCGGTCAACTTCGCAGAAAGTATATAAACGGCAAGGAGGAAGACTCTCATTAAAGGACAAATTGTTAAAGTTCATTCGGGCAGATATTTCGTCTCGACAGAGGGCGGAAACGTCGTCGAGTGCATACCTCGAGGGGTGCTTAAAATCAAAGCCGACGGAATAATTTTGGGCGACTACGTCGAAATCGACGAAAAAAGCGGAGTAATTACCGAAGTTTTCGAGAGAAAATCGCGGTTTATCCGCCCCAATATCGCCAACGTCGATTGCATAAACGTGGTGATATCTTATTCGCCAAAGCCCGATTTTATCGCCGTTGACAAACTTATCGTCGCGTGCGTAAAGGCGGGCGCAAAATTTATAATCACGCTAAATAAAGGCGAAATCGACAGCAAACTTTTCGATAAAATTCAAGAGGAATACTCGGGTATTGCCGACGGAGTTTTTCTCACTTCGTGCAAAACGGGCGAGGGAATAGACAAGTTAAAAGAGTATTTAAAGGGCAAACTCGTCGCGTTTGCGGGTCAGTCGGCGGTGGGTAAAACCTCGCTTATCAATGCGATCAGCGGGCTTAATTTAAAGACGGGCGACCTTTCAAAAAAGACCGAACGCGGCAAACAAACCACGACGGTTTCGCAAATTATTTCTTGCGCCGATTTCGAAATTGCCGACACCCCGGGGTTCAGTGTAATAAAAAACGAGATAAAACCCGAAGAACTCACGTTGTTTTATCCCGAATTTGTTGACCCGTCAAAGCAGTGTTATTACAGGGGGTGCGTGCATATCAACGAGCCCGACTGTTGCGTAAAAGAGTACCTTTCCGAGGGCAAAATCCCCAAGGGAAGATACGACAGATATATCGAAATTTACAAAGAACTTAAAGAGGCTAAACGAGTATGAAAAAAACTTATATCGCTCCGTCTATTTTATCGGCTGATTTTGCCGAAATGGGCAACGAAGTGCAAAATATAGAAAAGTGCGGCGCAGATTTAATTCATTGCGACGTAATGGACGGCGTGTTTGTTCCGAATATTACTTTCGGCATTAAAATGGTGGCGGATTTAAGAAAGAGGACGAACCTCCCCTTAGACTGTCATTTAATGATTATAAACCCCGAAAAATACGTCGAAGCCTTTAAAAAGGCGGGCGCGGATTATATCACGGTGCATTACGAGGCGTGCAAAGAAAACACCGCCGAAGTGCTTAAAAAAATCTCATCAATGGGCGTAAAATGCGGCGTTGTAATCAACCCCGACACTTCCGCCGACAAAATCATAGACTTGTTGCCCCTTTGCGACATGGTGCTTGTAATGAGCGTTTTCCCAGGGTTCGGCGGGCAAAGTTTTATCGAAAGTTCGCTTGACAACGTAAGAAAAATCAAGCAAGCGTTGAAAAATATCGACAAACAAATACTTATCGAAATAGACGGCGGCATCAACGAAAAAACGGCAAAACTCGCGAAAGAGGCGGGCGCAGACGTGCTTGTGGCGGGCAATTCGGTGTTTTCTTCTCCCGACCGCGCGGCAATGATTGAAAAATTGAGAAACACATAAAAGCCGACAACAGCGCATAAAATCGATAATTAGTTATAAAAAATTTACATAAAAAGTTTTGACATTAAAATATTTGCCAATGAAAAAGGTTTCGCCAAGTAAAAAGCGAAACCTTTTTGCGTTTTAAATTAATTGATATTTTTATTTTCTGTCGAATAAATCGTCGAGCGAAACGTCGTAAAAATCGGCAATTTTTATCAGCGTTTCATAATCGGGGCGCACTTTATCGTTTTCATATCTCGTGTAATTCACCCTTGAAATTCCCAATAAATTTGAAAGCGTTTCTTGCGTTAAATTTTGTTGAACACGCAATTCTTTTAATTTTTTTCCTATATTCATATTGACATTGTACATTATTTGTACTAAAATATGTATTATTGTACAAATTATGTACATTAGTAAACCGCAAAACAAAAATATTAATCGGCTTTACTAAAAGGAGGATAAAATGTTTGACCAAATAGGGCAAAGAATTAAAACTTTGGCGGTAGTCATAACCGTAATCGGTATGATCATTTCGGTAATTATGGGGTGTGATTACATATTCAACAAATCAAGACGCATTTACGGGCTAATAATAATCGTCGGCGGCATAATCGCTTCTTATATAGGTTCGTTTATATTGTACGGTTTCGGCGAAATTATAGACAAACTTTGCGACATATCTAAATCGCTCAATGAGCAAAAAATATTGGCAGTTGCAAAAGAAGCCGAAAACGTCAACGATGGCGATAAACAAAAAATTAAAGATTTGGCAAACGGAGTAATTCATTCGATTATAGAAGAAAACACCGAAGAAGAAAACGCTGAAGAAGAAAACGCTGAAGAAGAAAACGCTGAAGAAGAAAACGCTGAAGAAGAAAACACCAAAGAAGAAAACAAGCAAGAAAACAAAGACGAAAAAGCCGATTAATATCGTAAGATAATAAAAATTTACATTAAAAACTTAAATAATAAAAAGGTTTCGCCAAGTAAAAAGCGAAACCTTTTTTTGCCCAACAAACAAGTATTT
>CAKQKQ010000046.1 GCA_934249265.1 uncultured Clostridia bacterium | reverse complement strand
GCCTACGCCGATTACTTTAATTTTACACACGTTTAAACTTGTGTCCATTTCCATAATAAATCCTCCGTATTATCTGAAAAAAAGTCTTCTGTTGTTGATTTTATCGTTTAAAGCGAAACTCAAAAGCGCAAACTTTGAAGTTTCGTTTGGTTTGTTCATGTAAGGTATGTCGGGTACGGCAATTTCGATGCTGTAATCGGTGCGCTTTACAAGTAAATCTCTCGCACCCCTTATATAACTTATACCGCCGCCCGTCAGCGAAATTTCCGAGGTCGTTTCGGGAATCATTCTCGAACATTCGCTTAAACATTGAATTATGCTTTCCGCAATCATATCGAGCACGTTTGTCACTATCGGGTGTACTTTATCCGACGGGAAAGAAAGAATGTCGTTGTTTACGACGATGTCGTATCTCGTACTTTTTGACGCAAGATTAACTTTTCGTTTAAGTTTTTCGGCATCTTTTATGTCGGGCAACGAAAACTCTTGCATTAAATATGCCGAAATATACCCGCCGCCGAGCGAAAACGAATTCTGATAAATTATGCCATCGCCCCTACAAAGTGAAAACGTCGTGGAAATGTACCCCACATCCAATAAAATTTTGGTGGTATCGCGCTGTTCTCTCGAAAACAAAAACAACGATTCGGCAAGTTGAGTCGGCACAAATTCTACGTCTTTTACGTTTAAATCTTTAAGCAATTCTTTTATTACGCGAATAAAGTATAACGACGAAGTAAAGCCCGTCAAAACTCCTTCTAATTTAGATGTTTTTATCCCTACGGGCAAAGCCGATTGTCTGCCGCCGTCGGTAATGTATTTCACCGCCGAAACGCGCACCAATTTCCACTCGGTTTCGTTGAGATTTGAAAAAGTGAATTGTTTAAGTCTGTCTATGTCTTTTCTGTTTACTTTTTTGGGTTTGCTGAAAGTAATTTGTTGTCTGCGGTTGTGCACTCGTATAAATTCCCCCGGCACGCCCACGTATACTTTTTTTATTTTTTTTCTTATCGGCTCGTCAATTGCGGCAAAACAGTTTTCAACCGCTTCGTTAAGGCTGTTTATATCGAGAAATTCTCCCGAAGCGTAACCCTCGTACTCCCTTTCTTCGACGGCGTCGATATTGTACGTTCTGTTTACCCCTCGCTCGCCTAAAAGCAACGTAACTTTAGACGAACCTATATCTAAAATTGTAACTCCGTTTTTAAGCATTTTTATCCCTCGTTAACCGTCAATTAGCCGTATCGTCATAACGCGACCTGACAGTTCCCTCGACGTCGGTAAACGAAAGAATTTTGCCTTTCGTCTTTTTGTAATCGTCGAGTTTGTCGTAAGCGTCTATCGCCTTGTTGATTTTTGCCTCGTTATTGACAAAATCCCTACCGGCAACGTCCCATATTTCTATTTTTACCCCTTCTACCATAGTAAAAGTAACTCTATAAGTATCGCCGACTGCCGACGGCGCAATTAATATATGCGAAATTATATTTCTACTGTCCGAAAACGAGCGGTACATATTGCTCATTGCGATAAACGCTTGATGAGAAACGACCGACAATGTTTGTCCGACGCGAATATCGTGAGTATCGAAACCTTCGACGTTTACCGTCAAAAGTATATTCCTCACGCCGTCGAGACGGTTTTCGTTTTTCTCTTTGTGCGCGACTACGTAAAAATCGTTGTCGAGTATATAAAACCCGTCGTCGCTTTGCACGGCAAAAACCTCCACCCTTTCTTGAATTTTCACTTCAAGACGATTAGGGTAGATTTTTCTTACGCTTTCGATTTTAAAATAACCGTTGTTTTTAAGTTTGTCTTCAACTTCTTTAACGTCTAAAAAAAGTAAATTCTTCTTTTCAAAACAAGCGAGATTTTCGCTCACTTCGGAATATTCGATATTGTTGTCAAGCACGGTAAACTTTACCGTAACGTCCTTAATTGAAAAAAGCGACGTCAAACACAAAAAGAATATGACTACGAATATTAAACTTGTAAGCGATACTATAAGTCTTTTGTGCTTCATATTTCTCCTCGTGTTTTTTGTATATCTTAAAATTTTTCGTAAAATCGTAATTAAGCGGTTTCGCTTGTTGCTCACTTATTAAACGCAAATGTGCATATTGCGTGCGGTTTAGTAATCGTGTGCGGCTTATTGCGGACAAAACTTTTTAATCTTCGCACCTTTCTATCTTCGCGCCCAGCGAAGATAATTTTTTATCGAAATCAAAATATCCTCTTTCGATATGTTCTATATCGCGAATAACGGAATTTCCTTCGGCGCACATACTCGCAATGACAAGCGCACTGCCGCCGCGTAAATCGGCGCATTTTATTTCCGCACCGTGAAGCGACGATTTACCCACTATCGCCCTATTGCCGATTATTTCGATATTGCCGCCGAGTTTTCTCAATTCCTCTACGTAAGAAAACCTTTTTTCAAATACGTCTTCTTCGATTATCGAAAAATCGTCCCGAGTGAGCATAGCCGCAACAAACTGCGGTTGCAAATCGGTCGGGAACATAGGATAAGGTCCTGTTCTTATAAATCTCGTCGGAAAACCGCCGATACTGCTTTGCACTATTATTTTATCATTATTTGCCTTTATTTTGCAAGCATTATTTCGTATATTTTTTAATAATATATTTATTAAATTTATACTTATATTATTAATAGCGATTTCGCCGCCGCAAGCGCACCCCGCCAACACGTAAGTGCCCGCCTCTATTCTGTCGCTCACGGGTTGATACTCGATTTGACAAGTCGCAAAATTTTTCACGCCGTCGATGAAAATTTCTCCGCTGCCAGCACCTTTTATTTTTGCGCCGCATTTGTTTAAAAAGTTTTGCAAATCGACGATTTCGGGTTCTTTGGCGCAATTTCTTATAAGCGTAGTTCCGTCCTTAATTACGCTCGCCAAAATCAAATTTTCTGTCGCACCTACCGACGGATAAGGCAACCTAACAACGTCGTCACCGCCGCAACGCGTTTTTTCAAAATAATAAGACGATTTCTCTTCATACACCTTTACGCCCAACTGCTTTAAACAAGCGACGTGTATATCGACGGGTCTTGCGCCTATATCGCAACCCCCTGGCTTTTTAATTTTTACTCTGCCGAAAACGCTTAAAAGCGCGCCCACACTGAAAAAGGACGCGCGAATTTTGCCCGTCAAATCGTCGGGCATTATGAATTTATTTATATTACTTCCGTCGAGTAAAAGGTTTCCGTCTTGAATTTCGCAACTGCCGCCAAGCGATTTAAAAATTTCGCACATCACGTTTACGTCGCCTATCGGGTTAACGTTTTTAAGCAAAACTTTATTTTTAATCATCATACAAGCGGCAATTAAAGGCAAAACGGAATTTTTTGCGCAACCTATATTTACCTCGCCGTATAACTTCGTTTTACCTTGCACTTTATAGTACAACATATTATTAAGCCTCTCACACTTAATAATTTATGTATCGTCTATATAAATCGGTGACTTGCTGTCTTTGGATATATTGTACACCACGCCGAACATTGCCATAAAAACAATTATCGAAGTATTACCCGCGCTTATAAGCGGCAACGGTAGTCCCGTGGGCGGTATGCTCCCCGTAACAACAAGTGCGTTTATCACGACTTGCACCGCATACACCGTAGTTATGCCAACGCAAAGCGTAAATCCGTAAAAATTATTGCATTTTCCCGCAATTTTATAGCCTTTATAAATCACGACGAATATTACGGCAAACAGCAAAAGCACGCCGAAAAGTCCCGTTTCTTCGCCGATGACCGCCAAAATGAAATCGCTTTCGGCAAAGGGTAAAAATCTATATTTTTGTCTCGATTTAAAAAGCCCTACGCCGAACACGTTTCCCGACCCCAACGCATACAAAGACTGCAGAAGTTGATATCCTTCGCCCTTGGGGTTTTCCCACGGATTTAAAAACGCCTTTAACCTTTTCAGTCTGTACGGCTCGGCAATAATCAATACGGGCACAGCCAAAGCAATAGGAACTAAAAGCACCGCGAAAATTTTACCGTTTAATCCGCAGCAAAACAGCAGCGTAAGCATCGTAAGCCCCACGCACATTGTTACGGACATATTTGGTTCGCACATAATAAGCAAGCAAACTATGCCGCCCGAAATACACACCTTGATTATGCCTTTAAACGTGTTTAACGCACCGGGGTCGTTGCCTATTATTCCCGCAACTAAAAAAACGTAAGCAAATTTCGCTATTTCCGACGGTTGAATTGTTATTCCCGCAATACCTATCCATCTTTTTGCACCGTAACTTTCTACTCCAAGCCCCGGCACAAATACCAGCATTAATAAAATAAGTCCTACGGCATAAAAAACAATACCGAATTTTTTATATTTTCTATAATCGAAATTTGCGGTAAAAATCATTGCCGCCGCGCCCAGCACAACGCCGATTATTTGCTTACCAAAATAATAATATTTATTTCCGTAATCTATTTGTGCGGTGTAATTACTCGCCGAATACACTGCAATTACTCCGTAAACGGCAAGCAATACAACTAAAACGAGGAGCAAAACGTCCCCGTTGCTCCCCCTTTGTTTTCGTATGTTTTTGCTTATAACTTTTCCACTATTTCGCAAAAGCGGTTACCTCTCTCTTCGTATCCCGAAAAACAGTCGAAACTACTGCATGCGGGACTCAACAATACCGCGCCTCCCTGCGGACACTCGATAGAAGCAATTTTTACCGCGCTTTCAAACGAAGAAGAAAGCGTCACTTCGTAATATCCCATTCTCGACGCGCACTCGAGCATGGCGTACCTCGTTTCACCCGTAAGCACGACGTGTACAACGTCTTTTCTTTTTATTTCTTCAAATAAAAGTTCGTAATCGAGTCCTTTGTCTTTACCGCCTAAAATAAGCACTATCGGCTTGTTGATGCAGTCAATTGCCTTAATTGTGGCGTCGATATTCGTCGCTTTGGAGTCGTTGATATACGATACGCCGTCTTTTTCCTTGACGAGTTCTATTCTGTGTTTTACTCCTCTAAACGATTTTATTCCGTTTGCGATCGTTTGATTATCGTACCCTAAAATTTTTGATATCGCGACGCTCGCAAGCGTATTTTGCACGTTATGTTCGCCGCCGATGGGTATTTCGTCTACGGGCAAAATTTCTTCACCTTTAAAATAAATTTTACCGTCTTTCAAGTATGCCCCGTCAACCTCTTGCTTATCCGAAAAATATACGACTTTTGCCCGAGTTCCGCTTGCGAATTGCTTTACCGTAGCGTCTTCCGCATTAAGCACGCAATACTCGCTCTCCCGCAAATTTCGCAGTATTTTTCCCTTTAAATATATGTAATTATCCATGTTGTAATGTCTGCTTAAATGGTCTGGGGTTATGTTTAAAATAGCCGCGATATGCGGTATAAACGAAGTGAAAGTTTCAAGTTGAAAACTCGATACTTCGCACACTACTATATCTTCCGCGTTAAAACTTTCGCATTTTGAAGTTATCGGTATGCCTATATTCCCCACGACATGTACATTGCGACTGCCTTGTTTTAAAATTTCTTGCACCATTGAAGTGGTAGTCGTTTTACCGTTCGTGCCCGTAATGCAAACGTACGTAGGAAATGCGGACAAATACCCCAATTCCAATTCGCCGATTATTCTTTTGCCCTTGTTTTTGCATTTTACGGCTATATCGTGGTCGAGCGGTACGCCCGGGCTCAACACAAGCACATCGATTTTATCGATTACGTTGTCTAAATCGTCTTTTAAAACGAGTTTCGCGCCCGACGAAACGAGCGTTTGTACGTTTTCGTTTTTATATTTTTCGGCATCGTCGTCATAAACGTAGCATTTGCCGCCGCGCTTTAAAATAAGTTCGATCGCGCTTTTACCGCTTGCGCCCAAACCCGCAACCAAAAACGTTTGATTGACTATATCCATAGTTACCTCACATATATCTGATTAAACACAGCACTCCCGTTACAACCGAAACGAGTTTATAAGCGTTGACGATTTTACATTCCGCATAACCCTTTTCTTCAAAGTGGTGGTGAAGCGGAGCCATCAAAAACACTCTTTTTTTCGTCCGTTTGTAGTGTAATACTTGTATAATTACTGATATGCCCGAAAGTACGAACATTATGCCTAAAAACGGAATAAAAAACATATTTCCCGAAAAAATGCTTATCGTGGAAATAAAACCGCCCAACGCAAGCGATCCCGTATCGCCCATAAACACGCTCGCTTTGTGAGTGTTAAACAATAAAAAGCCCTCGCCGCCGCCGATTAAACAAACGCAAAGCAAAATCAAATTTTGACTTTCAGTGCTTGTGAGCGCACCGCTGCCGTTTGTCGTTTGGAAATATATAAGCAAGGCGACAAACAACAAATACACGTCGCTTACGTTTGCCGCGAGTCCGTCGAGACCGTCGGTAAGGTTGACGCAATTCACCGTTGCGATAAACACAAACATAACTATAGGTATTGTAAAAAAACCTAAATCGACGTTTAATTTCGTGAACGGCACGTAAAATTTCGTCAACCCGTTTTTATAAGCAAATATCGACGCTATTAAAGAAATCGACAGTTGAAATATTATTTTTTGATAGGCTTTAAGTCCCAAATTTCGCTGTTCTTTGATTTTTATATAATCGTCTAAAAAACCGACCGCCATAAATGACAAGCCCGTCACCATACAAACGAGCGACAGTCTTGAAATTTTGCCCGCAAACACGAAAAAAGCCGCGGCGGCTGATAAAATAAAAAACAAACCTCCCATTGTGGGCGTACCGCCTTTGTCGGCGTGTTCTTTTACGTAACCGAGTATTACTTGTCCCGCTTTCAATTTTTTTAAAAGCGGTATAACTACTATACCGCTAATAATAGATAAAAAAAGCGCAAATAAAAAAGTCAAAATGTAATTCAATTTATTTTCCTCACGTTTTTGCCGCCGACAATTTCGTTTATCACGTCGGCGTCGTTAAACTTTCTCTTTATTCCCATAACTTCTTGCGTCGTCTCACCGCCTTTTCCTGCAACCAACAAAACGTCGCCTTCTTCAAGCATATTTATGCCGTACTCGATGGCTTGATATCTATCCGCAATGCTTATGTACGATAAAGTCTTTTTTCTTACTCCTTTTTCTATTTGCGACATTATTTTAAGGGCGTCTTCAAACCGCGGATTATCGGTTGTGATTATCGTAAAATCGGCGCAACTACCCGAAACTTCGCCCATTATTTCTCTTTTCGATTTGTCTCTGTTTCCGCCGCAACCGAAAAGACATACCACTTTTCCTTTACTAATATTTTTCATCGAGAACAATATTTTTTTAAGTCCGTCCGGCGTGTGCGCGTAATCGACGTAAACCTTGCCGCCGTTTAGCGTTTTTGCGCACAACTGACCTCTGCCCGATACTTGAGTCAACTCTTTAATTCCGTAAGCGATATCGTCGGTATCGATGCCCGCCTCATACAAACATGTGGCTGCGGCGAGCGTATTATACACGTTGTGCAAACCTATAAGCGGACACTCGATATTGATTACGTCGTCAAACAAATTCATCACGTATTTTATTCCATTCTCATTTTCTTCAACGTTTATCGCAAATACGTCGCAAGGATTTTCAATTCCGTATGAAAAACACTCTTCTTGCTTGATTACCTCTCTTCCGAGTTCGTCGTCGGCGTTGATTATCAGCCTTTTTGCGTGCTTTTTACACAATACGCTTCGCTTAATCCCGACATATTCTTGCATATTATCGAAAAAATCGAGGTGGTCTTGCGAAACGTTTGTATACACTATCGAGTCAAACATTATTGGTGAAATTTTTTTATAATAAATCGCGTGTGCCGAAACCTCCATAACTACGTAATCGACTGACGCGTACACCATGTCGCACAAGTATTTGTATAAAATTTCGGGGTCGGGAGTCGTCATATCCGTACTTATCGTTTTGCCGTTGTACTTTATCCCGAGCGTGCCGATATTAGCCACGTTGTATCCCGCTACTTTTAAAATATTTTCGATAATATGGCACGTGGTCGTTTTTCCGTTAGTCCCCACGACGCCTATAATTTTAAGCATATTTTGAGGGTTCGAGTAAAATTCGGCGCATATTTCGCTCATGCTTTCGCGTGCGTCTTTTACTATAATTTGCGTAAGCGACGTATCTAAAATTTCTTCGCTTACAATGGCAACCGCTCCGTTTTTCTCCGCCTCTTTTACATAATCCGCACCGTCGAAACAGTCTCCTTTCAAGCAAAAGTACAAACTGCCGTTTATACAGTCTTTACTGCTATGGGTCAAATGCCTTACGTTGCAATCTTGCCCTATTATTTTAATAAACCCCAAGCGGGCAACAAGTTGTGATATTTTCATCATTTCACCTCTGTCGGTTTTATATTTTTACATTCTATTATCTTTTGAAAAATCTCCTTACAAAGCGGCGCGGCAACCGTCGAGCCGTACTGCCCGCCTATGGGTTCGTCCACGATGACGAGCGCAATATATTTAGGTTTATCTGCGGGGAAAAATCCTATAAACGACATCACGTATTTGCCTTGCGCTATTACGCCGTCAACGTATTTTTGCGCAGTACCCGTTTTGCCTCCTACTTTATATCCCTCTATGTAACATTGCTTTCCGCTTCCGTCTTTAACGACGCCTTCCAAATATTCCGCTATAATTTTTGAAGTTTTGTCGCTTACGACGTCTTTTTTTATTTTCGGCGAAAACTTTACTTCGGTTTTGCCGTTTTTGTCCTTAATTTCATCGAGCAAATAAGGCACTTTATAATCGCCGCCGCTTACGCACGCGTTTACCGCACATAAAAGTTGAATGGGCGTAACGGCGATCGTTTGCCCGAAACCTATACGCGCCAAATCGCCGTCGGTAACCGCCGACTCGGGTATAAGCATACCTTGCGCCTCGCCGTAAAAGTCAATACCCGTAACTTTGCCGAAATTGAAATCGTCGAGATAATTGTAAAAAGTCTTTTTACCGAGCGATAATGCGATATCCACGAAAATCGGGTTACAACTGTTGTTTAACGCCATTGCAAGATTTTCGTTTGCGTGTTTACCATTGGCGTGATTACTCCAACACTTGATTTTTCTGCCGCCGACGTAACGATAACGATTACTCGAAAATATATGGGTTAACGAAAAGGCGGCGGGGTTTCCTTTAAAATATTCTTCTATATTCGCCGTAGAAGTGATTACTTTAAAAGTTGACCCTGGTTCGTAACTATCCACAATAAGCGTACTTCTGCCGTATTTATTGAGTTTTTCCAAATCGTCTCTCGGAATTTCGTTTAAATTATACGACGGCATAGTGCAAATGCCTTTAATCGCTCCGCTTTCGCAGTCCGCAACAATGACCGACGCGCTTTTCGGCGTGTAAATTTCCATTGCTTCGCTCATTACGCCTTCGCATATTTGCTGAACGTCGTTGTCTATAGTCAAATATAAGTCCATGCCGTCTTGCGCTTTCACGTAAGTCGGCTTTGTACCCGAAATGTCTTTACCCGTCAAATCGGACTCGTAAATAATTTCTCCGTCAACACCTCTTAAATATTTGTCGTAATACGCCTCTAACCCGGACTGCCCGTAACCGTCGCTTGATGTGTAGCCGATAATTTGACACAAAGCCTCGTTATAAGGATAATATCTGGAATTATCGACGGAAAAATACACTCCGTCGAGATTATAATCGGATATTTTATTTAAAGTTTCTTTATTTACTTGGCGTTTTACCGTTATTTCTGATACTTTTTTATCCATTTTTTCAAGCAACTGCTTTTCGTCGACTTGCAAAATATCGGACAAAACTTCCGCAACTCTCGATTTGTTTTTAACAAGTCTCGTGCGGATATACACGGCGTAAGTACCTTGAGATTGGGCGAGAACAACACCGTTACAATCATAAATGTTGCCGCGTTTTGCCTTTACGGGCAACTCTCTCGTCCATTGGTCGATTGCTTTTTGCGTGAGTTTTTTACCCGAAACCACTTGAACGGTAAACATTCTTGCGATAATAATTAAAAAAATAAAGGTTATCGCACTTATCAGTGCAAATAACCTCTTTCGTACCTTATTAATTGAATATTGAGTTTTTGTCATTAAACGTTATACCCGAGTTCGCGCGCTCTTTCCATTATGGCTTCGTCGCTCATTGCATAGTCGAGTTCTTTGTTGAGGTCTTCCGCCTCGTTTTCAAGAACGTAAACTTTTTCTTGCTTGGTATCGATAACGTACGCCATCGATTTTAACGTTTGGGTGTTGATTACGACTATCGCAAAAATACCTATCATAATAGCGGTATAAATCGCAATTACGATTTTTCCTATAGTGGAAAGTTTGTATTGCGCGTCTAAATCGTTGTCGATTTCAACGTCTTTACGATAATCTTCATAAAGTTCTTCCTTGGGCATACCCTTGTATTGCATAGTTGCATTGCTGGGCATGTACTCGGTTTTTTCCTCGGTTAAAACGGCTTCGTCTTGAAGAGATGAAGTCTTTTCTAAATCAATATAGTCGGCATTCGCGCCGAAAATCTTTTTCCAACCGACGTCGTAGTCTTTTGCAGTAGTATTAGTAGTTTCGCTTACTTTATCTTGTAATGTAGTACTGTATTTCATGAACTTCTCTCTCCTTAAAATATTTTATAATCGCTTATATGTAAGTTTTTATAATTTTCAATTTAAATATTTTTTAATAATCGCTGATTTTTTTGTTTTTTTGATTAAATTTTCTCGGCTATTCTAAGTTTCGCGCTTTTCGCTCTGGAATTGCGACTTAATTCTTCTTCGGTAGCCTCGATTGGTTTTTTGTTGATTAATTTTACTTGTTGTTTCCTTCCGCATACGCATATGGGGAAACTCTTGTCGCACACACACGCCGTCTCAAGGTCTTTAAGGGTTAATTTGACTATCCTATCCTCTAACGAGTGGAACGTCATTATGGCGATTCTACCGCCCTCTTTAAGCCTCGAAACCATATCTTTAATACATTGCTCCATTCCGCCGAGTTCGTCGTTTACTTCTATTCTTATAGCCTGAAACGTCTTTTTGGCGGGATGAGTGTCTCTTTTAAACTTAAACGGTATGCTTTTGTCGATGATTTCGACGAGTTCGCCCGTGGTGTCTATGCTTTTAATTTGCCTTGCCTTACAAATGTTGTCTGCAATTTTAAACGAAAACTTTTCCTCGCCGTATTTATAAATTACGTCTGCGAGTCGTTTTTCGTCATAAGTGTTTACTACCTTCCATGCGTCAAGGTCTTGAGATTTGTCCATTCTCATATCGAGCCTTGCGTCTTTTTCCATATACGCCATTCCTCTCGTCGCAATTTGATTGCTGGATATGCCCATATCGATTAAAATGCCGTCTACGGCTTCGATGTTTAAATCGTTTAAAATATTCTTGAAGTTTTTATAATTATCCTTTACGACGGTAAATCTGCCCTCAAACACCGATAATCTTTCGGTTGCGGCTTTTATTGCGTCTTCGTCGAGGTCGGTTGCGATAAGTTTACCGCTCGGGGACGTACGTTTTAAAATTTCGTACGAGTGCCCCGCTCCGCCAAGCGTACAGTCGAAATAAATTCCGCCGTCTTTAAGATTAAGTGCTTGCATACACTCTTCAAGCATTACCGGAACGTGTTTAAATTCCATAATTATTTACCGGATAAGCAATCCATAGCATCTTTATAACTCATTTGTTCTTTGAGTTTGTCTCTGTTTGCTTTACTTAAAATAATTAATCTGTCGATAAGACCTATCGTAACCACGTCTTTGTCTATTTGAGCGAAAGATTTAAGTTTGTCTGACAACACGACTCTGCCTTGATTATCTTCGTGCGCCTCGGTAAACGATGCGGTCAAAAGCATAAGGGCTTTGAGTTTGTTGTAATCGGAAATATCGACTTTGTACTTATCGAGTTGCTCGTCCATCGTCTTTTTAGGAAAAACTTCGATAATATTGTCTGCACCTTCATGAAAGACGTAGTCTTTACCAAGTTCGTTTTTGAACGCGGCGGGAATTCTTATTCTGTTTTTACCGTCGAGCTGATGCTCATATTCTCCTACGAACATATAGTACTGCACCTTTCATTTATCGTGTATGCTATAATAATAAACTATTTGTTGACCACTGTCAACCCTTTTTAATAAAATTTTTAAATTTTTTTATTTTTTACGACCACTGTTGGCTCTTCGTGACTTTTAATAGCCCCAACGCCTTTTCATTTTTGTCCGCATTAGCCCCGATAAACCATATATTTTCTCGTTTTTTGCCGTCAAGGGCAAAATTTGCTTTGTTTTGTCCTTCGGTGGTCGGCTCTCCCTTAATTTTATCGTTTTTTTGTGTTTCGCAACCGTTTTTGTCGATTTTAGTCCAAACGGTACAAGTGTTTATTGCGGTCTCGCCGTTATTTTTATTATCGCTACCGCCATTTCTACCCAAAACGGTGTCGGCGTCTGTTTTATCCGCATTACCTATTTTAGTTATATTGCCTATTTTATCGTCTTTACGGCAAACGTCGTAAGTATTTGTTTCGTTCTTATCGTTTGTTTTATCCTTTTTACCACAAACGGTGCGAGTATTGTCTTCAATATAATTATTATAATGATTAATATCAACGTTGTCGCTTTTGATTAAAATTTGATTTAAGTCGTTTATCGCCCTATCGATGCAGTCGTCTATTTCAGCAAAAGGAAACGCCCTTTTAAAATAGTTTTTTAAAAACACGTAATGCGTACAACCTAATATTACATTATTATAATTAAAGCCGCAATTTAGTCGGCAAATAAAATCGTTGTAGTCAATATCGGGATAACCGTCCTCTATCAATTTTGCCATATCGGGCAAAGGATATACTTGTTTTTTCGTCGCAAGTTCCTTTTCAAGCAATATTTCTCCCGTCGCTACCGTACAAAAAATAATTCCTTTTGCGTGCTTTTCGGTAAAATACGGCTTCATAAATACAAATTTTATATCGGGGAACGCCAAAGCAAGTTTTTCGCCGCAAACAAGCGAAACCGTGTTGCACGCGACCACAATAATTTTGCAACCACATTTTTGCAATATTTTTACGCACTCTTTCGCCCTATTTAAAATATATTCTGACGGTTTATCGCCGTACGGAGCGTAATCGTTGTCTCCGTAATAAACAAACTCATAATCGTTATACCTCGCCGCTAATCTCTGCAAAACGCTTACGCCGCCTATACCGCTGTCAAACACCCCTATTAAATCGTTCATAACACCTTAACGTTGTTAAACGACCGAAAACTTAAAACAATATCGTTTTTATATTAAATTTGTCGTTTAATCAATAAAATATATGCCGAGTATTTAATTTGTAGTACGCAACAAAAAGGCAAATCATTATAATACTTAAATAAAATTATAATTTATAATAAATTTTGCAATAAATATTAAAAATCTTTAGAAAATGCCTTGCATAAAACAAATATTTGTGTTAAAATAAATTACGACTGATATATAAGAAACATAAGTAAAGGAGAAAATAAATGCCAAACATTAAATCCGCTAAAAAGCGTGTACTTGTAAATAAAAAGAAGAACGCTCTTAACAGAAGCCAACTTTCCGCAGTAAAGACTGCTATTAAAAAAGTTAACGCTGCTATCGAAGCAAAAGACCTTGAGTCTGCTCAAACGCTTTTCGTTGAATGCACCGCTATTCTTGACAAAGCAGCAAGCAAGGGTCTTATCCACAAGAACACCGCTGCAAACAAGAAATCCGGTTTAGCAAAGAAAATCAACGCTCTTAAGGCGTAATTTGATTAATTTAGACTAAATTTAGGGTCGGTATACGCCGACCCTTTTAATTATGTTTTACCGCTAATTAAACGTAAAACAAATTACATTTACAATATAAACAAAGCACTCTACCGCAAAAGTAAAGTGCTTTTTATTATTTTATTTGATTTTCAATTTTTTGAACAAACGCAAATATCATTCGCTTTCAAAATTTTCGTTTTCAAGCGTTTGGTTGAGCGTTTGAATAGAAAGCGTAGAAATCATCAACGTGCTGAATATTTTAAACGCATACTTTACAAGCGAAATCATCGAATTAATTTCAAACAACGACGCCAAAACTATTGCGATGACTATCGTCAAATAAGTTGACCTCGGGTAATTTTCGCCCTTATAAAGCAAACTTTCGGCTGTCGCCAAGTCGTGACCTATTACGACCGCGCTGCCCAAATCGATAATCGGCACAAGAACTCCGTAAT
>CAKQKQ010000045.1 GCA_934249265.1 uncultured Clostridia bacterium | reverse complement strand
ATATAATACAAAATAAAACGACAAAATGGCGTATATACGCCAACTTCGGGTATAACAATTAAACTATAAGATTACCAATTAAAATGAGAGGACACTCATTATAAAGTAATTACTATAGTTTGTGTTTTATATTGTAAATTTTATCGTACGCATAGGAAAAAAGTGATGATATGAAAAAAATGTTATGTGATTTTTGCCAAGAAAATTTAGAGTTTGAAAATCATAAATATGCATGTCCGATTTGCGACAAAGAATGGAACGAGATTATTCTCAGCAGTAAAAATTATTTCGATTTAGACTGTGTGTCTTATATTAATCCGATATTGGCGTTAGAATATCAAAGTTTTTATTCGTTATTGCAAAACAAACAAGTTTACGGAATTATTTTGCAAATTAAGGACATTTATGAAATTATCATCAGAATTCCGGTACTTTTAATTTGTTCTTTCATTTTAAACACCAAACGCACGCTTAAAGGTAAAGAGTTGCTGGTTTATATGATGTCAAAACCTCTGTCTTTAGGCGATTGGCGATATCTTCTTTCGCTTGCTTTAGAAGTGGTAGACGAAATGGAAGAGAGTATTCCGCTTGAGATTAAATCATTGGTAAACATAGTAAAAAAGTTTGTCAATTCCGATAAAAACGGAGATATCGTATATTGGAGAAACAGCACCATTTCTCACGGAGCGACAAGGCAGTTAAACGATGCTGATTTATACGATGACGCCGCGGCAAAATTAGAAGAAATCACCGGTTTTTTCAAAAGTAACGCATCTTTATTTCACGACATTTCGTTTGTTGACGAAAATGACGTAGAATTGGACGGCAGCAACAGCAAAATAAACAAAAGAGGAAGGGTGTTTTTAAAAATTAACGATAAAAAATATCCTCTTTACCCCTTTTTCACAATAAAAGACGAAGGGATTTTTTTGTTTGACAGATATGTAAAAAAAATAAAAAAGACGGATATTATCGATTACGTAAAAAGCGTTAAAGAATCCGTCGAGTTTGAAGAGTTAAATAATTTAAGTTTAGAAAATTCGATAAGTTTATTTAATTCGGACAACAATATAGACACTTATACAATTGAAGAACGCGACCTTTGCGAAGAGATAGCCAACGGCAACGAGTTTTTGTCGCCCGATTATTTAATCGAAGCGTTAAAAGAAGAATTAAAAAACAAAAAAAGCGTTTTTTCCATACAAATGGAAAAGGGAATGGGAAAAAGTTATTTCGTAAAAGGGCTCGACCCGTTTTCTTTGAATAATATTTTTATAGACGACCTTACCGTAAAAGCGTTTTATATTAATTCGACGTACAATTCCAGAGTAAACGATTTTTGTATTTGCGTCGAAGATTTAATGAGGAAAAAAACGAGCGGTTTTACAATAGCCAATTCTGTTATTCGGCTCAATATAAATTCCGATAATCCGAGTAAGGCTTTTGCGGAGTTTTTAAACGAATACAAAAGAAAGTATTATTACGATAAAAACTTGCTTTTTATTTTCGACGGAATAGACGAATTAAAAATTCAAACGGGCAAAAATATTACCGATTTTATTCCCGATTATGACGATTTAGACGACGGAATTTATATACTTTTGACTTTAAGAACAGACTCGAAAGACGATAAAATATCGCCGTTCGTGCGAGAATATATTTCTAATTTTAAAGGGAATAAATATTGCTATACGAAATCAAGCGAAGAATATCTTACGTTTGCAAAGAAGTATTTTGATTTGTTTTTTGTTAAAAAAGTATTGTTGTTTTGCAAAAAAAATAAATTAAACAATAATATCGACGTAACGAAAATGAGCGAAAAATTTTACGAAATCGCAGACAAATCGATGTTAAATTTAAGTTTAATTCGCGAATTGACTCTTTTAAATTTAAACGACTGCATTAAAAAAGGAGACAATTATTTCAATGCAGACGAGTTGTCTTTCGGCAGCAATATGTACGTTTCTTATTTCAGCAGCATAAAAGAGTATTACGGTTCAAAATATTACGAAAAATTCGTCAACGTTTTATGTTGTTTGGCGATAGCCGATAGGGGGCTTTCTCTTGAAGAATTGTCTATTTTATCGGGTAACAATAATTTGAATTTCGCCTTTCTCGGCTTTATAAATTCCATGAAAATGTTTTTGGATACTATTAGAGACAATAAAGGTACGTTGTTTACTATAGGACACATAGAGAGGAAGGGTATTATTTATTTGATTTTCAAGCAAGAAATCGAAAATTTAAAAAGCGAGATTATTTCAAGGATAGAAAACGTTTCAAGCAACGATTTCGTTTACGGCAACGTTGAAGACAACGTGTTTTATTGCTGTATAAATTCCATTGTCAACGACTTAAATCCCGCAATTTCCGCCGATCGCGCCGTTGCGTTCGATTTATTTAAAAGCATGCTTAAATTGCCTTTAGATTTCAATTGGGGAGCATTCCGTTCGGCTATTATTTCCGAACTAATTGTTTTAAACAATATCACGGGTTTCGAGAAGTTTGCGTTTGAGTTAAACGAAGAACAAAAATACGATTATTTCATGATTTTATCGAAAATTGCGTTTAATGAAATGATTTTAAAAAACACCTATATAAGCGAACAGTTTTTTGAAAAAGCAATTGCTTTTTATAAAGGTGAAAACACAGACGAAAGCAAGCAAAACGGTTATGCGGAAACGCTGTCTTTTTACGCAACTTTGTTGTGGGATTTGGGCGAAAACGACAAAGCCTATAACATTTATAAAGAAGTTGTAGAAGTCAAAAAGAATATAAATTTAACCGATAAACAATTGGTTTCCGACGTAGACCTTTTGTCCGAATACGTATGTTTATCCAACATTGCCAATTCGGCGCGTTTTTACAACGAACAATTCAGCAATTTAAAGCGTGTCGAACAAGGATTGTCTTCTTGTTGCGAATGTGAGAAAAAAGAGAGAACGCTTCCGTTTATGAGCGCGTGTTTTTTCAGTTATTACAGAGACATAAACGACGTAAAAAATGCGATATATTATATCAAAAACGCCATTTCGGAATATGACGTGTGTTGCCATAACCCAAAATCGAGGATGTATATTCCCGATTTGGTCAAGTGTATATATAAATACGTCGATTACGTCAATTTAAACGACGCGGTTTCAGACGATTTTGACAAAGAAGAGGAATATTTTAATTCGTTAATCGATTATATCACTCGAAATAAAGATTACAACGACCCGTTTTCATTTATGGAATATTTGTTTAGCCTTTACAAATTATACAAGGCGAGAAATAACGAAAAATCCAATTATTATAAAGAAAAATTGATAAATTATTATTTGCATTTAGATGACGCGTATAAAGAAAACGAACGTTTGGCAAAAATTATCGAAGCGGTCAATTAAACGGAGCGATGACTATGAATAATATACAAGAATTTAAAAACGCAAAGTACGGATTAATGATTCATTTCGGCTTATATAGTTTGTTGGGCGGGGTGTATAAAGGGCAACGCGGTCCGGCATATGCCGAATGGATCGAGTGTAACAAGCGTATACCCAATGCCGAAATCGATAAATTAGCGAGCATTTTCAACCCTATTTATTTCGACGCCGATTATATTTGTCGTTTCGCAAAAGAATGTGGAATGAAATATATCGTCATCACGACAAAACACCACGAAGGTTTTGCCTTGTTTAAATCGAAAGCGGACAAATTTAACAGTTTTGACGGAACTCCTTGCAAAAGAGACTTAATAAAAGAATTGTCTATTGCTTGCAAAAAATACGATTTAAAACTCGGTTTTTACTATTCTCAATGTATCGATTGGAGAGAACCGGACGGCGGAGGATATACGGTAGATCCCAAATATTCCGCAGGGGCGTCGTGGGATAACGATTGGGATTTCCCCGACAAAGAGAAAAAGAATTACGAAGTGTGTTTCAATAAAAAAATCTTACCCCAAGTAAAAGAAATCATGTCCGCTTACGGAAAAATATTTTTGGCTTGGTTTGATATGCCGCTCGATTCTACGCATAGACAAAGCGAAATATTATACAATACGGTAAAAGAATTGCAACCCGACTGTTTAATCAATTCCAGATTAGGAAACGGCAAATTCGATTACGTCTCTTTAGGGGATAACGAAATACCCGATTTTATTCCCGACAATATTGCAGAAAACGTAAACGACAACGATATTTGGGGCTTTAAAAAATCTCCTTACGGGCTTTACGAGTCGGCGTGCACTTTGAATAACTCGTGGGGATATAGTTCTATCGACGATAATTGGAAAACCCCCGAAACCGTTTTAAACAGCAGAATAAAGTTGGAAAAATTAGGCATAAATTATTTAATAAACGTAGGGTTGGATTGGTTGGGAAGAATACCTTTTAAAGCCGAAAGCATATTGAGAGAGGTTCAAAAATTATATGAAGAAACGCAGACAAATTAATAAAATGTTGTTTTATTTCATTACGGATAACAACATCGAAAAACAACTTTTGGCAAAAAGCGTTATAAACAGAAAAAACGAAACCGTTTGCATTTGGAAAAACGACAAAAGCGTATCAAACGAACTCATATTTGAAGTAAAACATCTTATGGATAAAGACGAAAATATCTATATTATGTCGTCTTATGCGCTCGATAAAAACTTTTACGGAGAATACGGGCTGAATTTTAATCAAGCGGTTCTTTTACCGAAAAACAACTTGAAAGAAATAGGTTTTTCGTTGAACAACGTGAGAATACACTGTTTTCAGTCTAATATAAATTTCCTTGAATTGGACTATATCGTCAATTCCGACGATCCGAAAGTTATCAACGATTTTAATTATTTTATGTCCGAAGTAAAGTCAAACGTCATTTTAAAATTGAGTTATAAAAAACTCAACGAAAATGGTGAAGTTTACGCCGAAACAAAAGAATTGACGGTGCTTGATTTGATATTGTCTTTAGTCAAAGATTTCGGCACGCTAAACGATATGGAATTTAAAGGCGAGTTGTCGTATAAATCGTTAAAACCGTTGCTGGTGTCATATTTGTTCGACGAAAACAACACCGACGTCAACGAAATTGAGCGCAATTTAGGGCATAACTATAAAGAGTCTTACAATTTAAACGAAAACTATTTGCGCAAAACTAAATATTTCAACAATTCGACGTGGTATTATACCGTTGATTCTATTTCAAACATTACTTATTCTACCGACAACGCATTGACAAATGCTTTTTTTGAAGAAACGTTTATAGACAAAGTGAACAAATTATATTTTCCTTTGGTCTTGTTGGCGGCGCATCAAAAATTGTATTGTTTGTACGTTTATCATAAACTCCTTGAAATAAATATTGATTTTGCCACCGCGGAAGAATTAAAAAAGAAATGCGACGAACTCACCGTATTAAAGGCGAATTTCGACAAAATGAGTTTGTATTATTTCTTCGATAATCCGTCGTTTATCGAACACGTAAACGTTTTTTATTCAAACGTAATCGAGGCTTTCGGCGTCGAAACGTATAAAAAAGCGGTTTGTTCAAAAATGGATACTTTAATTGAATTTTCAAACCAATGCTCGAAATTGTTGGGTAATTACAATGAGAAAAAAGAGACAAAACGGAAAATAATTTACGATATTTTTGCTATAATTACCGCGTCTATCGTTTCGTTTGCCTCATTGTACGATACGTTTTTAAAATTCTTAAAAAACATCGACGTTTCGTTTAGTTTTACTAACAACATTTTGGTGTTTTTGGGGTTTGCCGTCATTTGTTTGATTATTCCTTTTGTTTATAATCTCACTAAAAACATAAAAAAATTGAAAAAATCGAAAGTGGAAATCGAAGAGACCGAAAAGAAAATAAAAGACATAGGTGTAAAAATAGACGTATAAGCAATTAAAAAGTAATTGTTTAAATATTTTGTCTGTTGTTTGCAAATGCAGTATTAATCGCTTTCAAATTAAAATAATTTTCCTCCTTTTGTTCTTATTGCGAAAAATAGGCGATTTATGCCAATTCTTTGTTTTGTGAAAAGCCTTTATTTTATAGAAATTCCTTATTTTGTGTAAAATTATAAAATTGTCGTTTTATGGCAAAATAATGTTTTATATAAACTTATAGAACACTTGGTTTAGATAAATTCATAAAATAATTGTGAGAAGTAAAATTACGCTTCTTACAGCCGAGCGAAACTTGAAATTTTGTTTTCAAAAGATTGCCTTTATTTGGTAAAGGAAGGCGGAGCATAGATTACGCGACGGAAGAATTTATAAGGCAAAATTTATAAAATGCCGCAATTAAATTCATAAAATTCCGTAATGCAATTGAAAAATGCCGCAACCAAAAGCAAAAAGACAATTAATCGGTAGTTTTGCTTGGCAACACAATTAGCCGATGACAAAAATCTATCGGGCTATCGGAGGAAAAATAAATTGGCAACAAAAATCACAACCAACCAATCCGATTTTTCGGGAACTTACGGAAGCGAAGCCGAACCTATTACGTTTGCTTCAAACCTCGTCAGCACAACCATAATCAGCGGACTTACCGCGGTACTTTCTGCGGATAAAAAATATTGGGTAGACGGACCTTTGACTTATACCGTTGTCGTAACGAACAGTTCGGGCGACGTTTATTCAAAAGGCGTGCTCGTTGACAATATCGACACCGCAAACGTAGTGTTCGACACCGATTACGGTGTTGAAATAAACGGTAGCAAAACTTCCGATTATACTTATACGAGCGGCGTATTAACGGTCAATTTGCCGGATATTGCCGACGAAGGAACGCTCACCGTAACCTTTCGCGTTACTCAAGCGTAACATATCGGCAGTTTGCGTCGCGCGGCAAATAAAAAGCGAAAACTGCGGCTTTTGCGCTTGTCTTTTAAAATTGTTCGGCTTGACTTTGCCCGAAAAAGATAGCAGCGACGAGTGCGAAATAAAATACGACGTATTAAGACATATGCGCAATTTTGCATATCTCGTTTACGGCGAACAAACAATTTACACCAACACCGTCACCGTAACCGATAAAGTGCAAACGAAAACTTTGCGGCGTTGTTAAATAAAAGATAAAAACGCTGTCAAATTAAAAGTTTAGAAAACACCGATAAATAGCCGCAAAACCACGAGATGCTTTGCAAAATTTGAGAAGTCAAAGCGGAGCAATAATCATTCGGCAAGCCGCGAAACAGAAAACTTCACGGCAAGTGTTTTGTAAAAAGTAGGGCGAGCCTTTATAAAAATCGCTCGGCAAATTTTTGGTAAACTTTCGGTAAACTTTTGGCGAGCGTTCGGTAAATATAAAATAAAGTCACGCAACCGCACGAAACAACAAGTTGCAAATCACAGCCGCAAATAGCACAATTACAAGCCGCAAGCCATAAAACAAAACCAAATAAAAAACTAAAAAACGCCCGCAACGCACATAAAAGCGTTGCGGGCTTAATTTATTCTTCAAATTCTACAGTCCATTTAAGTTTTGCGACGTATTTTCCTTTTGTATAAACGGTGTTTTCCTCCAAATTCAACAGCACGCCTTTTGTCTTTTCCCAAGTGAGATAAATTTTTTGCGCGCCGTCGGTTTGCCCTTGAGAAACAAGGGTGGGCGAGTCAGTCAAAACCGTAGTTTCGTCATCGGTAAAAGTTACGGCTTCGGCGATTATATTTCCGTCGGATTGCAGTTCGCTTTCCGTCTCGACGTATAAAGCCCATTTGCCGCCGTTTGTGCGCGTGTCGGTGAGTTCGATTTCCCAATTCGGGTCAATTCTGTTTAAGGTGGCGGAGTAACGAGGCGTTCCCACGGCGTTAAAGGGGATATCGGGCAAATTCGTTATCGAGACGCTGCCCGTTGCGACAACTGACTTTTTAGTCGTTAAAAAGTGTTTATTCGCCGTCACGTTTACAATTTCGCCTACGCTCGGGCTTTTGTTTATTTGCACGGCGTAATTTCCCGCCCCGTCGGCGGTTGACAACAAAGTTTGGCTGTCGTCTGCAAGTTTTATCGCCGCACTTGCGTCCGTTGCGCCGCCGACCTCAAAAGCAAGGTCGTTTATCGGGTTTATCGAAAGCGGAAGAGTTCCCGCCGAAAAAGTCGTAGCCCTTAAAAGGTCGAAATTGCTCGCATTAAGCGGATAACCGCCGTCGCCATCGACGATATTCGTCGTAATGCCCGTAACCGCGCTTGAAGAAAGCGTTTGCGTAATAGAAACATTTTGTCCGTCAGCCTTAAAAACAGCCGTCGTAGGCGTGTCGTCAAACCCTCCCGCCGAAGTGTACGGAGTCGCGCTTTTAGTCCAATAGTTTGCTTGCGCCGCCGTTATAGCCACAGTTCCGCCCGCGGCGAGTGAGAAAACTTTGCCGCCGTTGTTATAAAGCAAAACGTTTTTAGGCGACTCAAAATTTATTTTAGCCGCAGAGGAAAAATACATCAACGGCGAACTTCCGCTCTGCGGCAAAATCAAAAACAAACTACCGCCTTGTAAAAGGCTAAAATCTCCCGCACATTTAAAAAGCGGAACGCCGCTACTATTTGACGATGTAACGGACAAAGAAGCATTTTCTGCAATTGTGCAAGAAGATGCGATATGCGCGCCCGAGCCGGACGAGTAAAACATGCCGCCTTTCACCGAAATCACGGTTGACGAGCCGTTTTGAAAGGTCAGTTTTGGCTTTGCCGCCGTGTCCGAATAGATTAGGTAAGTGTTAGGCGCGGTTATTTCGATTACGGCGTCGGCTTCGACGGTGAGTTCCGCACCCGCAAAAGCAAACCACATCACTGCGGTCGAGGTCGAAAGGCAGTTTATGCTCGTTTTGCCCGAAAGAGTCAAGCGGTTCGCCTCGCAAAATTCTTGCGCGCTTGCGCTCGCCCCGTTTTTCTCGATGGTAAAATTGCAGTCTTTCACGATAGTTGCGCCGTATCGGTTGTAAATCGCTTGTGGACCGTTATATTTCACGTTGTTTAGCACCACCGTAACGCCCGCGTTTGCCGTATCGTCGTAAACGCACACCACGCCGTAATAATTTCGCCCGCTCCACACGATGTTTTTCACCGTAATTTCCGCCGTGCCGAACCCCGTCGAAACGTACAGCGCACTGCTTGCGGAAGAAGAATTCATGTCCGTCACGGTATAATTTTGCCCGTCTATTACAAGCGTTTTTTTAGTTGTCGGAATTTTAACTCCGCTTTCAAAAGTAACGTTTGCCGAAAGAACAACCTCGGTCGTGTCTGCGTCTTCGACCGCCGCTTTAAATTCCGCAAACGTAGAAACGGTTTTTGTTGCCATTGTTTTCTCCGTGTATAAATTTTAGGTGTGTTTAAGGGCGTTTTAATGATGTTTTTGCGCCGTTGCGTTAAATCGGTTAAAACTCAATAAAAGCCGCTATAAAGCCGTTTTAAAGCCGAAATAACGCCCGTTTAAACGGCATTTTATAAAAATTCAAAACTACGCCTACAAAATTATATTAAATATATAAAAATAATGTTACAAAAACCGCCGTAAGACTTTAAATAATATTACTTTAAACTGCCGTAAAACTTCGCGCGGAGTAAAATTTTCACGCCGAATCGCGCCAAAGAATAATATATAATGTAATAAACTATACGGAGAAAACATATGGAAGAATACATCGGAACGATAAGCGTACCCGCAATAGCGGTTGCGGTGGGGTTTGTGTTAAAACTGATAAGTTACGCCGTCGGCAAAAACAGCAAATACGAAAGATTTGTTCCGCTAATTTCGGCGGGGCTGGGCGTGGTATTCGGTATAGTGTGTTTTTACGCGCTGCCGTCGATAATTCCCGCTAAAAACGTAGTCGTAGCGATAGTAATCGGCGCGGCGAGCGGATTTACGGCGATAGGGGCGGGGCAGATGATGAAAGGTCTGACGGGCAAAACAAATTCTGCCACGCAAGAAGAACCGCCGACTGCCGAACCCGTCGAAGAAATCGAAGAACACCCCGAAGAACTTAAAGACAATAAAAATTCGGACAAAGCAACAACAACCGCAAAATCCGCAAAAGTCAAAACTTCGGCAAAACCACAAAAAAAGAAAACCGCCGTCAAAACGAAAACGACTAAAACTAATAAACCCCGAAAAAAATAAAAACAAAACGGTAAATAACGTTATTGATATCGATTTCATTATATAATAAGGGCTGCAACGCGCTTAAAAAACTAAACAATCCGACTTAATTATGCATCGGGTTGTTTTTTTACAAAAAGCAGTAAAATCACAGTAAAAACGGCTGATTTTATGGCAAAATATGCCAAAAATGCCGACATATAAAATTCACAGTAAGTGTGTTTTGTGAAATTTAATTGAAAACTGTATAATTTAGTACGCAAAATTTCGACAAAAAAGTGCTAAATATTATTAAAAATGTCTCAAAAGTGAGATTTTTCGAGTTTTCTTGACAAATTTTTTACAAAAGGCTTGACAAATAAATTTCATAGATATAGAATTAAAGCAAAATTCACCTAATATATTATTTTTGGGCTGAATTTTAGTATTTGTTTTTTAGGTTTTACGGCGGGATTATAGGGTGTAAATTGTTTATTATCGTTTCACCGAAACGGCATGCAAATTTTACGCCCAAGGTTTAAATCAAAAAGTTTAAATTTCGCAATGCGGCTTAAATGCCGCGGCGTAAAACAAAAAATGAGACCAAAATTAAAAATTTTTAAAAATCGTAAGGGTGCACCCTTTGTCCGCAAAAGGATTTGCGGACAAACCTACTTCTCGGTAATACGCGCAAGCAAAGCGCACGCGTTATATAATGTATCGCGCGTGTCCACGCAAAACGTGCAAATAAACGCAAAACGCGCGAGTAGAAAAGCGAAATAAAACGCAAATCGGAGTTTAAATGTTTCGCGCTTAAAATTTGCTTAAAGCAAAATTCGCTTAAAGCGTAACGCACCCGACAAAAAGCAACATTTTATCCGCGCAAGAAAAGTTTGCGCAAACAGTTGCCGATTTTGCGGTTTAATGCATAATTATGGTGTATGCGAAAATAGGCAAAATCCACAAAAAGCGTATAAACGGAGTAGAGAAGAAATGAAATTTTTAAAAACGCTTAAAAAAGGTTTTACGCTTGTCGAACTTGTCATCGTTATAGCGGTAGTCGCGGTGTTGTCCGCGGTGCTTATACCGGTGTTCGGCAACGTGATTAAATCTTCTAAAGTTTCGGCGTTAAAATCTGATTTAAATACGTGTACAAACACGCTTGTCATGTACTCGCTCTATAACGAGGTTGACTATTACACCCCCGCGGTAGTGCGTGAATTTTTAAAGTCGGAAAAAATCGACGGCTTGACTTCTACAAGCAGTAAATATTGTCTTGACGGTTATTCGGTTTGGTATAATCAAAAGACTTTCAACTTCCAACTTATCAAAAACAGCGAAATTTCTAAATATATAGATAGGTCGGCGGCAAGCGCAAATTATTCAAATACTTCCACTTATTCTATAGGTTTAAATAGGGGAAACACGACGCATTATGCGTCAAGCGGAACGAGCGAATCGGGCGCAACGTCTATAATCGACACGTTGCCTCGCCGTCCCGAAGCCATCACTCCCGACAGAAACATGCTTTTGGTCGCTACAGACGAAGCAAACAAGGGCGTTTTAGAGGGAATTGAAAAACTTTATTACCTTGCAGACAGCGACAAACGTATGTCTTCCGGCGACGAGTTGATTCAAAGCGTAAGAACTTCTATGGTAAGTTGCGGCTTAATGAACTCGATAAAGGATTGGACGGTTGGTAATTACGTCAACGAATTTGACCCCAAAACTACCGCTTGGCTCAACAATTTGGGTCAATTTATTACCGAAGCGGACTTTGTGGGGGCAGACGGCAAAAAGACAGCCGAAATTAAAAACGTTATCGTTTCGCCCTATATCGGAAACGCCACAACCGAAGGAAATATCGAAAATAATGAAATAAGCGGCGGTATTTACACTTTCGGAAATAGGCAAAATGAGGCATGCGAAGGCGGCACATTAAACGTAACTTGCGCAATTGAAATAGCAACTTTCGATTACGACGTTATTTTGGGTAGTTCGTTCTACGAAAGTTTCTTCAGCGGCGGCGCGAATATAGTAATTTCGGGCAAAGTTTCCGTTTCAAACAACGTAAGCGCGGGCGGTTCGTCCACAACGACCGTCAGTACGGTTACGGGCGGCGGCGGTAACATTTCTTCCGCAGTAGGCGCGGGCGGCGGCTCGGCAACCCCCGGCGGCGGAACAAGCGGTTCGAGATACGTTTCTCAAACCATGACTTCCGACGAATTCAACAGTTGGACGACTCCGAAGTCCGATGGCGGCAAAGCCACGATCGAGTGTAGCAACGTTACGGCTTCTAAATCAGAATCGGGTGAAAATCAGTACAAAGTATCGGTAAAAACCCCCGACGGCAAAGTCGAGACAAAATTGCTTTCTCAAGCGGAATACAACGCTTATTTTGCAGACAATTTAGTCGGCGAAACTGAGGTTGATTATAAGTACAATACTTCGTCGTTTTCCATTAATTTACACGACTTTTTGACTTCGCTCGGCATCACTAAAGACGAAGACATAATTTCGGTTGAAATCAACGACAGCGCATATAGAGGAGTTTATTCCACAAGCGTGTTTATGCTTTACAAAAAAGACGGCACGACTTACGGTAAAACCTTTAATTTCGGCGTAGGTTATATCACAAATTTCGACCATTATTATCGTTACGCCAACGAGTCTTTCAATAAAAATTCAAGCGGCGAAAACATTTATCCCACATATTATGCCGTAAACGGCGAAACTCAAACGGCAGACGCGGGTTCGCTCACGGTAAAATTGCCGGAATATGCGCTTAATTTACAGTCTTATAAAAACGAAGACTTCAAAATAGAAGTCGATTACGAATACGTAACCAATTATTATCTCAAAGGTGCAAGTGTGTTCGGTACGGACTATTACGAATATTTAGGCACGTGCAAAAGCGGCGAAACAAAAACCGTTTCTTGGGAAAAGGGCAACGCAAAAATAAACGGTTGTTATACCTTTGAATTCGGTTCGTGTAATAGAGTTGGAAATACTCAATTTACAAACGCCGACTATTTCGTAAACACTGTACAAATCAGTCGTATCGTAATCAAGGATAAAGCGGGCAATATTTTGATCGCAAAATATCCGCAATAAACAAAAAATCAACGTTATTTTAGTTTAATTTTGATTTAAGAGTGCATTTATTTGCACTTAAAAATAAAGGAGTTATTTATGAAAAAGAAGATTATCACCTTATGCATGGTATTAGTCCTTGCTTTATCGGCGATTGTCATGACAGGTTGTAATTTAGTATACAACGTCGGCACGATCGAATGGGTTGAAAAACCCGCAACGGTATACACGCTCAACGATACAACCGGTCTTACGTTCTCCATTAAAGCAGAGATAGACGGAAAAACCAATGTTTATAGTTATCCCGGTCAAGCGGGTATCACGGTTAAAAACTTTACAACCGCGACTGTAGGTACGCGTACTGCAACCGTTACTTACGAAAACCTCACGCTTTCGTTCACTTACACGGTTATCGACAGTAAGTTTGCCGGCGGTACGGGTGACGAAGCCGATCCTTACAAAGTATCTTCCGTTCAACATTTCCAAAACATGCTCGACCAAAAGACGTTTGCTTATTACGTTCTTACAAACTCGATCAACTTCTCCGGTTATGCTATAAAAATGGCTAACAAGGGTGCAAAAGCAACCGATGCCGAAGCATGGACGGGTATTATCGACGGTAACAACTATTCTCTTACGGGTATAAGCGAAGTTCTCACTCCCGATGGCGAACCTATCAACAAATACAACGAAATTTTCGGTAGAGTTGCTCGCGGAAATGAAAAATTCGTTTTGAAGAACTTAACCGTTGCGTTTGCGTCTACGGGTGCGTCTGCAACTATGGGTCTTGTTACTTCCAATGGTACAAACGGCGAAATGGAATTTGAAAACGTTAAATTGACGGGTTACGTCAACGCTGCAAACTCCGGAAACTCCAACATTTCTCCTTTCGTTTCGTTCTTGCGTAGACAATTGCCCGACGGAACATATCCCGAACTTGGTTCACTCACTCTTAAAGATTGTACAAGCGATCTCAAGATTTTAAATGCTTATGCAACTTCATTGGTAGCAGGTTTCGTATCTGGTCAAACCGATAAAATTGCTGCCGGCGCGAT
Organism: uncultured Clostridia bacterium; assembly: GCA_934249265.1. GTDB lineage: Bacteria > Bacillota > Clostridia > Christensenellales > Borkfalkiaceae > CAKQKQ01. The sequence continues at coordinate 101 of CAKQKQ010000045.1, read as the reverse complement.
CAAGTTTACAAATTGTACGTTCAACGGACTTATCGAAGGTTCTTATCAGCAGGGCGCAGGCGCATTCTTTGCAAACAATAACACTGCTAAAGACTATTATG
>CAKQKQ010000044.1 GCA_934249265.1 uncultured Clostridia bacterium | reverse complement strand
GTTTACGTTGTTCATGATATCCAAAACGCGCTCGGCGGTGTCTCCGTAAATATCCTTTTCGTTTTCGTGGTATAATTGCACGCCGAACGTTTTTGAAACTTCTACCATTTCGCTTAAATAATCAAAAACTTTATTCCTTTGATTATAAGCATTGAAAAAACTGAACATTCTTATCTTATCGGTAGAAAGAGCGCAAGCAAGTTCGCACACGTGTTTTACCTCGTCGAGATATTTTTTAAAATTTACGTTTATATTCACTTTTCCGAGCGGCGAACCGACAGACCAAACGGATATTCCCTCGTCTTTAAGGTTTTGATTTATGGCTTTCGCCTCGTCAATTGTCAAATCTTTTACGTTTTTGCCGTCAACGCTACGCAATTCGGTCAAAGTAATGCCGTTGCGTTTCAACGCTTGTATTTGCCTTGTTAAACTGCTTGCCGCCTCGTCCGAAAACGCGCATAATTTAATCATTTTGTCCTCACTTTTAAAGTTTAACGTTTTCAAAAAACGCCGCCTATAAGACGGCGTTTTTTGCGTTAATGCCTAATAAATAATTTTTTATTAATTGCTGTGTTTATTTTTTATTCCGCACTTTGCTCTTTAACGATGATTTTAACGGTTTTTGTTACTTTTGTATCCAAAAGGTCGTTTGTTGCCGTTATTGTCAACGTATATTCGCCCGCGGCGGTAAATGTAACTTTGTTACCGTCTATCGTTACGCCCTCTTGTTCGCAACTAACTACTGCGTTGCCGTTGAGAAGTACGTAAGAAAGCGTGGTTTCCGCTTGACCGTCTACAAGAGTTAACTCCTCACTACTCGGTTCTGTAGCGAATACGGGTACGTTAGAACGATACATTTTTATACTTGCAAGGGTGAAATCGATATTTCCCTTCTTGTCGATACCGCAACGGAAACCTTCGGCATTTGTGTTGGGCGTTCTAAATCCGTACGAACCGATATATATTCCTTCTTCGGGAACAGTCATTTGTTCGCTGCCGAGCAAAATCGTACTGCCGAACAAGTAAATATACAATTGTTTTGCATCGAAATCGCATATTACGCGAATCGTGTAAACGTTTTCGTCGCCCCTTATAAGTTCGATACTCGTTCCGTTGTAAGATTGATTTACCCAACCGCCGGAAGAACCTCTGTATTGAATATACGTGTTCGCTCCGCTGTTTAAAGTTGCAACCGCTACGTTTGCAACGGGATTACCGCTGAACGCAGAATTATACAAGAAGAATAAGTTTATAAATTGTCTATTGTTTAAACCGATACTGAAAGTGATATCGGTCGTTACTATACCCGTCAACGCTTTAACGAAAGTCGTTTGATAATACATAGTGCCGCTTTCCGAAGAAGAAGTCGTCATATGCAAACCGTTTTCGGTGTAAGTTGCCGTAGCCGAACCCGTACCTGTGGGAAGTTCGGGACGAGTTTCTTCGTTTAAAAAGTCTGCCGAAATTATATCTTCGGTTTCTTTAACTACGCTGTCAACTACGTCAACCGTTATTGTCTTTACTACTTTGCCGTACGCGTTGGTCGCAGTAAGCGTAAATACGTATACGCCAGATTTAGTAAACGTAACTTCTTTGCCGTTTAATTCAAAACCTTCCGTTTTGTCGCAAGTTATCGCTACTTCTTCATCGCAGTCGTAAGCGAGCGTATAAGAAGCAGAAGTTTTAAAATCGTTTATCGTTGCGCTTGTTTCGGAAACGTTTAATACGGGTGACAACGAATAAATGTGTACGTAATCTATGCTGAAATTTGCTTGAGTTTTTTCAGAACCCGTGCGGAACGAAGTCGCCGCCAATTGCGGATTTCTGAAAGCGTATTCGCCGAGGTAAATTTCACCGCCGAGCGTTTGAGGAGCGACGTACGCGTCGTCGAGATATAAGTCAACCGAGTCGCCGCTGAGGTAAAGATAACTTACTTTATTGTTGAAATCGTTGACAACGCGGAGACTGTACCAAGCGTCTTTAACGAGTCTTACCGCATATCCGCAATATCTTACTGACATCCAATTCGTGTTACTTGTACGATATTTAAGATAGCCGTACTCTACCGCAAAGTTGGTTACGTTTGTCGTGCCGTCGTCGTTTGTTAAGAACATTAAGTTTGAAAAACTTGAATTATCTACTTCGTGGTTATAACAGAATGACATTTCTACCGCAACCACGCCCGAAAGTGCTTCGTTAAATTTTTTCTGGAAGAACGCCGAGCCGGAAGTCGTGCCTATAATAAATTTAATTTTACCGTCTTCTACCGTCAAAGAACCCGTACCGGAAGTGGTAGTATTTGCATCTTCGGGCATTTGCTCGAATTCTTCATAATATATTTTGGATTCGTCGGCGATAGTGTCGGAAGTTTTATATCTGTCTTCAACCGTTATAGTTATTGTTTTAGTTGTTTCGCCTTGAGAGTTTTTAGCGGTCAAAGTAAACGTATATACTCCGGCGGCAAAAAATCTCATTGTTTTTGTATCTTCGTCGTAAGCAAGTCCGATTTGAGTTTCGTCGTCGAATACGATAAAATTACCCTTACTACCCGTCAAAACGCAAGTAGGTACGGGAGAACCGCTTACGGCATAATCGAAAATATAAACGTCGTTTTCGGTGAGCGAAAGCGTTGCCGATTCTTGAGAATTGAGCGTTATTTCGGGTGCGGAATACGAGCCCGTAACGGTAACCGTTATTTCGTCCGACGCGCTACCCGCCATATCGGAAGCGGTAATCGTAAATACGTAAGTTCCCGCAGATACGAATTTGACTTTCTTTCCCTCTTCTACCCAACTGAAACCGCTTTGTTCGCTACAAGTTACCGTAACGGTCGGATTTTGAGTGTAAGCCGAATTTACGGTATAGTCAAGAGTAAACTCGCCTTCGTTGGCAGTTTCGCCGTCGAGATTAATATCCGCTTGCGCGTTGTTGATAGTAACCGTGGGTGCTTTGGCGTAACTCAATTTAACATAATCGTAAAGTATGCCGGAATTTTGCTTGTCCGCGCCCATACGCAAGTACGATACTTGGTCGGAAAGGTCGGGCGCACGGAAAACAAGTGCATCATCTATTACTTCACCGTTGACTTCAAGTAGATAAGTTTTGTTTTCAAAATCGATAACAAGACGTACTTCATACCATTCGTTTGCATTATAAGATTTTGAAGTTTTCGTCCATTTAGTTCCGTTGTGGTTATAGAAATAGCCGCTGTCCATTCCGAGCGTAAGCACGGGCTTATCGTCTGCAGTATAAAGGAAGAACATATTGTGGAACGCACCCGAATCGGTGGTGATTTGTACACGCGCTTCTGCAATTACTTTTCCGTGCAAAACGCCGGATTCAAACGCATAGTCGGCAAATGCCGCGCCCGTTCCGCTTGTCGCAAGATTGAGATATTGCGCTCCGTCGTTATCCTTATATAAAGTAGTAGAACCGCCGCCCGACGTTGTATATTTCAAATAATTGGGTACGTTTTGCACTGTATCGAACGTTTCGTGCCAAATATATCCGTCTACTTTTACTTCGTCCGAAACAAAAGGCGCAGCCTCGACGTTAATTTCACATTCCGCGGAAACTTTGCCCGCTTTTGCGGTTATCGTAACCGTGCCGTGCGCTATTGCCAAAACTACTCCGTTTTCAACCGTCGCAACGTCAATATTGCTCGATTCCCAAACCACTTCGGTTTCGGTAGCGTTTTCGGGAAGTATCGTCGCAACAAGAGTAAGCGTATTTCCGACAGTAAGCGTTGCGCTTGTGTGGTTTAACGTTATGCTTTCGGCGGCAATTACGTCCGAGGACGAATCAGTCGATGAATCGGTTGACGAATCCGTGTCGGAATCCGTTGCAGAATCGGTGTCCGTAGTTGAATCGGTATCGCTATCGCTTGTGGTGTCGGTTTGACTAACCGGCGGATTACTGTCGTCGTCGGTCGTCGTTTTACAGCCGACAAAAGACATAGCGAACAATGATACCATTAATAAAACGGCAATTAAAAATTTTCTCATATCTTTTCTCCTTATATGTTTTATTGACGATAAAATCTATTTTAAGCAATTTTTAGCCCTTAAATCAAACTGCCTAAATATAGTTTCGTTATCTCCATATTTAAGTATACATAAGTTGAAATTACAAATCAATTGTTAATTTGAGCCAAATATATTGCATTTTGGCGCAAATCGTGTTATACTGTGGGCAAAAAGCAACGTTTAATTAAAAATAAACGCGTTTTTTATCGTTTCAACAACTTTTAGACTTGTCTAATATTAAATTAAAATTTAACTTTGGGGTCGGAAATCATGTCGATAATTTACCACAGTTTTTATAAAGATAACTCAATAATGTATAGGCACGTTACAGATGAAAACCCCGACAATGATTCCTTTTGTTTTCATATTCACAACCAATATGAAATATTTTATTTTATAAAAGGAATAGGCTCGATGCTCGTGGAAACGACAACTTATCCGCTCGTTCCAGACACGATGATTATAATTCGTCCGCTCGAAACGCACCGCATAAGCATATCCGACAGCACCTCTTACGAAAGATTTACGATCAATTTTTCCGAGGACCTTATAAACGATATCGACCCCGAACACACTCTTCTTGCGCCGTTTAACGACAGACCTTTAGGAGAAAACAACTCTTATCACGCGTCCGAATTCGATATTTCTCCGTACAAACTTTTGGCGGCAATGCAAAAGAAAGTTGACGAAGATACCGACAAATTGAGCGTACTTACCTATTTTTACTCGCTTTTGGGTCAAATTAACGTCGCTTTTAACAGAAAGAAACAGAATAATATCGCCTTTAAAAAGTCTGCCGCCGCCAAAGTCGCGGAATACATAAACGCGCATTTATTTGAAGAATTGTCCGTAACTATACTTGCAAAACATTTTTTCGTGAGCGTTTCGCAATTAAACAGGCAATTTAAAAAGGCGTCTGGGTTTTCAGTTTGGGAGTATATCGTTGAAAAACGACTTATCTCGGCTAAAAAACTTATTAAAGACGGAATGCCCGCAACTCATGCTTACGCAATGTGTGGCTTCAACGATTACTCTTCGTTTTACCGTCTTTACGTAAAAAAATTCGGCACGTCGCCTAAAAACGATTCCGATAAAAAATAAAATATCAAACTTTAATTCGATAAAAAAAGGACTTGAATTTGTTATGGTTCAAGTCCTTTTTTGTTAATAATTCTGTTATTGATTTTATATGTTTTTGTACTGCTTTTCAATTACGTAAAAAGTTTTAAAATTATATATTTTTTCTTTAATTTTGATTATTTTTACGTTTTAATTCTTCAAGGCGTAACACTATCGCTTTATGGCATTTTTCGGGATCGGAAATATTTGACACAGCATCTTCCATCGGGCATATTCCCGTGCCGCTGCGGTTGATTATTTTATCTACAATTATTCCGCAAGAAAAGCGTACCGAATGTTCTTGCAAGTAATCTTTCGCCGATATAGACGCTACTTCGGCATATACCTCTTTTATGCCCGCAAGCACGAATAAAGACGCGGCGGCTTTTCCTACGATTTTGTCTGCAACCGAATATCCACGAAGGTTTCTCCCCTCTGCAATAAAACAAAGCATCGGCGCAACGCCGCGTTTATCATCGGTCAAAACTTCGCCGTCTTTTACAAGCGCGATCGAATGACCTAAAAGCGCGTCTTTTGCAATATCTATATCCGATTTTCCATTAATCGATTTATTGTTTAGATTCGTCATTTTTAATAATTTTTCTTACGCCTATTATAATAAGCGGAGCGATAACCGCTTGCAAAGCCGCGCCGACAAGACCAACTTTAATTTGTCCCCAAATCATCGCAACGCTAAACGGCGTAAATTTACCGAAGATGGCGACAAGAAGAAGGAAAAACGCCCTACCGATTATTTCCGCAGAAATTACGGCGATAAATGCCGTCCAAGGTTTGCTGTAAATAAGTTTGCCGAACGCACCCGAAACAAGCGCGAATACGCCGAGTTCAGCCATCATAAACGGAAGTCTTGCAGCCATCGGCATTGGGTTTCCCAAAGCGGTTGTGATTAAAAAACTCGTTAAAGGCGCAAGCATACCGATAAATACGCCCCACGTTGCGCCCATAATCGCGCCGCCGATTACTACGGGCAAATACATAGGCAAATATTTTACGCCGCCTTGCGCGCCAACCGCAAGGTGAACTATTTGTGGCAAAACAACCGCCGAAATTATAATAATGGCAGATATAAGCGTTTTTACTCCGATTTTTTTACCGTAAGACCATTGTTTTTTTGAAATAACGTTTTCTATCATAATAATACTCCTTTTACTTTCAGTGAATTTTAGCAAAACGGTTTGCGCCGTTTATTTTCCGAAATAATTTGCTATGGTTTGCATTTTTTCTTGTTGTTTTACCCCGAAAGGACAACGTTTGTCGCAATGTCTGCATTTTAAACAGTCCGAAGCCTTTTTTTCGAGTTTGTCATAATGATTTTCAGCCATTTTATCGCCCGCCATCGCCAAATCGTAATATTTATTCACTATTCCTATATCTATTCCCGCCGGGCAAGGCTGGCAGTGATTACAATAAACGCAGTTGCCCTTGGCTGCCGTCGGCGTAAACTCCGCAATTAAAGAATAATCGTTTTCTTCGCGCGTGGCTGACTTAAATTTAAGCAATTCGTCGAGGTCTTTTAAACTTCTCACCCCCGGCACGGCAGTCAAAACGGCGGGACGGTCGAGAACGTATTGAAGGCATTGATTTTTGGTCAACGCTTTTCTAAACGGCGAAGTTTCCGCTTTTAAAAGTTGTCCGCCGTGAAACGGTTTCATTACCGAAATGCCAACTCCCTCGGCTTCGCATCGACGAAATAGTTTTGCTCTCTCGTTGGTCGTGCCTATGCCGTACTCGTCGCCGCACTCTAAATCGTAAGCGGGATTTATCGAAAACATAATCATATCGATTAGTCCCGTGTCCAAAAGTTTTTGCGCGACGGCTGGCGTGTGAGACGAAAAACCTATGTGTTTTACTACCCCTTTTGCCTTTAAATCTTTAATAAAATCTAAAATGCCGTTATTTATAATATCTCTAAAATCGCTTTCCTCGTCAACGCAGTGCATAAAACCGAAATCTACGTAATTTGTGCCGAGTTTTTCGAGTTCCCAATTAAATGTGTTTTGAATTTGTTTTAGATTTCTCGACCAACCGTATTCGCCGCGGTCGTTGTAAACCGCCCCGAAATGAAGTTGAAAATATATTTTTTCTCTTTGACCTTTAATCGCTTTGCCGAAAGGCTCGTAAACGGACGAACCGCCCGCGCATAAATCGAAAAAGTTTATGCCGTTTTCTATCGCCTTTTTTATCACGGTTTCTATCTCGTTTGGCGGAGTTTCTTGTATTCCGCCCATGCCCAAACCCAAAGTGCTTATTTTTTCTTCGCCTTTGGGCAGTTTTCTATACTCTATCATTTTTCTCCTTTAAAGTTAAATTTTAATCTTTTGCCGCGCTTTCAAATTCTTTGGCGACCGAAACCAATAGTTCGCGAATGTTTAAATGTTGCGGGCATGCTTTTTCGCATTTTCCGCACTTTATGCAGTCCGAAGCCTTGCCGTTGTTTTTGGTGTAAACTTCGCTGTAATAATAATTTGCGTTCCAATCGTGATAAATTTGTTTTGCGTTCATGCAAGAGAAAAGGTCTGGTATCGAAATATGTTTCGGGCAACCGTCTATGCAATAACGGCACGCCGTGCACGGTATTAAGTGCATCGAATGGAAAATATCGCAAACTTGCTTTATCGCCGCAATTTCTTTTTCGTTAAGTCGCTTAAAGTCTTTCATATAAGAAAGATTATCTTTCATTTGCTCCATATTGCTCATGCCCGACAAAACCATTTCTATTCCGTCAAAGCCCGCCGCAAAACGTATCGCGTAACTCGCCGCACTGCCGCCGTGCAAATCTTCAAGCACTTTTTTAGCCTTTTCGGGAAGATTTACGAGGTTGCCGCCCTTAACGGGCTCCATTACTATTACGGGTTTGTTATGTTTACGGCAAATTTCGTAAAGTTTTTTAGATTGAATAGCCGTATCTTCATAATCGACGTAATTAAACTGAATTTGTACCACTTCGATTTCGGGATATTCGGTTAAAATTTGCTCTAAAACTTCAGCCGTGTCGTGGAAAGAAATGCCTACGTGCTTGATTTTACCTTCTTTTTTGAGTTGAAAAGCCGTTTCGTAAGCATGGCATTTTTTATACTTTTCAAAAATGTTTTTGCTTTGCGCGTGCATTAAATAAATATCGAAATAATCAACCTTACAAGACTGCAACTGTTTATAAAAAAGCGGACGAATTTCCTCTTCTTTATTGAAAAGCGAAGTCGAAAGTTTGTCAACCAAAACAAAACTTTCGCGCGGATATCTCGCGGCTATGCAGTCGCCGATCGCCGTTTCGCTTTGCCCTTCGAGATAAACCCTTGCGGTATCGAAGTAATTGAAACCTTCAGCCATAAATTCGTCAACCATTTTTTTGAATTCATCGTAATCGACCTTGCCTTCTTTCATTGGAAGACGCATACAGCCAAAGCCGAAATTCTTTTTCGCATTTGAAAAAACGCCATTTTCGTCAAACCTATTCATAATAATGCCTCCTTAATTTTTATATATTTTGTTCTATTTTTTTGCATTTTCGGGCGAAATGCTTTCGGGGTTTTCGCATTTCACTTTACCCCAATTAAGCACGCCCGTTTTAACGCCTTTTTCATAAACCGAAATTTTATAATTTAATCTGTTTATGGTTTCTTCGATTTTTTTCCTTTGCATTAACAAATTTTCTCGCTGTTCTTTAAGTAAATCGAGGCGCGCTTGCATTGTGCTGTCGCCTTCTTTGAAAAGTCTAACGTATTCTATAATCGCCTCTACAGGAAGTCCCGCTCCGCGCATACATATAACGAGTTCTACCCATGCGATATCGTCATCGGTGTAATTTCTTATACCGCCCGCCGACCTCGTGACTGACGGTATCATACCCACTCGTTCGTAATATCTTAAAGCATCGGTAGAAATATCGTATTTTTCCGCAACTTCTTTAATTGTCATTTTGTCTCCGTTTTATCGGCAAACTTTTTTGCGCCGTAAAATGTTTTTCTTTATTATATAACTTGGAGTTTACTCAAAGTCAATAGGTTTTTAAAAATTTTTTTGTTTTTTATTAAAATTTTTTTACGGTAACCGCAATATGCGTAAAAATTCCCACTACTAAATAAAAAATGTTCGCAACTATTTATTATATAAATCTCTATATTTTTACTCCGTATCGCTGTTAAATCTCTTGCTTACGTTGTTTCGGTATAAATAAAAAAATTCGGCAAACAACTATTAATATCGACCGTTTCTCGTTTGACAAAAAACTCGCTTTATAATATACTTTTATCATCAAACGATTTTTCGCGATAAAACAAGGAAAAACAAAGGAGAAATTTATGGATTGGCATCAAATTTGGGCAACTATTCAAAATTGGCTTACTTCAACGGGCATTAAAATACTTATTTCGATAATACTGCTTATCGTTTCATTTTCAATAATTAATGCTTTGGCAAAAGCCATGGCAAATAAAGGTAAAAAACTCGACGAAAAAACTACCGATAAAAGTAAAGGCAAATTAAACAGAACTTTATACAAAACGCTTTCTTATGTGTGCAAAGTTCTTCTTAAAATAATCGTAGTAATTGCCGTTGTGGGTTATTTAGGGCTCGACACAAGCGGTATAAGCGCGCTTATCGCCTCTATCGGTGTAGGCGTGGGCTTGGCTATAAACGGCACTCTTTCAAACTTTGCGGGCGGAATATTGCTGCTTATCACTCACCCGTTTAAAGACGACGATTACATCGCCGCATGCGGATATGAAGGAACGGTCGAAGATATTTTTATTTGCAACACAAAAATACGCACCACCGACAATAAAGTAGTTTATCTTCCCAACGGCAAACTTTCTACCTCGGAAATAGTAAATTACACCGAAAAAGATACAAGAAGAGTCGATATTTCGTTTTCTATCGCATACTCTGCCGATTTTGAAAAGGCGCAAAAAATTATTCTTGATTTGGCAAATAAAGAAAATTTGGTATTAAAAACCCCCGCGCCGACGGTAAGAATGTCCTCTCAAGGCGAAAGCGCAATCGTGCTTACGGCAAAAATGTGGTCTAAAACCGATGATTATTGGGACGTATATTTTAATATGAACGAAGGCGTTAAAAAAGCGTTTGACGAAAACGGCATCGAAATACCCTTTAACCAACTTGACGTTCACCTTAAAAACAACTAAAATTTATTAATTTTTATAAATAAATTTAATATATAAAAACGACGCGGACTTTCAAATATCAAAAGTCCGCGTCGTTTTTTAAGTCGTGAGTGATATAATTTGCTGTTGGAAACTTTTTCCGCCGCTTTGCGCCGTCGCTCCCGTTCAAGTCCTATCTTTAAGTATAAAAAAATAACGACAAACCAAAGTTTGTCGTTATTTTTTGGTGCGGGTGACAGGACTTGAACCTGCACGAATAAAATGACATCATAAGATCCTTAGTCTTACGCGTCTGCCAATTCCGCCACACCCGCATAAACAACGCTCGTCATTCAACGAACATTGTTATTATATAACATATCGAAATATAATGCAAGCAAATTTAACACATTTTGTAAATTTTTTTTATTTTACCGCACAAAATTTCGTCAGTTAATTTTTCGCTACGATACGAAATTAAAAGTTTTTCTACCAACGCAAAATTTTTAAGCGTAAGCACCGACGCAATACTCGTTTATATAAGTATATACCCTTGCGTCAAACGGCGTATACATATTGAGACTCGATACAAAATCGGTGAAATTGCTGTCGTAATAATTGCACACTATGTCTTGATATAAATTTTTCGCCTTTGCAAAGCCTTTTTCTACCGCAACGGCGTACAACTCTATCGACGGAATCATCGACATTGCATAACTTATGTAATATTCGGGATTATCAAGGCAAACGCTTCTCCAATAATACGGCATAATTTCGTCGAGCATAGAAGACAAACCCGTGTACGTCTTTGTAATATTTTGCATTACCGTATCGAGGTCAACGTTTGTAAGCGAAGCCGCACTATAAACGTATTGCTCGAATTCTTCTACCGCGCACGAAATAATTATCGTCTCCAATGCGTCCGCAAGACTATCGTAGAAATAATACATATATGCCTCTTCGGTCATTCTGCTTTTCAAATAATAATTAAAAAGCCATTCGTTGCCTTGAGACTGCATTTCGGCGATATCATAAGACAAATTGTCTGCGCCGCTCGCCACAACGTATGAAGCATAGTGTCCCATTTCGTGTACAAACGTACTTGCGGATTGATAATAACCGCTTTCGTCCGTACCCATGAAAATGACGGGCGTGTCGTAATAACTTAAATAAGTGGTATAAGCCATACCCGCGGTTTTCGTTTCATCAAAGCCTAAAACGTAAGACTTGTTTTCAAAAAAATGATTAAAATAATTACCGAGTTTGTTGTAACTTTCAAAATACGGCTTTATTGTATCGAGCAAATAGAAAAATTGTTGATTTTTCATATTGTAATATTCTGAATAGAATTGTCTGAATTCGCTTGATTCTTCAATTTCTTCGAGTTTGTCTACAACTTCGATATACATCGGAACGACGTATTCTTTCACAAGCGCAAGCATCGATTTTACTTCTGCAGGCGTGTATTCTCTACCGTAAACTTCGGCGTAAGCAAACTCGGCATAATTGTCGTACTCATATGCCGTTGCAAGTGACTGCCTGTTTTTGACGATCTTTTTGTAAATCGTTTCGACCTTGCTCATATAATTGCTGTCATACTCGCTTAAATTATTGTATTCCACAAGTAAATTGCTGTATTCGCTTTGCAAAGTCGACTCTTCGTTTGAGAAAGACAAGATATAATTTATATCGTCTTGCGTCCAACCCTCGAATACGGTAGACCTATAAGACGTATTATACAAATCTTTAAGCAACGAATAATATTCGTCTCTCGCCGATACTTGCGCTTCGGAAGAAAAAGTATACGCTTGCGCCCACTTGTCTTCAGTTTGGAACAACGAATAATAAAGATAAGCGATAGTCGCTTGAGTGTCTATGTAATACAATTTGTCGTTGATATCGCACAACTTGTCATACATTTGTTGATTAGAATACGTACCGATATTTGACGAACAACTTTCTACGTCGCTGTTAAACGTGTTTACGTAAGTTTGGGTCAAATCGTAAGTAAACGACGAATTACCGACAGTAAAATCAGAACCGTCGTAAAAGTCTTTAACCGTTAAATTGGTTTTCGGACTGCTTACGCAACCGGTAAAAATGAAAATAATAGATAAACTTAAACAAATCAAATTAAAAAACTTTCTTTTCATAATTAAACCTATTTTTATAATATTATTTTTTGCATATTAATTATATCAAACCGAGTTCGTTTTTTCAAGTATTTTTGTAAACATTATATGCTTACGTGTCGATATGTTTATATGTAAATATAATTTTTATATAATAATGATACGAAATTAAAACTTTATTTTTTCGTTTTTCCTTGTCCTTACGCCGTATTTTATGTTATAATAAAAAACAGTGAAATTAATGCCTATGTAAACGGCGAAATAATTTCCTTACTAAAATTTAAAGTGGTGAAAAACAATGGGAAAAATCGGCTTTGACAGTGAAAAATATCTTGCGATGCAATCTGAAAAAATACTTGAAAGGAAAAAAGAATTCGGTGGCAAACTTTACCTTGAGTTCGGCGGTAAATTATTCGACGATTACCACGCCGCCCGGGTTTTGCCGGGATTTGCTCCCGACAATAAAATTAAAATGCTTGAAAACCTTAAAGACGAAGCCGAAATCGTAATTGTAATCAGTTCGCTCGATATCGAAAAAAATAAATTGCGCGCCGATTTGGGTATTACTTACGACGCAGACGTGTTAAGACTTATCGATGTGTGCCGCAGTTACGGTTTGTACGTCGGCAGCGTCGTTCTTTCTAAATTCGACGAAAGTAATTCTTCCGCTATACTTTTCCAGCAAAAACTTGAAAAATTGGGACTTAAAGTATACAGACATTACCCCATTAAAGGCTATCCCGACAACGTGCCGCTTATAGTGAGCGATGACGGATATGGCAAAAACGAATATATCGAAACCGAAAGAAACCTTATCGTCGTGACCGCCCCAGGTCCGGGAAGCGGAAAAATGGCGACTTGCCTTTCTCAACTTTACCACGAATATAAACGCGGAATTAAGGCGGGTTACGCAAAATATGAGACTTTCCCCGTCTGGAATTTACCTTTAAATCACCCCGTAAACATTGCTTACGAAGCCGCAACAGCCGACCTCGACGACATAAATATGATCGACCCGTGGCACTTGCAAGCATACGGAAAAACCGCGGTAAACTACAACAGAGACGTTGAAATATTCCCCGTTTTAAATGCGATTTTCCAAAAACTTTCGGGCAAATCGCCCTATCAATCGCCCACCGATATGGGCGTAAACATGGCGGGATACTGCATTTCGGACGACGAAGTTTGTTGCGAGGCATCTAAACAAGAAATTATAAGAAGATATTATAAATCGCTTGTGCATGCAAGAAAAAGCGGCACTGATTCGCACGAGTCACAAAAAATCGCACTTATTATGGAAAAACTCGGGCTTACAGTAAACGACCGTAAGGTTGCCGTAGCGGCGCACGAATGTGAAGAAAGGACAAATTCTCCCAGCGCGGCAATACAACTTCCCGACGGAAGAATAGTTACGGGAAAAACCTCTGCGCTTTTGGGTTGCTCGTCCGCAATGCTTTTAAACGCGATAAAAACGCTTGCGAAAATCGACGACAGTATCGACCTCATTTCTCCAGAAATCATCGTACCCGTGCAAGAATTGAAAACGGTGTATTTAGGAAACGATAATCCCCGACTTCACCCCAACGAAATTATGGTTGCACTCGCTTCGTGTTCGATTATGAACCCGCAAGCGAAAAAGGCTTTAAAGCAACTTAAAAAACTCAACGGTTGTGACGTACATACCACGGTAATTTTATCGTCTGCAGACGAAAAGTTTTTCAGAATGCTCGGCGTAAATTTGACTTCCGACCCCATTTATTCAAATAAAAAACTTTTTAGAGACTAATCTTGAAAATTGCTTATATTTAATGCGATTTTGAAACTTTTTATGAAAATGAAAATTTAATAAATTACGCTACTATAAAATTGATTTTTAAATATATTTAAGCAACTAAAAAAGACGCCGAGCGGCGTCTTTTTTACTATATAGAATTTTATATAAATTATAATCCTTCTTTAAGAGGAATAGCCCTTTTCTCTGCCGTAAAAATAATAGCAAGCGTACCGGGTCCTGCATGCGCACCTATAACA
>CAKQKQ010000043.1 GCA_934249265.1 uncultured Clostridia bacterium | reverse complement strand
GTGCAGAGTGCGGCTGTCAAGCAGAAATCGGTTCGGCTTGTTCTATGGCGGCAGCGGGACTTGCTCAACTTACCGAAATGAATCTCGACCAAATCGAATATTCGGCAGAAGTTGCAATGGAGCACCATTTGGGGCTAACTTGCGACCCCGTTTGCGGACTCGTGCAAATACCTTGTATAGAGCGCAACGCCGTTGCCGCAATGAGGGCGATAAACGCCGTAAACATTGCCGACTTCCTTACAAACACACGCAAAGTTTCGCTCGATACCATTATAAACACAATGTATCAAACGGGCAAAGACATGTCGAGTCTTTACCGCGAAACAAGTCAAGGCGGACTTGCAAAAACCTATAAAAGATAAGCGATTTTAAAGAAGTTTATGAAAAGAATTTTAATGATAACAACGGGCGGTACGATCGCCTCAATACAAACGAAAGACGGCTTGTCTCCCGCGCTTACCGCAGAAGATTTATTGGACTTCGTTCCGTCTATTCAAAATTATTGCGTTGCCGACACTTTGCCTTTAATGAATATCGACAGCACAAATATGTCGCCCGATTATTGGCTTGAAATCAGCAATACAATAATAGAAAATTACGACAAATACGACGGATTTATCGTTTGCCATGGCACAGACACAATGGCGTACACCGCCGCATTTTTGTCGTACATGATACAAAACTCGCCCAAGCCTATTATCGTGACGGGTTCGCAAAAACCCATAAATAAAGAAAATACCGACGCAAAAATCAATTTGCTCGATAGTTTTACTTATGCTTGTTACGAGGGCGCGCACGACGTAAACATAGTGTTCGGCGGCTCGGTAATAGCGGGTACTCGCGCTAAAAAAATGCGAACAAAAGCATTTAATGCATTTTCGAGCATCAATTTTCCCGAAATTGCCGAAATTTACGACGGAAAAATCATTCAATATATCGATAGAAAACAATCTTCAAAAGCCACTTTTTACGACAAAATAAATAAAAAAGTAGGGCTTTTATACTTGACCCCGGGTATAGACTCTAAAATTTTAGATAGTTATCTCGAGTGTAACGACGCCGTGGTTATATCGTCTTACGGGTCGGGCGGACTTCCTTCCGGCGGACTTTACCGCTTTTACGAAATAATCGAATCGTGGCAAAACAAGGGTAAAATTTTGGTTATGACCACGCAAGTCACAAGAGAAGGCAGCGATATGACCATTTATAAAGTGGGCGGCGAAATTAAAGATAAATACGGATTTATCGACGCTTACGATATGACGCCAGAAAGCATTATACCAAAACTTATGTGGATTTTAGGGCAAACCTCAGACTATAAAGAAGTGGAAAAATTGTTTTACACCACGATAAATTTCGATATTTTGTACAAAGGCAGCGAAAAATAAGCAAAATTAAATTATTTTTTTTAGGTAGACTTTATGAAAAACGTAATTAAATACGATTTCCCAAACGGCGATAAATACGAGGG
This sequence comes from uncultured Clostridia bacterium, assembly GCA_934249265.1. Classification (GTDB taxonomy): domain Bacteria; phylum Bacillota; class Clostridia; order Christensenellales; family Borkfalkiaceae; genus CAKQKQ01. The sequence goes on along the minus strand of CAKQKQ010000043.1, from coordinate 13,344 downwards.
CGAAGTTGAAAACAACAAACTCAACGGAAAAGGTAAATATTATTTTTCGGAAGGCGGATATATTAAAGGCGAATTTATCGACGGGTTTTTAAACGGTCAAGGCGAACGAAAATTTATCGACGGCAGCGTATATACGGGCAATTTTATTTGCAACGTAGAAGAAGGTACGGGTACTATCGTTTATCCCGACGGCGAAAAATATATTGGCGAATTTAGAAACGGAAAAATTACCGGCAAAGGAAAATATTATTATTCAAACGGAGACGTTTACGAAGGATATTTCAAATCATCTGTACCAAACGGCAAAGGCACGCTCAATTTTGCATCGGGCGAAAGATACGAGGGCGATTTTAAAGATGGTAAAATGACCGGTCACGGCATATTTTTCTATAAAAACGGAGAATTTGTCGAGGGCAAATTTGAAGATTTTAAACTTGTTTCTGCTGTCAACCACTCGCAAGGAATGGACGAAATATTAAAAAATTATAATAAAAAATAAAACTTTTCAATTAATAAAATAAAAAATAGGAAACGGCGGTTTCCGTAAGGAGATAAATTATGACTATAGACGAATTTAAAAAGATTAAAATTACCGCAATGAAGGAAAAGGATAAAGACGCGGTAGATATTTACAACATTATCATAAGCAAACTTATGCTTGTAAACATCGAGAAAAAGGCGCAAAACGCCGAAATGACCGAGGCTGACTGCGCAAACGTTTTGAAAAAGGTAGAAAAAGAACTCATTGAAGAAAGAGACGGGTTTGTAAAAGCGGGCAGAGCGGAAACGGTCGCTTCGCTTGACAGACAACTTGAAATCGTAAGAAAATATTTGCCGAAAATGCTTTCCGAAGAGGAAATCAAAAATATTATCATGACTTTGGAAGACAAGCAAATCGGCTCGGTAATGAGATATTTTAAGACGAATTACAACGGTCAAGTCGATATGAAACTTATCGGCGAAGTTTTAAAGACCATTAACGGTTAAATTTTTAACGCCATATCAAGATAAAATCAAGCATTAAAAACAATACTTTCGGCTTGAAAATATGACTTTTAATGTATAGAGGATATTGACAACTTTTGGCTAATAATTTAAAATATTTATAGATATTTAGTTGTTTTACAACTTCCATTTTAAAAATGCTTTAAGCGGCAATTTTTTACGTCATGAGATTGTTTTTTTTAAGGATCAATTGTGGACAATTTTCCGTCAATGCCGTATAAATTTACCATAAACAGTCAAAAAGGTGGATTATATTTTCTTTTTTAAAAAAGAGTATTGACGATACGTGGTGTAAAACTGTAATATCTAAAAGTCGAACAAGCCGATTAAAAACCGTTGGCTTATCATATCGCAAAACGCCGCCTAAAAACGGATTTTTAGCGGTTAGCGGTAAATCGATTAAAATAATACAAACATTTGGAGAAAAACATGCGTTATACAGCAAAGGATTTATCTATAGAAGAAAAAATCACTTTACTCACGGGAAAAGACCGTTGGAGAACGGAAGATTTAAACGGTAAAATTCCTCAAGTATTTATGTCGGACGGACCGAGCGGACTCAGAAAAATGAACGATGACGATAGCACCGTTAAGGCAACTTCCATGCCGACTATCGGCGCGCTTGCAAACAGTTGGAACAGAGATTTGTTTAAACTCGATTCAAGCGTAATCGCCGACGAGTGCATCGAAAACAACGTCGATATATTGCTTGCACCCGGCGTAAATATAAAACGCACGCCATTAAACGGCAGAAATTTCGAGTACGTTGCCGAAGACCCGTATTTGGCGGGCGAATTGGCGGCTTATTACGTAAACGGACTTCAAGAAAAGGGAATAGGCGCGTCCTTAAAGCATTTTTGCGCAAACAACAGAGAGTTTGACCGACTTTTCCAAAGCCACGATATAGACACGAGGACTCTTCACGAAATCTATATGAAGGCTTTTGAAATTTGCATTAAAAAGTCTCATCCTTACACGGTAATGTGCAGTTATAATCCCGTAAACGGAATTTATACGTCCGAAAACAAAAAAATTCTCGACGGATATTTGAGAAAAGAAATGGGTTTCGACGGGGTGGTCGTTTCCGACTGGGACGCAGTGCACAGCGCATACAAAGCACATAAAGCGTCGCTCGATTTAGAGATGCCGCACACGAATTGGTCGTATGAAAACATTATGACCGCTTATAAAAACGGCTATATTACCGAGCAAGAAATCGACGAGTGCGTTGACAGAATTTTGACGCTTATATATAAAGCGCAAGACGATAAGAAAATCAGAAAAGTACAAACGCCCAAAGAACAAAGACATTCTTTGGCGGTTGAAATCGCAAAAGAGTGCGTAGTAATGCTTAAAAACGACAATGAAGCGTTGCCGCTTAACCTCAATGATAAATTAAAAATCAACGTCGTGGGCAGACTTGCGCGTTTCCCGAGCATGGGCGGCGGCGGTTCGTCCGAAGTGCAAACTGATTTTGTTGTAGAAGGTTTTGATAAAACGCTTGCCGCTTTGGCGCAAAATTATGAAGTAACTTATTTTGAAGCAGTCAACCCGATGAACCACGGCAGCGCATACAAGACTAAACAAGCCTTAATCGAAACGTACGAAAGCGACTGCACGATTATGTTTGTCGGTACAGACAAAACCATCGAGTGCGAAGGTTACGACAGAAAGAGTATTCGCCTTTGCGTTGAACAAGAATTGTTGATTAAGCGCATAGGAGAAACGGCAAACAAACTTATAGTCGTGCTTGAAAGCGGCAGTGCAGTCGACGTTTCCGAATGGATCGACTATGCCGACGCAGTTTTATATACGGGTTTTGCCGGAGAAGGAATAAACGAGGCTCTTGCAAGCATTATCGTGGGTCAAACTAATCCAAGCGGAAAACTCACCGAAACTTTCCCCGTGTCGCTTGAAAGCACTTATACGGGCAGCGACATCGGCAATTGTTTTTCGGAATGGTATAGCGACGGCTTGTTCGTTGGATATCGTTATTACATGCATCAACCCGAAAGCGCACAATATTCTTTCGGTTATGGTTTAAGTTATGCCGATTTTGAATATTCAAACTTGAAAATCGAAAAAATCGACGAAACCACATACGATATTAGTTACGATATAAAGAACAATTCTTCATTTGACGGCGCGGAAATTTCGCAAGTTTATGTAAGAGACGTATTTTCTATGGTGCAAAGACCCATTGCCGAACTTAAACAATTCTCTAAAGATTTGATTAAAGCGGGCGAGACCAAAACGATAAAAGTAAGACTCGATAAAGACGCGTTTGCTTATTACAACGTTAATTTAGAAGAGTATTACGTCGAAAACGGCTGGTTTGAAATTATCGTTGCTTCGGCTTGCGATGATTGGAAACTTTTAGGTAAAGTTAAAATTCAACTTCCCGACAACGAGCAACAGTCTAAAATGTAATAAATTTAGCGGTTAAGAAATTTTGTGATGTTTCTTAACCGCTGTTTTTTTATTTAAAAGGGCTTTATTAATTATATTTTATGGGGCAGTATTATATTGATAATTTATTGAGTGTAACATAATATGCCCGCATTTATGCTTTAAAAATTTTTATTAATATTCGTCAAACCACTTGTCGCTATCGACGTTTAAGTGTCTTTTTATTTTAGGCAGAGTAATTTCTTCGCCTACAATAATTCCGCTTTTACCGTAAGAATACGGCACTATGCTATAGACGATTTCTTTATGGTCGATATCGTAGTCGATAAATTTTTCGTGCGATTTAGAAGAATATATTTTTTGCTTTTTATTGCCGTCAATTGATTTATAAACGTCAAAATCTATGCCGTTTTGTATTTCGTAAAACAATTCATAATTTTCGATATTATCGATAATTTTAACACTTTTTACAGTTGGATTAGATATGCGAGTATCTTTCAGTTTAGGCAAATATTCACGCTTAAAGTAACTGTAAAACACGTCTTTATCAAACGATTCGTCGTCGCTTTGCATTAAAACGTTGTCTTCGTCGTAAGCCGTTTTTGAGAGTTTTACTTTACAAACGTTTTCTTCGATATTTAATTCTTTGGGGTAATTGTTTCCGTAATAATTGGTTATTATTTTGTTTAAAGCGATACAAGGGTAAGTGCCGCCGCTTATCGAGTTGTCGAGTAAATTATTGTTTTGGGCGAATAAATTTATTCCGAAAATATTTTCGGAAGTATAGGCTACACAAAGAGCATTGACGTTTCCGTCTTTAGTTCCGTTTGTTCCCGTTTTTGCGTAAACTTGAAAATTATTGTTGTTTAATTTTTTTGCCGTGCCTTTTTCAACGCACGATTTAAGCATATCCGAAACAATATATGCCGTATCTTTATCGAATACTTTTGTCTTTGTTTGTTTATTTTCGTATAAAACTTTGCCTTGCTTGTCTACGATTTTTTTAACAAATTTCGCCTTGGAAAATTGTCCTTCATCGTTAAAACACGAGTAAGATTCTGCAATTTCTTTAATCGAGGGCAAAGTGTCGATATTTCCCAAAGCACACGACAAATTTTCGGTTTCGTTTTTTAAAGACGTTTTATTTAAGTATTTATTGGCTGATTTTACCGTCAACGAATTTAATATTTTTACGGCGGGAACGTTTAAACTGTAAGCGAGCGCGCTTTTACAGTCGATGTATCCATAGTATTTATCTCCATAATTTTTGGGCGAATAATCGCCGAAAGAGTATTCTTCGTCGCAAATTTTAGTTGCTTCGGATATTATACCTTTATCGATCGACGGCGCATACACAAGCAGCGGTTTTATTGTCGATGCGGGTTGTGACTTATACTCGCCATTCTCGGTAGAGAAATACGCTTCGACTTTCCCGTCGCTTAAAATTACCGCGGTTTTTCCACAGTCTAACTTAACCGACGAAAGTACGTCGTTTATTAGTTTTTGTTTTTCGGAACGGAAGTAAGTATATATTTTGCAACCGCTATATTCATACGGGCTTAAAATTTCGCTCACTTCGTCCATGCAACGCTTGAAATAAAAATCGTCATTTTCGACATGTTCGGCTAAAACAAGCGATTTGTTTAATTCGTAATTACATTCATTTTCACTTATTTTACCTTGCTTTTTTAAAAGTTTTACAACTGTGTCTTTGCGACTTATTGCCTTGTCGTAATTGACGTAAGGGTCGTATTTGTTGGGTGCTTTAAGTAGCCCTACAAGCATTGCGCTTTCCGACAGATTTAAATCGGCAACGTCTTTATCAAAATAATATTTTGCCGCTTTGCTTATGCCGAAACAGTTGTTTCCGAAATATACCGTATTCAAATATGCGACTAAAATTTCCTTTTTGGATAACCGCTTTTCAAGTTGATATGCAAGTTTAATTTCTTTCAATTTTCTTTTTACCGTTTTGTCGTTGCTTAAATGGGTGTTTTTAATCAACTGTTGAGTAATCGTAGAGCCGCCTTCTTTAAACGAGCGGCTTTTTAAATTGTTTACCGTTGCGCGGGCAATTCCCACGTAATCTACGCCGTTATGCTTGAAAAATCTTTTATCCTCGGTACAAACAAGCGCGTTTATTATACCGTCGGGCAAATCGTCGTATGAAATATTGCTCATATGAGAGACAAAACGAGGGTATACTTCTTTTTCGTCGCAGTCCAAAAACGTGGGATTTTCTTGCGTTTGCAGTTTATCGATATCAAGTCGCGCGTCTTTGGTTACGTTTATAACGTAAAAAAACATACCGCTTAAAATAATCAAAAAAATTAAAAATGTCAATAATCCGAATTTTAAATACTTTTTCATAATGCCTTAATTTTATTATTTTTCCTTTTTCCGCTTATTATTCTTGAAAATTTTAAATAAATATTATATAATAAATATACTTATGAAAAACTACATGATTATGACGTACGGTTGCCAAATGAACGTACACGAATCCGAAAAACTTGCGGGCGCGCTTAAAAGATTAGGCTATGAAAACGAATGTACCGATTTTAACGACGCCGACATCATCGTTTTCAACACTTGTTGTATAAGAGAAAACGCCGAAGACCACGCGTACGGAAACATTGGCATGCTTAAAAACCTTAAAAAACAAAAGAAAGATTTAATAGTAGCCGTTGGCGGTTGCATGACTCAACAAAAAGAAGCCGCCGAAAAATTGCATAAAACTTTTCCTTTTGTAGACATTATTTTCGGCTCGCTCAATTTGGACGAATTCGAGCAACTTGTCAAAGAAAAACTTAATCAAAAAAAGTCGGTTATTAAAATAATCGACGAAAATTACGGCATTGTCGAGGGTAACGAGCCTTATAGAACGAGTTATCCCAACGCTTGGGTCAACATTATGTATGGTTGCAACAATTTTTGCACTTATTGCATCGTTCCTTACGTAAGGGGAAGAGAAAGAAGCCGTGACATGGACAGCATATATGCCGAAGTGAAAAGTCTTGTCGAGCAAGGCTATAAAGAAATCACGCTTTTGGGTCAAAACGTCAATTCTTACGGCAACGACTTAAAAACCGGCGAATCTTTTGCCGCGCTCCTCAACAAAATTTCGGAAATTAAGGGCGATTATAGACTTAGGTTTATGTCGAATCACCCAAAAGACCTCACTGAAGAAATGGTAAAAGCAATGGTGGCAAACAAAAACGTATGCCATCTCGTGCATTTACCCATTCAGTCGGGCAGCACCAAGGTCCTTAAAGAAATGCACAGAAGATACACCCAAGAGGACATTTTCGCAAAGGTCGATTTAATTAAAAAATACATGCCCGACTGCGGCATAACAACCGACATAATGATAGGTTTCCCCGGGGAAACGGAAGAGAACTTTCAAGAAACGCTTGACGTAGTAAAAAAGGTGCGTTTTTCGGGCGCGTTTACTTTCGTTTATTCGAGAAGAAAGGGCACTGTTGCCGACAAAATGGAAAACCAAATAGACGAAGAGACTAAAAAAGACCGCATTATGCGCCTTGTTGACGCTCAAAACGCAATAAACAGAGAAGAAGCACAAAAATACGTTGGCAAAACCGTGCAAATTCTTTGCGAAGATTACGATAAAAAGAGAAATTGTTATCTCGGTCGCGACGAGTACGGCAAAATGGTTTACTTTAAAAGCGATATCGACATGATAGGTAAATTCGTAATGATTAAAGTAAACGAAGCAGGCGGCATAAGTCTTTACGGCACGAAAGCGGAGGAATAATATGGCTTTATCTACAATGATGACGCATTACCTTTCTTTAAAAGAAAAGTACAAGGATTGCTTTTTGTTTTATAGATTGGGCGACTTCTACGAAATGTTTTTCGACGACGCTATAAAGGCGTCTAAAATACTCGATTTGACCCTTACAGGCAGAGATTGCGGTCTTGAAGAACGCGCGCCTATGTGCGGCGTGCCTTATCATTCCGTCGACACATACATAGCAAAACTCGTCGAACACGGTGATAAAGTTGCCATTTGCGAGCAACTTTCCGTCCCCGGAGAAAAACCCGGGCTTGTCGATAGAGACGTAGTGCGTATAATCACTTCGGGCACGCTTATCGAAGACGGGCTTATCGACGAAAAATCAAATAATTATCTATTATCTTGCGTAAAATTTTCGGACGAATACGCCGTTTCTTGGTCTGATATCACCACGGGCGATTTTTACGTAAAGCAATTTATCGGACAAAACGCCGTTGACTGTTTGTCTGATTTTTTGGTAAAAATAAACCCCGCCGAAATAATTTGCAATGCCGAAATGCAAACGGCGTCGGAAAATTTAGCGGCGGTAAAACACCGCAGTTTACCTAAATTCAACGTTTATAAAGAGTATGCTTTTTCGTATAATCTTTGCAAAAAGAATTTATTAGAACAACTTAAAGTGCACTCGCTCGACGCATTCGGCATAGAAGACAAAAAAGCAGCCATTTGCGCGGCGGGCAGTTTGCTTGAATATTTTAAAGAAACGCAAAAGCGCAGCACCGAAAATATAAATAAAATCACGCTCGAGCAAGACAACGAATATCTTTTGCTCAACGAATCCGCACTTACAAACCTAGAAATCGTCTCTACGCTTAAAGACAGGTCGCGTTACGGCTCGCTTTTGTGGTTACTCGACGACACTTCAACAAGCATGGGTTCGAGATATTTAAAGACGGTTTTATTGTCTCCGCTTACGGATAAAAACAAAATAAATTACAGACTCGACGGCGTAGAAGAGTTGTACAACAACACGCTTATTCGCCAAGGATTAAAAGATTTATTAAAGAGCATAAAAGATATCGAAAGAATTACGGGCAAAATTTCCAACGGTAATCTCACACCGAGAGACACCGAAGCACTCGGCAAATCTTTATCGGCAATTCCGTCGGTAAAATTTCAACTTTCGGGACTTGAAAGCAAAATAATTCGTGATATCGACGCATCGCTTATCGACTTTACCGAAATTTCAAAACTTTTGCAACTTGCAATAGTAGACAACGCGCCCGTAGTCACAAAAGACGGCGGTTTTATTCGCAAAGGGTTTGACGAAACTTTAGATAAACTCGTTGAAATGCGCGACAATGCCCAATCTTTTTTAAAGCAAATGGAAGAAGAAGAAAGGGAAAAAACGGGCATTAAGACTTTGCGCATAGGCTATAACAAGGTATTCGGTTATTATATCGAAGTGACAAATTCTTTTAAAGACCTCGTGCCGTACAATTACGTGAGAAAGCAAACGCTTACGGGCGGCGAAAGATACATTACCGAAGAACTTAAAAAGTTTGAAGAGGAAATACTCGGCAGCAACGAAAAGGCAATTAGAATCGAATTGCAACTTTTTGCTAAAATTAAAACGCTTTTATCAGAGCATATCAAAGATTTGCAGTCGGCATCGAAAGCAATTGCGGCACTTGACGTCATACTTACTTTTGCCGACGTTTCCAAAAAATACGACTACGTAAAACCCGAAATAGTAGACAGCGACAAACCGCTCGACATAGTCGGCGGCAGACACCCGATCGTGGAAAGAGTGTCTAAAAATCAATTTATCGCAAACGACGCATATCTCGATACAAACGAAAACCGCACCATGATAATTACCGGTCCTAATATGGCTGGTAAAAGCACTTATATGAGGCAAAACGCAATTATCGTCATTATGGCGCAATGCGGTTGTTTCGTTCCGTGCAAAAGCGCAAGCATACCCGTAGTAGACCGTATTTTCACGAGAGTCGGCGCAAACGACAACCTTATTTCCGACCAAAGTACGTTTATGGTGGAAATGACAGAAGTCGCAAACATTTTGTTAAACGCAACCAAAAACAGTTTGCTTATTTTAGACGAAGTGGGCAGAGGAACAAGCACTTACGACGGATTAAGCATAGCGTGGTCGGTTATCGAATACATAAACAACAAAATTAAGGCAAAAACGTTGTTTGCAACGCATTATCACGAATTATCGGAACTTGAAAACATAATCGAGGGCGTAAAAAACTACAAAATTACGGTTAAAGAATTAGACAACACGATCGTTTTCTTGCGTAAAATCATGCGTGGCAGCGCGCACAGAAGTTTCGGTATAGAAGTTGCTTCGCTTGCGGGCGTGCCTAAAGACGTAACCGATAGGGCGAAATCGCTTTTAAAGGTTCTCGAGAAAAACGACCTCGTTAAAAATAAAAACAAGTTGTCCAATATTACTCAAGAAACCGAGGCTCAACCCGAAGTAAAATTGAGCGAAGCGGAAAAAATTATTAAAGAACTCAATATCAACAATTTAACTCCCGTACAAGCATTCGGCATACTTGCAGATTTAAAGGAAAAAATAGGTTAATATTATGGCAGTAATCAATTTACTCGATAAAAAAATTTACAACAGAATAGCGGCGGGCGAAGTAATAGAAAGACCCGCTTCGGTGGTAAAAGAACTCGTCGAAAACTCCATTGACGCGGGCGCGACGAGCATTGAAATTTCAATAATGCAAGGCGGAATTGAAAGCATAAAAATCACCGATAACGGTTGCGGCATCGAAAAAAGTCAACTTTACAAAACTATTCTTCCGCACGCCACAAGCAAAATTTCTTCCGTAGACGACCTCGACGCGATAGGCACGCTCGGATTTAGAGGCGAGGCACTTGCCAGCATTTGCGCTGTGAGTAAAATAAGCATTTTGTCAAAACCCGAAAACGAGGACGGGGCAATGCTCACTTGTGAAGGCGATGAAGAACCCGTAATAAAAGACTATCCGTCAATTCAAGGCACGACTATCACGGTAAACAATTTGTTTTTCAACACACCCGCGCGCGCCAAATTTTTAAAGCCTGCAAAAAGCGAAGAGGGCGAAATAACCAATATAATTTCGCGACTTATTCTCGCAAATCCCAAAATTGCGTTTAAATATTCCGCAAATGAAAAAGTGCTTTTACAATCTTACGGCGACGGACTTCAAAACGCCCTTATTTCGATATACGGATATGAAATTATAGACAACTGTTTTCATATCAACACCGTAAAAAACGGATTATCTATCGAGGGATATATAGGCAAACACAATTACACAAAGGCAAATCGCACTTATCAGACGGTAATTTTAAACGGAAGATATATCGTCAATTCAACCATTGCTTCGGCTATTCAAAACGCTTACGGCAGTTATTTAATGAAGAGACAATATCCGTTTTACGTGCTTAACGTGCAAATGTTGCCCGAGTTTGTCGACGTAAACGTTCACCCAAACAAAGCGGACGTGCGTTTTTCAAATAATCAAATCGTTTACGGCAGCATTTATTCGGTGATTTCAAAAGTGCTTGACGGCTCGTCGGTCGCGCTTGATATCGTCGTTGACGAAAACAAAAAGGCGCATGCACCCGAGAATATGACCGCTCAAACGGAAATTGTAAACAATTTTACTCAAACCGACGCTTTTAATAATTTATCAAACAACTTTAAAAACGCCGACGAAGTAAAACCCGAAGAGCAAAAAACAAACCCGACTTATAGCGCAAACGATTTTAAGCCGAAAAACAACTCGTTCGGCAAAGCACCGAATTTCGGCTCGAATTATTATAAAAAAGAAGATTATACCGACAATTATCCCGATTTAAGCAAGGAGAAAATCGGCACAAAGACTATGGTATGCGACAACGTTGCCGAAAGAGAAACCAAAGTCGATATTTTTGCGGAAAATAAGGCGTATCTTGAAAAACTCGAAAGAGAAAGACAAGAAAAATTGAAAATAAGCCAACAAGCGCTCGAAGTAGACGAGCCTATTATTTATATCGGCAGAGTGTTAAACACTTATCTTATTTTGCAAAAAGGCGACGACGTGTATTTTATCGACCAACACGCCGCCCACGAGAGACTAATATACGACAGACTGTGCCAAGAGTACGAAAACAAAACTCTCGCAGTACAAACGATGCTCGTACCCATTTACGTCAACGTAAATCCGCTCGAATTTGACTTGATAAACGCCAAATTAGATTATATAAGGCAGTTGGGTTTCGATATCGACAGCGATTTAAACGGCAATTTTGTCATTACCGCAATGCCAACGTTGCTTTCCGATATCGACTTCAAGACGTTTTTCGACGACGTTGTGGGTGACAACGCAATGAAAAAAGAGGACACGCCTCAAATTATTAAAGAACAACTCATGCAAAAAGCATGTAAATCGGCAATAAAGGCTGGATATAATCTTTCTCAAAGCGAAATCGACAGTCTCATTAAAATGCTCAACGGTAATCTCGGTTTAAGGTGTCCGCACGGCAGACCTATCGCTTGCAGAATTACAAGAACGGAAATAGACAAATGGTTCAAGAGAATAGTTTAAATTCGGCAAATAATAAAATAGTCGTAATTTGCGGTGCAACTTGCTCGGGCAAATCTTCGCTTGCGATATCGCTTGCGCAAATGCTAAATAGCGAAATTATTTCCGCCGATTCGCTTGCTATTTATAAAAAACTCGATATAGGCACGGCAAAACCCACATTAAAAGAGCGTGAAACGGTAAAACATCATCTTGTAGACTGCGTTTCGCCATTCGATAATTTTTCGGTTAGCGACTACGAAAACGCCGCACTTCCGATAATAAACGACCTTTTATCTAAAGGCAAAACGCCGATAATATGCGGCGGCACGGGTTTTTATATCAATTCGGTTTTACACAAAAAAAGTTACGGCAACGCACCAAAAAACGACGAAATACGCGAGAAATATAAAAAAATTCTTCAAGAAAAAGGCGTCGATTATTTATATTCGATTCTGCAGTCGGTCGATAAAAAATCGAGCGAGGAAATTCACCCTAACAACGTCGTTAGGGTAATACGCGCGCTTGAAATTTACGAAACGACAGGCACTAAAAAATCGGACATAGTAGACGAGGACATACCGCGCTATAATTTTATCGCTTTTATGCCCGTTTGGGAAAGAGAAGTTTTATATAAAAGAATTGACGATAGAGTAGATAAAATGATATCCGACGGACTAATTGCCGAAGTGCGCGGTCTTATCGCCGACGGCATAACGATAGAAAACCAATGTATGCAAGGCATCGGCTATAAAGAAGTGTACGATGGCTTAAAAAACGACAATTTATCTACCGTGAGCGACCAAATAAAACTCAACACAAGACATTACGCTAAAAGACAAGAGACGTTTTTTAAAAGAATGAAAAATTTAGTAAAAATCGATATGTCTTGCGGCATAAACTACGACGAAATATTATCAAAAATAAAGGAATAACCAATGGAAATCGAACAACTTATAAACACTTGCGAGGGCGAACTTAAAGAAAAATTCGCCGCCCTTGAAAATACTTCTATTAAAAATACCGAAAAAGTGCTTGACGCTTTCAGAAAAAACAGACTTCAATTAAGGCACTTCAACAATTCAACGGGCTACGGCTACGGAGACGACGGCAGAGATACTTTAAACGCGATTTACGCCGACGTTTTCGGTTGCGAAAGCGCAATAGTTTCGCCCAACATTACTTGCGGAACGCATGCCATAACTTTGGCTTTATACGCCGTGCTTAGACCTTTTGACACAATGTTGTCTATCACGGGCAACCCGTACGACACTTTGATGGATACCATTTTAGGCGAAGGAAACGGCTCGCTTAAAGATTTTAAAATAAATTTTGAAAAATTTGATTTAAAAGATGATAAAATTGATTTTGCTTCCGTCGAAAAACGCTTAAAAGGCGCAACCGACGTAAAAATGGTGTATATTCAACGTTCGAGAGGGTACGATTGGAGAAATTCGCTTTCAATTGACGAAATCGAAGAAATTTGTAAATTTGTAAGAAACACGGGCTTTAAGGGCTGCATTTTCGTGGATAACTGTTACGGCGAATTCGTCAACGTAAAAGAACCCACGGCTGTCGGCGCCGATT
>CAKQKQ010000042.1 GCA_934249265.1 uncultured Clostridia bacterium | reverse complement strand
GAACAAAAGCAGCACCGGCGGGCTGAAATAGGCCAGCTGCTTAAAGAGATTCGCGTCATTCGTGAGATTGATATACACCATGCCCATGACCATGCACGCAAGCAGCGGCGAAACGTTTAGTGCCGCGCCCACACCGCAAAGAGAAAACAAAAGAGCGATCGACACGATAAGTCTGTTGTCGGTTGACCGTTTTGCCATTAAAATTTTAAGTAAAAATCCCACGCCCGCGCCCAAAACTATCATTAAAAGGTTGTACACGAAGGGTAAAAACACGGTTTTTCCGTCGAACGAACCCGCGCCCGATGCCATTGCTACCGAAATCGCGATAGAAAATGCGAAAAGCGAAACGACGTCGTCCAAAGCCACTACCGATATAAGCGTGTCAACAAAATCTCCGCGCGCCTTGGTTTGGCGTATTGTCATTAGGGTAGAGGCGGGGGCAGTTGCCGAGGCGAGTGCGGCGAGCACGAGTGAAAACGCAAGCCCCAACCGCAAGATGAAAAACGTCAAAATAAAAACTAACGCCGAAGCCATCAACGCTTCTAAAACGGTGATTATTACAAGTTGTTTTCCCTTGCCTTTAAACGACGAAAATCTAAAAAACTCTCCCGCGCTGAATGCGATAAACGCGAGTGCGACGTCCGAAATGAACGCCGAACCTTTAATTACGTTTTGCGGAACTGCGTTTAAGCAGTACGGACCTATTATAATTCCGGCAAGTATGTATGCTGTGACGTTGGGCAATTTTAAAAGTTTTGTCAACCTCGTCATCAAAAAGCCCGCAAGAAGAATAATCGCAATAGCGAGTATTACCGCCGAAACGGGCGAAGTTGCTTGTAATTTTTCATATAATTCAGCCACCGATTAGTCCTCCTTTTATTTAAACTTTTGGCGCGTTTTACAGCATACGTATTGCGTAAAACGCGCATTTTTTACTTATTTATTATTAATTTTTAACTTAATTTATCGCGCAAAAATATATATGTATGCTTTAAATATAAATGCTCGTGTAAAAATATAAATGCTCGCGCAAGATTTAATTTAAAGCGTAAAAATTTAAACTCACGCGTTAAATTTGATTTAATTCAACGTGCAAAATATGATGCTAAATTATTAAAAATCAGCCAACTATATTATATTCATTTATACGCGCGTTAAATAATTTTATGACTGAATATTAAATAATATATTAATATATAATATTATATTATTATAGAGTATAATATTTTAACATCAAAACCCGAATAAGTCAATACTAAAATGAAAAATTTTTCTAAAATTTGCGCTTTTTGTACAAAACGAGCAGAAGTGTTGAAATTATTTTAAAAAATACCGTAACGATTTAGTAATTTTTACTCAATTTTAGCGGTTTTTAAGCAGCGTTTTGCGCCCAAAAGTGTAATAAATTACGCCCTAAATTGGCAATTTTGACAAAAATCTACACATAAATATATATTTCAGCAATTTTTTTAAAATTTTTCTTGACAATTATGAGAATTAGTTGTAAAATTTGTGTATATAGTAATAATGGCATAGCGAATTATGTATTTATAGTTACATATTTGCGCAACGTTTAAGCGGTCAAAAGGGCTGTTTAAACGGCTAAAACTACGTATGAGGTGCATATTGAAATCTTTAAAAGCGTTAAAGAAGGGGTTTACGCTTGTCGAGTTGGTTATCGTAATAGCGGTAATCGCGGTTTTGTCGGCGGTGCTTGTTCCCGTTTTCGGCGACGTTATTCAAGAATCAAGAATTTCGGCATTGAAGTCAAACCTAAAGACTTGTTCGAGCAACCTTATTATGTACGCGCAAAGCGCGGGAATAGATTATTACACTGTTAGCGACGTTAAGGAATATCTCGAGTCTTCGGGCATTTCCACGACCGACCCCGTTTACGACGGTTATTCCATTTGGTATAACCAAAAAAATATGAACTTTTCTTTGATTAAAAACAAAGATTTGTCCAAACGCGCCAAAAGCGCAACGGCAGAATTTGACGGTTTGTTGTCAAATTTAGAGCAAACGTATTGCGTAAACGGCACAACGGCGGCTTTAAATGCGGCAATTTTAAATACTGCGGGACAAACCGCAAGCACGGCGTACAATTCAAACATAACGCTTTATGCAAGCGGGGCAGACCAATTGGGTACGTCGAAAGTAGATAAACTCGGCAGACGACCCGAAGCACTCACTTCGGATAAAAATTTACTTTTCATCAACGGCGACAAATCGGCAAACGAAGTTAAACAATACATAAAAAACATTTATACTTTAGCCGACGCCGAAAACAGAGACGAAGCGCAAAATTCGGACAGTTTTATTACTAAATTAAACAACAACTTAAATTCCGTTAGCATAATGAAACAAATCGACTGGGACATTGCGGACTACGTTGAATGTTTTAATCCGAGCAAGACCGCATGGCTTGCAAAAGACGGCAATTGGTATACGAACTCTACCGACGGAAGAGTAGACAATATAATAGTTTCGTCAAACCTCGGCGACGAATACAAAGAAGACGGGTTTGAAGGAACGTTGAAAGACTTTAAAGGCGATAGGCTTCTCGATGGGGTCGAGCCGATTAAACTCACCACGGCGTGTGCGATAGAAATTGCAACGGCAAGCGAGATTAAACTCGGCGACAACTTCTTTACAAACATAAACGAGGGCGTAAACAACATTTTTTACGTCGGCAAAGTCACCGTCAGCAACACAGCGCAAGGCGGCGCGTCGGGCGGTCAAAACGTAATCACGGCGGCGGGCGGAATCGCGGGCAAAATCAACAGTGCGGTTTCTTCCGGCGATTATTCGATAATTTCGGGCGGCGGTAGCGGTTCTAAAAATCAATACGTGTCCGTTTCGTTCTCGTCGGGCAAAAGCAAATTCGGCACGCCTCAACAGGCTTTAAACTACTTATACAGCGTAACCGAAAGCGAAAAATACGATGTAAACGGCAACGTAACAAGCGGCGCGAGCGGCGAAGAAACATACGAAAAGTTGTTTTACAGACTTTCAAACGGCAAAATCGCTTACGACTTGGTAAAATCGTCTCAAAAAGAGGCTTGGTATTCGAGTTCTGCCGTGGGTAGCGGAGAAAACACGCAAACTGCGCAATTCAAATTCGTTGCGCCGACGGTATCGTTAAACTTGAAAAACTTTGCCGAAGAGTACGATATAAAGGAAATTAGGTCGTTTATTTTAAAAGAAACCGAGTGTTTCGGTTATCACACGGTGTCGCTTTTCGGCACGTTTGAAGAAAACCCTAAAGACGGGCAGTCGGAGGGCACGATTAAAGGAATTACGTTTAATCTCGGCGTTGGTTATATCAATTATTTCGACGATAAAACTTTTGTACAGCAAGACGAAAACGGCAAAAACGTATATCACGAAATTCAAGGCGCATCGGCGGAAGATAAGACGAACGCGGGCAGTTTGCTTATTTCGCTTCCGAGCGGAGCGGACAAACTCAACGACTATACCGACGAAAATTTATATATCACTGTAAAGTATAAAAACGCGACCAATTATTATATGGAAACGAAAAGCACTTTCGGTGCGTCGATTATCGGCGACCCGATAAGGGTAGAAAAGAGCGAAACTTCTTCCGTTATTTCTCTAAAGGCAAGCGCGGTAAAAAAGAGCGACGGCACGTACTTAATCAACTTTGGAAATGCGACCGCAGTCGGATTTGAAATAGCGGGCAGTGCTACTCATTACGCCAATTTTGCCGATATTGAAAGCATTACTTTCTCGATAAAAAACGGCAGTCAAGAAAAGATTTTGCTTGTAAAATGTTATTGATTACGCAATACGTATTGCGTAAAAGTGACAGAAACACAGTAAAACGCTAAAACTTCGATATATAAAAATTAAAAAAATCGCAAGGGTGCACCCTTTGTCCGCAAAAGGGTTTGCGGACAAACCTATTTCACGGTAAACCACATGGTGCAAACTTATAAACAAAAAACACTACAACATATTCATTATAAAATAAAAGACGAAAGTCTCCAAGCGACGCTTATAGACATATTAAAAACACGTTTATAAGTAAAATTAAGCCGCTTAAAATCAAATTCAAGGAGACGCAAAGTGAAAATAAAAAAATTTACCACGCTTATATTGGCAATAATTTTTTCGCTTTCTTTGGCGGTATTTACTGTCGGTTGCGGCGTAGACTTATTGACAATTGAGAAAATTCAGTTTATCGACAAACCGCAGACGACGTTCGTTTTAAACGAAAAATTGTCGTTTAAAATCGAGGCGGTATACAGCGAGCAGTCGGGCGGTAAAAAAACAGTTTACATTACTTACGAAAACGACCAACTCACATACGACACGGGCGACGGCGAAGTCAAGACCGCGGAAATAAAAATCAGCGGCTTTGATACTAAATACACCGGTTCGAGAATAGCGACTATCGAATACGACGGACTTAAATTGTCATTCGATTACACCGTTATCGACCCGAGCGCAAAGTTCGGCGGCGGCGACGGAACGCAGTATAATCCTTACCTTGTCTCCACGGTAGAGCATTTCCAACATATGCTTGATGCGGACACGTTTAGGTATTACAAAATCACCAACGACATTGACTTTACGGGGCAAGTTTTGCAGTCGGCAAACGCCGGTTGCGACATAAAGCAACTCGACGGCGGCATAGATAATTTAAAGACAAAAGCGTGGGCGGGCGTAATCGACGGACAAATCGGCACAACAGCATACAATTACACTTTAAAAAATCTCGGTGCGGCGTACAAGTACGACGGCAGTCCCGCCAATAAAGACAACGAGTTATTCGGTTGTATCGCATCTTCCACAAACGGAAGATTTGAAATGAAAAACCTTAATATCGAGTTTGCCTCTACAGAGGGTTATTCTCCGGTATTTTCCATAGCGTGCAACAACGGTTACGACGCAGAAATCGTGTTTAAAAACGTGCATATAAGCGGTTATCAAAACTACGGACTTTGCGGCACTTCTTGGGTGGGCGTGTTTATGAACAAACTCGGCTACGACAACAATATCGCTTGCAAATCAATTGTTTTTGAAAATTGTTCTTCCACGGTTGCAATGATGAATACTTATCCGCGCACTTCTGCGGTAAGCGGTTTCGTCACAGTGCTCGGTCACGGCAAAGTCAACTCGATGAAGTTTAAAAATTGCACTTTCGGCGGACGAATCGAGGGTTCGGGGCAAAATTCAATAGGCGTGTTTACCACGATTTCTAATCAAGGAACGCTCACTCAAACAGCCGAACTTGCTCAGTCATATGCAAATTCGATGCTCGAATATAAAGATTGCAAAATTTTGTCTTCGGCGGAAATTGTGTCCAACGTGGGTGAAAACGTGTATCCCACCGTTCATTCTACAACGGGTACTTCGTTGACCCAAACGGGCGTAACTGTTGAAAATCAAATTGATTCTTCAATTACTCAACTTTCATTGAGTATCGACAAAGCAAATAATCGCATATCGGTCACTCCCGACAGTTCAATAGCGGACAAAGTGACAGGGTATAAAATTTATGCACAAGGCTTAATGACAACGCTCGGCAAAGGCGGTACGTTTACGTATACAATGCCGTCAACCGAAACGCTTGTCGATGGCAAACTTATAGGTCAACAACTTTTAAAAATAGAGTACGACTCATCGTCGAACGAATTGTTTGCCGACGCGACTTACGGCAGTAGGGCGATCGGACTTAAAGACGGCAGACTTATATACAACTGTAAAGGCGTGTGCGAAAGTATCAACGTAAAATCGGCTACGCTTACGGTTGTTGCGCTTGATAAAAGCGGTAAAGTAATCGGTTATGCAAGGGACGCAAAAACAACTTTAAACCTTGCTTATACCGCATAAAACTTACTTAATTTTGTTTTTAAAGACGAAATGTCTTAAAAAATATTTACACCATAAAGGTAAAAAAAGGAGTCAAAAAATGAAAAAATCATTGAAGAAAGGTTTTACTCTTGTAGAACTTGTCATCGTTATTGCAGTTATCGCAATTCTTTCTGCAGTACTTATCCCCACGTTCGGCAACGTTATCCAAAACTCTAAAGATACTGCTGCTTTCTCTAATGCAAAGAGTGCAATAGACAGTTATACTATTTCTCAAGCAGATAACGGAAACACTGCAAATCTTGCAAATGGTTGGGTTGTAGTATTTACCGGTAAGACGAACTATGAGGCTAAAACATTAACTTTAGATAGTTCGGTTTATATTTTTGAATACAAAGATGGTGCACTTGTGCAAAAACAAGGCAAAGAAGTTCTTAAAGGTGGTTCAACTAATTCTGCTTTAACTGGTGTGGTTTTCGCAATGAGCGGAATTACAGTTACAGGAACGGGCGATACTGCTGCTTGGTCGGCAACTAGCACGGCAACTTCACTTCCTCTTAATTATTCATTTGTTACTCCTTCTGGGGCATCTGTTGATAATGTTACGGCATCGGTTTGGTGGTTCTCTGGTTCGGCTGCAACAGGTGGTTAATCTTAATAAGATTAAACAATAAAAATTTAAATTAAAAATTAAACACGGAGTGATTTAATATCGCCCCGTGTTTTTTTCTGCTTTAATTTATGCCGATATTTTTAGCCAAACAGCCAAATAGTTTTATGTGATTTATGTACTTTTAAAAGTATTATTTCTGTGCGGTTTGGCGCATACGTATGCTGTAAAGTTGGCTATTATTAAAAAGAGTATAGCGATATTTTTTGCTTTTCCCATTGAAAAAGATGTCGGTGTAATCAACGATAGAAGTCAATATTGCGCATTAAACAAACAAAAAATATATAATTTGTAAAATTTTTCTTAACCTCACAAAAAACTACGCTCGAAAATCACGTTGTTGACCGTTAAAATTACTTTCTATATCATCAACCACAAAGTAAAATACACTTATATTAGTGTAAAATTTAGTTTAAAACCCGAAAAAAGTAAATTTTTACTATACTTTATTTAAAATTTATTATATAATATATACTATTATTATACAAAGTGTGTTATA
Organism: uncultured Clostridia bacterium; assembly: GCA_934249265.1. Lineage (GTDB taxonomy): Bacteria > Bacillota > Clostridia > Christensenellales > Borkfalkiaceae > CAKQKQ01. The sequence goes on along the minus strand of CAKQKQ010000042.1, from coordinate 7,929 downwards.
ATATTTAAAATTTATTATATAATATATACTATTATTATACAAAGTGTGTTATAATAATTAAAAGGTGTTATTATGGATTTAAACGAATTATTTAATTTTGGACCAAGGTTCAACGCGAAACAACTCAGTTTAATAATCGGTTTCGACAGACTTAATTACAACTTGAAGATAATGCGCTTTTTAGGCACAAACTTCAACGATTGCAAGGTCGATTATATACCCGTCGATCAGTCGCTGTTTTTAAAGGGCGACTGGGAGGCTATTTTGACGTGCAACGAATTTACCGAGTACATAAATAATCAGCATTTCGATTCGTCGTTTGCGGTGTATATCGTACTTCCGGACAATTTTGTCGGCACTGACATTTTGACGATACCCGCAATTAAAAAAGCGCAACAAATGGTCGCACTCGAAACGCAAATGAAAGAGTTGTACTTTTTCTACAACGATTATAAGTTCAACTACGTTTTGCTCGACAGCAACAAGTCCAACGTTTCTTATGAAATAATCATGGTCAACAAGTCGCTTTTAAACAAAGTTTACAAGGCGCTTTCCGTCAACAAACTTTACGTTAAAGAATCGACTTACGCCGCCAATGCGATAATCAATTCCGCGCTTTATTTCATGCCGAAACTCAAAAAGACTTCGTTTATTTTCATGGATTTAAAGAGCGGCAGTTGCGAGTTAGTCGCCGTGTCAAACGGTCAAACTTGCGGCTGGACGGAACTTAAATTCGGCTATGCGATTTTCAGTTTGCCGAAAGTTCAAATCGAAAACAACCTTGTTTACAACGATATCGCCAACGTCGCGGTAATCAACGCCACCGAAAAGGCCAAAAAGAAAAAGATGACCGAAATGAGCGGCGATGAAGACGAAGATTTAATCGAGGAAAACGCAATTACTTTAAACGAGATAAACGCCGACGGCGAAAACGTTTCCGAAAGCGAAGTCGAGGAAATGCGCAGCAAGCGCGAAGCGGAATTGGCTGTGGAAAGCGAAACGGCAAGCGTTTCTCAAAGCGTTAAAAGCACCGAAAACGGAGACGCTGTGGCGGTGGACAAGCAACAAACCGAAGTAAACGCCGACGGAACGGTTCAAGCGCAAACCGAAGAAGTCAAAAAGGCAGAGCCGCCCAAGGTAAAGGCGTACACTCGTAAAATTAAAAAACTTCCCGCATACATGATGAGGGAAGAACCGACCGACCACAACGGCGTAATTTATGAAAATTTCCGTTTGTTTATAAAGCATGCGTTGCTTATGAAAATGCAGATAGAAAGCGGAGTGCATTATTCCGCACCCACGCAAGTGGTTGTAAACTTGCCCAAAGATTACGCATTTGTCATCGACGAGGCAAACAAAGAGGGCAACGGCATCGAGTTTAAACTTTTCGAGCCGAACAAAGAGTGCGACGTAAGCCTTACCGAAAATTTGGATATGTTCGGCGCGGTCGTGATGAACTCTTACAACAAGCGCAATAATTTCTGATAATTTCCAATAAGGGAAAAAATATTTCGCCGTTGAGTAGATTTATTGCGCCGTTAAAATGCGGCAATATATTTAAAATGCGGCAATATATTTAAAATGCGGCAATATATTAATCCTTCCTTGTGCAAAGAAAGGAAAGAATAAGAACGTTCAAAAATAATATAAGGAGATTTTGGCAATGAAAAAGCGAAACAAAGGTTTTACGTTGGTTGAAATGGTCATTTCCATGACCGTTACGCTTGTGCTGGTCTCGCTTATATCGTCGCTTGTATACGTGGTTTCTAAAAACGTAGTCAAGTCCAACCACAACAACGAAATTTACACGCAGTTGACCCTTTGCAAAGACAAAATCTCGGGTTGGTATGACGAAATTGTCGCTCTTGACGATTTTGAAGATAAATACGCTTTCGCGGTGGTGGACGACAACGACGAAATTTTAAACGACAATTACGGCGGCAAAATTTGCCTTTACGAAAAAAATTCTTCAACCGAAAGCGGGCTTAACGAAACTCCGCTCGTGTCGATGTATTTCGATAAATCGGACAACACTTTATATTGCACAAATAAAAGCGCGTCGCTAAAACTCGACGATTTTGACGATATTCAATTTAAAATCATAGACGACGGCATAAAAGTCAAACTGTCTTACGACGGCGGCAAAACCGCAATTATGCTGTTAATTCCGGAGGCGATATGAAAGGTATGAAAACGTTTTTTAATCGCTTAATACATGCGGAAAATTATGGGCGCAAATATCAAAATTGCGGAAAAACAAACGAGTTTTCGCAAAACATATTAGACGAGCCAAACGGCAAAAGAGTAAAGAGAAAAAAGGGTTTTTCGCTTGCGGAAACGGTAATTGCGTTGTCGCTTATCACGGTTGTGTTTATGATGGCAATGACCACGATTTTGGCGGTTGCGTCAAATTACAAAAAGATATCTAACACTTCGTTTTTCACAAACGAAATCACGAATTATTTAGACTGTTATAAAAAAGGCGGCTCGCAGCAGTTTAAAGAGAACGTAAACAAATTTATGTTTGAAGAAGAAAAATTGAGCGGTGCGGGCGGCGACGGCAAATACGTGTTTTGCTACGATTCGAGTTATAATTTAATCGGCGGATATTTCGCTTTAGACGGCGAAACGTTTGAAAACGGTTATAAAAACGGCGCAAAGTATTTTTTGTACGTAGAGATCAATAAAAGTTTTTACGCGTACGCCGTTGACGACGAAGACGAGAGCATGGCAAAAATGCAAAAAGCGTTTTACAGTAGGTACGACTTATGAAGAAGAATAAAAAGGGTTTTATCCTCGGTTATGCCGCGGTTTTAATGGCGGTCGTTGTGATTTTGCTCGTTTCGGCGATAGGCGTACTCGAATCCGACGTGAAATCGCTTAAAATGGAAAAATCGAAGTTCAACACCGAATTGAGCCTTTCTCAAGTGGAAGAATATTTGTTGGTGGGCGACTTCGGTGCGGCTTCGGCGGCTACGATCGGCACAAACATCACAATTGACAGACAGTCCGACTCAACCGGCGATACTTATTATTTCACGGTATATCTCGGCAACACTCCGAGACTGTATATCGAGCGTTATCGCGGGCAAACGGTAAAAATAATCCACGGCGCAAAACCGACGGAGTAATCGTAAATTATGGAAGAATATTTGTTTATAGTTTTTTGTATATTGGCGTTTCTTTTGGGGGCGTGTTTCGGCTCGTTTGCAAACGTGCTTATTTACCGCATACCCCAAAACGAAAGCATAATAAAGGGCGCGTCTCACTGCGTAAAATGCCAAAAACCCATTAAATGGTACGACAACATACCCATTTTGTCTTACATAATTTTGGGCGGTAAGTGCAGATTTTGCAAGCAGAAAATCAACCCGAGATACGTTATTGTAGAAACGCTGTGCGCGTTTTTGTGGCTTGGTCTTGCGTTTTTAAGCAAGCGCACGGGCTATGCTTACGTTATTCTTGCAATGCTTTTCACGGTGTGTTGCGTGGTCGTTGCGTTTATCGACTTCGAGCATAAATACATACCCGACAGATTTAATATAATAATTTTGCTTATCGGCATTGCCGCTTGTTTTTTAGACACTTACGTTTCGGTAAAGTCACGTCTTGTCGGCATGGGCTTTTCGGCGGTGTTTTTCGGCGGAACGTATTTTATAAGCAAATACGGCTTTAAAAGAGAGGGGCTCGGCTTCGGCGACGTCAAGTTTATGACGGCTGTCGGCTTGTTTTTAGGCATAAAAGCGGACTTTTTCGCAGTGCTTATTTCGACCGTGGTTGCGGCTGTGGTTTTGGGCGTTATATCTTATAAAGAAAGGAAAAACGACGGAAATAAGGAAAGTAAAGAATATCCTTTTGCTCCGTTTTTGGGCGCGGCGGCAATTATCGCCGCATTTATAGGCGAGATAGTCGCCAATGCTTATTTATCGATTTTTTAGGAGGTTGTTTTGCGTAAATATAAATATACGGCTGTCAACGTAGATAAGAAAAAATTTACGGGCGCGTTCGTTGCGGAAGACGAAAAAGACTTGCGCAGACTTCTCGCTCAACAAAATTTATATCTCATTTCGTGCAAGCCGATTAAAAACGAAACCCCTAATCCGTTTTTCAGCGTTACGGGTAAAATTCAAATTGGCGAAATTACCACTTTTTGCCGTCAATTTTCGATTATGCTTTGCGCGGGTATTTCCATACTCGAGTGTTTAAATCAGTTAAAACAGCAAAAGTTTTCGGGATATTTCAAGGCGTTGATCGCGATAATTTACGACGACGTAAAAGTGGGGCAGTTGCTTTCAAAGGCAATGGAAAAGCACAAAAGCGTATTCCCCGAATTTTTCAGAAGTATGATTTACGTCGGCGAACTTTCGGGCAATTTAGAGGCGGTTTTAATCGCTCTTGCCGACTATTACGACCAAGAAATCGTGACCAAGCGTAAAATCAAAGGCGCGCTTGCTTACCCCATAATCATGGGCGTAATGCTCATCGCGGTGGTATGCTTGATGCTTTTGTTTATCGTGCCGAAATTTAAAGACACTTTGGCGCAGATGGATATTAAAGAGAGTGAGTACAACCCCATTACGAAAGTTTGCTTTAAAATGAGCGACTGGCTAATGGCTAATGGTCTGAAAGTCGTGTACGTGTTCGTCGGCTTGGTGTTCTTGGTTTATGTCACTTTAAAAACCGAAAAAGGCAAATATTATTTCGACGTATTGAAATACAAATTGCCGCTTGTAAGAAACGTGCAAATCAACATGGTTGCAAGTAAATTCGTAAAATCCATGGCTTTGCTTTTGTCAAGCGGTATGAATATGGCTGACGCATTAGACGTCGTGGGCAACTTGCTCGGCAACAGATACGCTTGTAAAATTTTCAAAAACGTAACCGCCGACGTAAGGCAAGGCGCGTCGTTGACGTTCGCCATGGAACAGTATAAAATTTTCCCGCAACTTCTCATTCAAATGATAGCAACGGGCGAAAAAACGGGCGACGTAGAAGGCGTTTTGACAAAATCGTCCAACTTCTTCGATTCGCTTGTAGAAACTTCGCTTTTAAAGGCAACGAGCATGATTCAACCCATTATGCTTGCGCTTATGGGCTTGGTTATCGGCGCGATGTTCATCGCTATTTATTCGCCGATGCTCACCATTATGACCAAAAACTACGGCGAATAGCGGGGTATAGTAAATTTTAAACGCCGCAACGGCAATTATAGCCACGATTATAGCGGACTGTATCGGCGACGGCAAATAAAGAGGTAAAAATAGCGACAGCGAGGCAAAAAGATTTTGCTTTTTATAAAATTGTTAAGGAATAAATAATATGGATATTAATTACGAGATTGTTCAATATTATATTTATAAAAGATTAATAAAGAAAAAATTGCGCAATTCGGTACTCGAGGACTGTCAACGACTTAATATGTCCGTCGAAAAGTACATGCTTGTAAAAAACTACGCAACAGAAGTGCAGGCTCTTCCCGCACTCGGCGATTTTTACAACATGGCTTACGCCGAAATAGACATGTTCGACGTGGACGACAGCATTGCGGATAAATTCAGTTTGGCGTTTTTGAAAAAAGTCAAACTCGTGCCGCTTTTCACAACCGAGTCGGGCGTGTTGCTTATGGCTGTGGGCAGACCTCTCGATTTCAACGCCGTGTCGATGATTTCCACCTTTTACACGGGGCAGATAGAGTTTGTACTTGTTCCGCCGACGCAAATCGACGTTTTGTTGGACTCGATAAGCGCGGTTCGTTCTACCACAAGCGCACTCCAAACGTTGCAAACCGAAAGCGACAAACAACTTTTGCGCGACGCCGCCATAACCGATAACCAAAATCAAATTTCAAATATCGACGACATTATCAACGCGCCGTCGGTTAAACTCGTTGACTCGATAATCAAAGAGGCTATACCTTTCCGTGCGAGCGATATTCACATCGAGCCGTACGAAAAGATAGTAAAGGTAAGGTATCGTATCGACGGTTCGCTTCAAGACAGAGCGGATTTCCCCATCGATTCTTACCCCGCGATTTGCGCTCGTATCAAAATTTTGGCGGGACTTAACATTGCAGAAAGGCGTATTCCGCAAGACGGTCGTATCAATTTAAACATAAACGGAACGGAGTACGACTTCCGTGTGTCCTCGCTCCCCATGGTTCACGGCGAAAAGTTTGTTATCCGTATTTTGGATAAAACTTCGTTCAGATTTACAAGGCAAGAATTGGGCTTTACTCCCGAAGAAAATCTTACGATCGACAAAATTTTGACTCACCCGCACGGCATAGTGCTTTTGACAGGTCCTACGGGTTGCGGTAAGTCCACCACTTTGTATTCGTTTTTAAAGGAGAAAAACACTCCCAAAGTCAACATAATCACGGTTGAAGACCCCGTCGAGTACACGCTTAACGGCGTTAACCAAGTGCAAGTAAACACCAAAGCGAGACTGACGTTCGCCGCCGCGCTTAGAAGTATTCTCCGTCAAGACCCCGACGTAATAATGATAGGTGAGATTCGTGACGAAGAGACTGCCGAAATAGCGATAAGGGCCGCAATTACGGGACACTTGGTGTTCTCGACGCTCCACACGAACGACGCACCGGGTGCGGTAACTCGTCTTGTAGATATGGGCGTTTCGGCGTACCTTGTAAAAGATGCGCTTGTCGGCGTAATTTCTCAAAGACTTGTAAAAAGGCTTTGCCCCGTATGCAAAAAGAGGTCGAAAACCACCGAAGAAGAAATGGAACTTTTAAACATTTCCGAACCCGCGTCGATTTTCCGTGCGGCCGGTTGTCAATTCTGCAACCAAACGGGCTATAAAGGCAGAGCGGTCGTGCACGAAATTTTGTATTTAGACAACAATTTGAAGAGTAAAATTACCGCCGATATGAAGGCTGAAGACATAAGAAAGTTAGCCATCGATGCGGGCATGGTCGAACTTAACGAGTCGTGCCGCAAGTTGGTGCTTGACGGCATAACCGATATGCCCGAATATATGTCGATTAACGTTGAATAAGTTTTTGCCGACGAATTATTATTTCGGCGAAACATATAAATTTTGCGGTAAAATAATTAAAATTTAAGATAAATAATTAGATTTTTATCCTACTAAAATATATAAAATTTAACATAATAAGCGGAGTTATTAATTATTTATTTTGCCTTTCGGGTGAAAAAAATCCTTAATAAGCCCGCTTATTTTATTTTTTTAATTTATTGTTTTTACTGTTTATAATGTTAAATAATTTAAGTCTCCTTTGCAAGCCGAGCGAGCATTGAATAAATTAAGTTTTAACGGCACTAAATTTGCAAAGTTGTTAAAGTTGTTTTTAGAATTAAATGAAAATGACGACAACATATAAGCCTCCTCTTGTGCAAAGGGAGGTGGCGCGCGGTATGCGCGACGGAGGGATTGTAAAGTAATTAAACAAACACTGTGAAAAAAATATATAAAATTGATAGATGTGAAAGTATATTTCAACACAAAAAAAGCGGCAAAATATATAAAAATCGATTTGTCGTGCGTTTTATTCGTTTATATTCTCCGTAAATCAATTGCCATATAAAAACCTTGACAAATAAATTTTACAGTGGTAAAATAAATGCACAATTAAAAAAATCAAAGACAGTTCGTAACCATCCTGTCTGTAAACAAAACTATGGATTTACAGATTAGGGGCGCGTATTGCGTCCTTTTTGTTTTGGTCGCTTGTCTCAAACGAGGTAAAGATGATTAAAAAATTAAAAATCAAATTAAAAGAATTCAAATTGCTTCTCGGTAGTATTCCCGTGTTGAGTTTGTTCTTTGTTTTAAGCGTAATCGCAATGAATTTGCTCGCAAACAAAAGCATAAACTCATCTTATAAATACCTTGCGCTCGATTGCGGCGTAACGGTATCGTGGGTTGCGTTTTTGGTAATGGATATCGTGT
>CAKQKQ010000041.1 GCA_934249265.1 uncultured Clostridia bacterium | reverse complement strand
CTTTTCGAGTCGGTTGAAAACATTTTGAAATTTCAATACGACACGGCTAAAAACGAAGAAACGCGCATACGCGACTTAAATAATATTCAAGAATTGAAAAAAGACTGTCAAAAACTTTTAAATCAAGCGGAATTTGAAATAGAATCGCTGCTACTCGGCGACAATTCAAACTACGACAAATATTCCGAAAGCGTGAAAAAGGTTGAAAAGTGGAGACAGTATCAAGCGATTTTGATGCAAATACTTTATCAAATAGACGATTTGGACTTTGTTTTGAGCATGGGCAAAAGGTCAAAAGAGTATTGTTTCGGGTCTTTCCCCGCGCACTCGAAAAAATTGGAAGCTTCGCGTTCGGCAATTATCGCATGGCACGAAAAACAGTGCGAAAAACTCAAAATCGACGTTGAAAACGAGCGCAGAAAAAGCATAGGGTTGCTTGCAAAAGTGCTTGAAAAACCCATCAGCGCGATAAACGAAAAGTGGGTGTACAAGTCCATCGATAAAGAAACCGCCGATTTAATCAAAAGGCAAATCACCGAATCTAATAGTTATGCTTACGACACCGACAACCCGTTTGAAAAGGACGTCGAAATAGTGGTTTGCGGCGATAAAAAGTATTACGTCGCTTAAATTTAAAAGGTTTTTTGAGCGACTTAAAAACTTAAAACGCACTTTTTAGAGTAATTTAAAACGTTTTTAAAGTGCCTTAAAACATTTTTGGCACGATTTAATGCGCTTGTTTGAGTAGTTTAATACGTTTTTCGAGCGGCTTAATGCGCTTTTAGGTGCGATTTAATACGTTTTTCGGCACAATTTAAAACGTTTTTTCAGTGCATTTTAATAAAATATTTATAAAGGAGATTGTGGTTATGAAAAAAGTAATTTTAAGCATTTTGATTTTAGTTTTCAGTTTGTCGCTGTTTACAAGTTTTACCGCATGTACTCCCGATAAAATGGAGAAAATCGTCGGCACGTACAAACTTGTCACCGATACGAGGACAAAATATCAACAAGAAACCGTTGACAACATCGAAAAGTACGGCAGAGAGGCATATATCGTGCTTACGGGCGGCGAAAGGGGTTATTACGTGTATAAAGACAACGAAACTCCCGCTTTTGCGTGCGAAGTAAAACTCGAATATTACAAAAACGACAAAGGGCAGGTTTCGACCGTTTGTTATATGCTTAAATCGGGTGAAAAAAGCAAAACTTTCAACGTCGATTCAAAAAAGGACGTTTCGCTTGTTTCGCGCTGGTATTCGGCTAACAAACTTATGGACGCATACGACTTGACTTACAAAAAAATAAGTGATGCGACCGACCTTACGGCAGTGAAAAAGAATTGCGGAGATTTGCCCGTGTTCGGCTATGGTTTGTACGAATACAACAGCACTTTTTATGCTGAAATCGAGAGTCAATATCAAAAGAATTTCAATAAATACATTTACAAATATTTTGCGGTGGACTCGTCGAAATGCACGGCTACAATGTATTACGCGCTTAAATCGGACAAAACGGCTGTCGTAAAAACGGATTTAACGGTGACTTTTACTAAAAATCCCGAGACGGATATGCCGATTAAAATGACTATCGACGGAATCGAATACGATTTAAAAACTTACGGCGTGCCGCACAGAGAAATAATCATCGACGTAAGCGGAACGGAAGTGGAAACCTATGAAGAATTGGCTTGGTTTAACTATCCCGAGGTTGCCCCCGAAGACTATGAAGAGTATTTCAACGGCTTAATTGAAGAGTACGAGCAGTCTTTACAACAAACAAATTGAAGCGGTGTTTGGAAAAGAAAAAATGGAAAAAGATAAATTGTTGACGTTTGATGAAATGACAGAAAAAGCAATAAATTTTTATAAAGAATTGGGCGTAGACGTTCCTGACGATAAAATAAATCGTGCCGTTTATTCTTTGACTATGCCGCAATACGCAAAGGTTTATAACGATAAAAACGACCAGAAAATATTTGACCATAGAGCATTGGCGACCGTGGGCGATGCCGTATGCGCTGCTTATCTTATGTTGAAAGAATGTTCCGACGGTTTGAGCGAGGGTGAATTAACAGATAAAAAAGATAAATTAGAAAACGAGGAATTAAACAAAATCGGCGAAAAGATGTGTGGTGGTAAATTATTTGCTTTTAACAATGATTTAGAATCAAATAATGAAAACGAAAATAAAAAGGCATATGCGACTGCGTTTGAAGCGGTGATAGGGTTTATTGCTTTACTTGAAAAACAAAAAAGTTTGAACAGTAAAAGTAGACTTTGGAAAATTTTAGATAAATATTTATATAGCAACGGCGATAATTAAGGTGTTTTTCTTTTTAAAAGTGGGTCGGTTAAGTAAGTCATGCTGAAACGATAGATTTAAAAATATTTTATATCGATAAAATCAAAAAAGAGACGAAACAAAATCTCGTCTCTTTTAAAAATATTCAAATTATTATTCTATAATTCTATAAAAAATGCGCAATTTTCAGTCTTCTAAACCTAACAAATAATCAGCCGACACGTTAAAGAATTTTGCCATTGCAACTACGTAAGAAATTTTCGGCTCGTTTATGCCGTTTTCCCAATTTGATATGGCTGCGTCGGTTGTATTAAGTTCTTTTGCAAGTTGTTTCATCGATAATTTTTTCTCTTGGCGCAACTCTCTAAGTCTTTGTGCAAAAATATTCATAAGATTATTATACTAAGAAAACTTAATACGATGCTTGACACTAAGAATTCTTAGTGATATAATTAAACAAAAATGCGAGTTTTGTTTTTTTTGTATTGAAAATTGCAAAATAAAAACTCGATAAAAAGAGAGGGTTTATGCGTATCAAAAAATTGTTTTGTTTGTGTTTTTCATTGGTTTTGTTGATAAACTTAACGGCTTGCAAAACGGGCGAATATCGCGGAGAAAAAGTATATTCCGTAAAACAACAAAAAGTAAATGAAATTTTATGGGACGTAAAATACGAAATTCACACTAAAGAGATTGTTTCTATCAGCGCAAAAACAAGAGAAGTAGACCGATATTCGATTTATTGGCAAAGATTAGCCGACAAACGAGGAGATTATGCAACAAAAGTAACTCTTGATAAGGAGTACAATGGTGTACCTCTCGGAGGAGATTGGTATAAGGTCGAAATATATGAAAAATATTCGTATGATGAAGATATTTTGCATGAACAAGCGACCAGAGTAGAAATAAAATTAGTATTCGAGATATAGAAATTATAACAAGTAAAAATTTTTAAGAGGTAAGCATGAGTACGACGGATAATTTTAGCGAAGAAATAGTTTTGTTGATAAAAGAGGACAAACTTGACGAAGCCGAAAAATTATGGGGAGAGCAAAAGCCGCAATATGTATACAAGTTTTTACCATTAGGCACGTCATATGAAAGTAGTATGATGCAAAACTTATTTCTCGGTAAGTTGCATTTTAATTATGTGAAAAATTTTGACGATAAAGAGGAGTTAAATAATAATACTTTTGAATTTATCTCCGAATTTGGTAAAAAAATTGCGGATAAAGCAAAATATAAGCAAAAAGAGCGGAATATTTTTTGTTGTTTTAGCGGAAGTAATGCAAAAACGAGCGAAATGTGGGAAAAATATGCCAATAACCACAACGGAATAAAATGCTAATTTGAAGTTTTGTCTCATGAAAATTTGTTGAGAGTGTGCTATACCGACGAAAAGTTTAAAATTAAGGAAGTAAAAAATTTAGACGACGGTCAAAACCAAATAAATAGAAACGTATTTTTACATAAGTATAATCCTTGCATGAAAGAGAAAAAATGGAACAGTCAAGACGAGTATAGAATGATATTCGGATGCGAAGAATGTTTTTTACCTATCTTAAAAGCATATTGTAACGATCAAAATGTATTGGTTAATAAAAATTTAAAATTGGTATCTATAGAAATAGGCAACAAAGTCAGTGAAGACAATAAATTAAAAATAGAAAAAATTGCAAAAGATAAAAATGTTAATTGTTTTATTGAAAACGAATAATTAACAATGTTTTTGTCTTATGTTGTTTTTCAATAAAAATCTTTTCTTTTTAAAAGCGGGTCGGTTGAGTTGACCGAAGGGATAAAATATGTTATCATATATATGTAAATAAATTTATTTGCAAAATGGTTTTTACAAAAAAATAGTTTCTGCCACCGGGTAGAGAGTAGCATAATGCACTCGCAAACGCATCATTAGGTCATTGAAGATGCGCTTACGAGTGTTTTTTTATATCAAAAAAGAGGTGTAATATGTTAAAAAAACTAATCAAGTATTTTTCTTTGGGCGAAGTCGTATTGTGGATTTCTTCGGTAATTTTAATCGTGGCGTCGTTTTTTCTGTTCGGCGGGAATGGAATTTTGACGCTTGTCGCATCGCTTATCGGCGTTACTTCGATATTGATAAACGCAAAAGGCAACCCGATAGGACAACTGCTTATGATAATTTTCAGTTTGCTTTACGGGATTATTTCGTACACGTTTTCATATTACGGCGAAATGATTACATATCTCGGCATGACGATGCCCATGGCGGTTTTTGCGCTGATTTCTTGGCTAAAACACCCATATCAAGGCAAACGCGCTCAAGTGGAAGTCAATAAAATCACGCTTAAAGAAGCCGTTTTTATGTTTTTGGCGGCGGCGGTAACGACGGCGGCGTTTTACTTTATTTTAAAAAGTTTTCACACCGCAAACATCGTGCCGAGCACAATTTCCGTTACTACGAGTTTTTTGGCGGTGTATCTCACTTTTAGAAGAAGTCCTTATTTTTCTTTGGCTTATGCCGCAAACGACGTTGTGCTTATAGTGCTTTGGTCGCTCGCAAGTTTTAGCGACAAACGTTATATTTCGGTGGCGGTGTGCTTTGGGGCGTTTTTAATAAACGATATTTACGGCTTTATAAGTTGGCAAAAAATGAAACTCAAACAAAAAGAAGACAAAAATATACTTAAATAACTCGCATTAAACGGTAAAATTGCGGTTGAAAATTTGGCAAGGTAGTTTTTGTATTTTGTAAAATCACGTAAAAATTTTTCGTTTTTTGGGTTTTGTTCGGCGAAAAAGGAGAGTGCGTATTTTCAGTAAAATTCCACTTAAAACATTTCGGTTTTCGTTTTTTGGGTGGCGGCAAAACTTGCGTTTTTTCATCGGTAAACTTGCAGTTTTGTCATCAAACGGAAGTTATTTTATGTTCCTTTTTCAAAACAAAATTAAAAAATTTTTAAAATTTAATTAAATATTCTTGACAAGTGACCGCTCGGTAACTATAATATAAGTTACCAAACGGTTACTTTTTTTTCAAATTGCGATTACTTTTTAATTTCGGAGGGGTTGTATGAACGGAAACACCAAAGACAACATATTAAACGCCGCGCTTAAATTATTTTCCGAAAGGGGATACGAGGGCGCGTCGATGAGCGACATTGCAGATTTGCTCGGCATAACAAAAGCGGCACTTTACAAGCATTATAAAAGCAAGCAAGAAATTCTCGACAGTATAATCAAAAAAATGGAGACAAACGATTTTGACTGTGCCGAAAAATACGATATGCCGCAAGGTGAACCGAACGAGTTTTCAAAAGAATATAAAGACGCTCCGTTAAAAAACGTTGGGCAATATGCTTTGGCTATGTTTAAGTATTGGACGGAAAACGAGTTTGCGTCAAGGTTTAGAAAAATGCTTACAATAGAGCAGTTTCGCAGCGAAAAAATGACAAAACTTTATCAAAATTATTTGTGCATAGGTCCGCTCGAGTACATGGCGGCGATTTTTAAAAATTCGGGAATTAAAAATTCAGGAATTAAAAACTCGGCGTCGGACGAAGAGGCAATGCAACTTGCGCTTGATTTTTATGGAGCAATGTTTTTGCTGTACGGCGTTTACGACGGTTCGAGCGACAAGCAAGCGGCATATAAAATGCTTGAAAAGCATATAGAAAAGTTTTTTAAAGGTTAAAACGGTTATCGGGGTTTTATAAAAAGGTTGTTATGAATTTAAAAATTTCGTTTTCTTGGGTAGGTATAGTGATTTTCGCTTTGCCTATGATTATAAACATATTTTATGCGATTTTTCCGCCGGCGGAAGAAGAGGTAAAGACCGAAGCAAAGTCGAGCACAAGCAACTTAAAATGGCTTGAAATTGTGGAAAACGTGAGCCGCATCGCTTATTTAATTGTGCTTACGTTTTTAGTGAGCAAAAATCCGCTTAAATTAAAAAGCGTTTGGCTGTACGTTTCGGCGGCGTTTTTAGTCATGTATTATGCGACTTGGATAAGGTATTTTATCGGCGAAAGAAAAATTGCGCTTTTAAACAAACCGTTTTTGTTCGTCCCTATTCCGCTCGCTGTTTTTCCCATGCTTTATTTTTTGTGTGCGGCTATCTGGATGAACAATATACCCGCCGCAATAATCATGCTTATATTCGGCGCGGCGCACATTACGGTGTCTATAAAATCGTTTGATAAAGATAAAAAGTAAATCGTTTAGTAGAAATAAAAGTAATTTGATTTGGTAAACTGTCATTGTGTTTTGACAAGATTACGGCGTACGTATTGCGTAAAAACGGCAAAAAAGATTAAAACAAGTGCGCCAAAACAAGTAAAAGGAGTAAAAATGGAAAACAAAAATATAATTATCCGCAGAGAAGAAGAAAAAGATTATAGGGCGGTTGAAAATTTAACGAGAGAGGCGTTTTGGGACGTTTATTGCCCCGGGTGTAAAGAACATTACGTGTTACACCGTTACAGAAGCGACGCTGCGTTCGTGCCCGAACTCGATTTTGTAATGGAAGTTGACGGAAAACTTATCGGTCAAGTTATTTACGTAAAGTCGGAAATAGACTTAATCGGCGGCAAAAAATTACCCGTAATGACTTTCGGCCCTATAGGAATTTTGCCCGAATATAAACGTCAAGGCTACGGCAAACGCCTTTTGGATTATTCAATGGAACAAGCAAAAAAACTCGGAGCGGGCGCGCTTATCATCACGGGGAATATAGATTTTTATGGCAAATCGGGTTTTGTTCCCGCAAAAACCAAGGGCGTGCGTTATGCCGACGACCCCGACGCAGACTATTTGCTTATAAAAGAGTTGACAACGGGATATTTAGACGGCGTGTGCGGAACATATAAAGACCCCGAAGGGTATTTCGTTTGCGAAAAATATCCCGAAGATTTTGAAAAGTTTGAATCGACTTTCCCGTTTAAGGAAAAGCACAAATTGCCCGACCAACTGTTTTGATAGGGTAGAAATTAAGGCACATTAAAAAGCAAAAACGGTAAAAATTTAATATCGAAACAAAAGGAAAACGCCGAGGCAATTTGCCCCGACGTTTTTTAAAAATCTTTTATTATTAATTTATTATGCTTAAAATCTCGCTGTTAAAACGGGAATATATGAGCCGTTATTATGTCAAATATCAAGTAGAATATTAGAATATGCGCGCAGTAATATATTTAATTCGTGCGCCGTTATTAAATTAAACGTGCGACTGATATTAAATCAAATTTTCCGCTTTTACGCCATACGTATGCAGTAAAAACGACAATAAGTCACTTTATATACGAGGCAAAAGTGGCAAAAACCGCCCTCACAACACCGCAAATTATTGCAAACTCGCTTTATAATCCGTTCCCCAATCTTTTAAAGCGTTTAAAATAGGTTTTAAAGTTTTGCCGAGTTCGGAAAGGGAATATTCCACTCTCGGCGGTACTTCGGCAAAGACTTCGCGATTTATAAGTCCGTCGTCCTCTAAGGCTCGCAAGTTGTCGGTAAGCACCTTTTTGCTTATCCCCGGTACGGTTTTCATAAAGTCCGAAAAACGTTGTGTTCCGCTGTAAATCAAATTTCGCAATATCAATAATTTCCACTTGTTTCCTATAAGTTGCACTGTGGTGGCAACGGGACATTCGGGTAATTCTTCTTTAGTCAGCATGACAAAACCTCCTTATGCGTGGGTTTATTTCATTATATATAATCGCGAGCGAAATGTCAATAGTTTAAAAAAGAAACCAAGTAACAAATCTATTACCTGATAATAGAAAAGTAACGTTATTGCAACAAATCGTCTAATTTGCTATACTGTGCTTGCAATCGATGAGATTGACATAAAAACATAAGAGGTGTATCATGAATAAACAAACATTTACCACGCAAAAACTTGAAAAGGGCGAAATCAACGTTTACGATTTCGGAACGATTAAATTACACGCATACAAAACCGAGGATTTAATGAGCGACGAAGTTTTCATTTTGGAAAAGAACGGGCAGTCGGTCATTATAGAATCCCCTTGTTTTTTCGATAACGAAAGCGTGCTTGAAAAATACACGCAAAATTTAAACGTAGTCGGTATGTTAATTGCTTATCACGCCGCCGGCGGTAAATTTCTTTTTAGCGTAAAAAAATATTCGACGCAGTCCGCTAAAAATTATGCCGAAAACGGCGGCGGTAGGGCGTTGATAGATAATTTTACAAAGGCTTTTGGCGAAGTTTTCGACAATACGTTACACAATATAACAGATATAATTTCTTCGGGTAAAATCACGATAGGCGGCATAGATTTCGTTATTTCGCCCAACGACGAGGCTTTCGATATCGAAATACCCGAAATCAACGTGGTGTACACGCATATGATGGGGCACGATTGCCACTCTATACTTTCGGGAGAGTCGCACTTGCAAGCAATAATTTCTCAACTTCAAAATTATATTGACAAAGGTGTAAATTTTATACTTACTTCTCATTACACGCCCGAGGATTTAAAAGACGTCGAGACAAAAATAGAATATTTAAAAACGCTTGAAAAACTTGCGAAAGAAAGCGAAACATCAAAAGAATTTAAAGAAAAAGTGCAAAAAATTTACCCCGACTATTCGGGTGAAAACTATTTGAATATGACGGCGAATATGTTTTTTGGAAAATAAAAAGCAATTTATTTAATTTTACGGAGACAAAATGGAGACGGTTGACAGACTTATTAAAATTTTATGCGACGAACGAGGAGAAGATATCCCCACGCTTAACGAAAAGCAAAAAACCGATTATTTTCGCGCGCTGTGCAACGTTCGCCCGCCCAAGCCGATATCGAAAGAATTTTTTGATTTGCAAGACGAATATTTAGCGAAAAGGACGGCCGAAAAGGGTGTAATTGACGTAAATAATTTTACGTACAAAGGCGGAGTTGCTCTTTTTAAAGGAGATATCACTACGCTTAATGCCGACGCGATCGTCAACGCGGCAAATTCGGCGATGCTGGGGTGTTTTAGTCCGTTGCACAATTGCATAGACAATGCCATTCACTCGGCGGCGGGCGTGCAAGTGAGACTCGACTGCGATAAAATCATGCAAGGCAAAACAGCAAAAAACGGCGAAGTTATCGTCACAAAAGCATACAATTTGCCGAGTAAGTTTATTTTTCACACCGTCGGTCCTATAGTTTATGGGCGCGTTACGGCTCAAAATCAAGCCGACATTAAAAAATGTTATTCAAATTGCCTAAATAAAGCCGACGAAATGAAATTGAAGAGCATCGCTATTTGCTGTATTTCGACGGGCGTGTTCGGCTATCCTAAAAAAGAGGCGGCAACGCTCGCCGTGCAAACGGTTAAAGAATATAAGGCGAAATCAAAAAGCGAACTAAAGGTGATTTTTAACGTGTTTACGGAGGAAGATTATGAAATTTATGCACGACTGCTTTAATGAAATCGAAAAATTAAAATCGTTTATCGACGAAGCAGAAGCGATAGTGATAGGGGCTGGCGCGGGACTTTCCACCGCCGCGGGTTTTACTTATTCGGGTAAGCGTTTTCACGAAAATTTCCACGATTTCGAGACAAAATACAACTTTCACGATATGTACTCGGGCGGGTTTTATCCTTATGAAACGACCGAAGAGTATTGGGCGTATTGGTCGAGATATATCTTTTTAAATCGTTATACCGACCCGCCGAAACCCGTTTATAATCAACTTTATGACCTTGTAAAGGACAAAAATTATTTTGTAATAACCACAAACGTAGACCATTGTTTTCAAAAAGCGGGGTTTGACAAAAAGCGGCTTTTTTACATTCAAGGCGATTACGGTTTGTTTCAATGCAGTTTGCCGTGCCACGATAAAACTTACGACAACGAAAAAATAATTAAAGAGATGCTTTCCGAGCAAAAAAACATGAAAATACCGACTTATCTCGTGCCTAAATGCCCCGTGTGCGGAAGAGAAATGACGATGAATTTGCGCGCGGACGATAAATTCGTAGAGGATAAAGGGTGGTATGCCGCTTGCAAAAACTACACCGAATTTCTTGAGAAAAACGCCGATAAAAAGGTGCTGTTTCTCGAACTCGGCGTCGGTATGAACACCCCCGTGATAATCAAATATCCGTTTTGGAAGATGACGGCGAAAAACAAAGCGGCAAAATACGCGTGCATAAATACCGATATGGCTTACGCTCCCGAAGATATAAAAGAGCGGTCGGCGGTTATTTCAGAAGATATAAGCGAAGTGCTTATTAAGTTGTGCGAAGAAAATTGACAGTAAATCGCATATATGAATCGCAATTTATAACGCACATAAACAAATCGCGCACAGACATTAAATCGTTGCGGATAAGTAAATAAGGTGCAAACATTTAGATTTTAATTTAAGCCGTTTACGGCTGTAAAATTTTTACAAAAAAAGACGAGGTGCATTTTTTAGTAACCTCGTCTTAAATTTTATTTAGTTAAAATTTTCCGTTTTACGCCATACGTATGCTGTAAAAACGGCAAAAAACAATAAAAATTGCCATATATTCAAGCCGCAAATATTCAAAAACGGCGAAAAATAAAGTTTAATAAATGCTTATTTATTCAATACCGATTTATAGCCTTTGCCGTACTTCACGCATTTGTTTACGCGAGAGAGGGTGGCGGACGAAATGCCTGTGGTTTCGATTATTTTTTCATAGGTTTCGCCCTCGATTAAAAGTTTTGCCGACTGCAAACGTTGAGCCATTGCCTCGATTTCTTTATAAGTGCATAAATCGTCGAACAAATCTTTAAATTGTTGTTTCGATTTTACTTTAGACAGGGTTTCGTATAAAAAATCTATTTGATTATTCATATCGTTTGACATTTCAGTTACCGTCCTTTTCGTTTACTGCGGATAAAAAGTTTTTAAGCGTCTGTGTTTTGGGGTTGTCGAAAATTTCTTGCGGCGTTCCCGCTTCCACGATTTCGCCTTGCGACATAAAAATCACTTTATCGGACACGTTTTTCGCAAAATTCATCTCGTGCGTGACTATAATCATCGCCCTTTCGTCGCTTTTTAACGATTTAATTACTTTAAGCACTTCGCCCGTGAGTTCGGGGTCTAACGCGCTTGTCGGTTCGTCAAAGCAGAGCAGACAAGGGTTTAAAGCGATAGCCCTTGCAATTGCGGCGCGTTGTTGTTGACCGCCCGAAAGTTGGTGCGGGTACGAGTCTATTTTACTTTCCAAACCGACTTTTGTCAATATTTCTTTGCATTTATTTTGTATTACTTCGTTGATTTTGCTTTCGTCTATCTCGTCGCCGAAGTAATATTTAATTATTCCGTCGTAAATTTTTTGATTATTATTTTTTTTGCCCTTGTTTTTGATGCTTTCTTTAATCAAAAGTTCGGGCGCAAGCGTCACGTTTTTAAGTATAGAGTAGTGCGGGAAAAGGTTAAACGACTGAAAAACAAGCCCGATCGAAAGCCTTTTCGCGCGCTTTTCGTTTTCGGTGAGTTTGTCTATAGGTCCTGAAAACATTTCTTCGCCGTCGAGATAAAAACTGCCTTCGTCCACGCTTTCAAGAAAGTTTATGCACCTGAGCAGAGTTGTTTTTCCGCTACCCGAAGAGCCGATTATGGATACGACTTCGCCTTTTTCAATCGAAAAGCCCACGTTTTTCAATGCCGCTACCGAGCCGAACGTTTTATTTACGTCTTTTATAGTCAAAAATGCCATATTACACCTTATAATAACTTAATTTCTTTTCCAAATGATTAAACAGCAAGGTAAGTATTCCCACGAAAGCGAGATAAAACGCGCCCGAATAAAACAGTGGCCAAATCAATGCCTTGCTCGTGAAAGTATATGCCGACATTACAATTTCCACAACGCCGATTACCCTTGCAAGCGCGGTGTCTTTTACGAGAGTAATTACTTCGTTTGACATCGGCGCGGCGATGCGCTTTATCACTTGCATAAGCGTAATGTTGAAAAATATTTGCTTTTTCGTCATGCCAAGCACTTGTCCCGCCTCGATTTGTCCTTTGGGTATGCCTTCGATGCCGCCCCTGAATATTTCCGAAAAATAACAAGCGTAGTTAAACACGAAAGCGACCACCGTGGCGATAAACGGTCCGCCGTTTTTAATTCCGTAATTAAAGTAAAACGAATTGTCTATTTCTCCCCAAAAATTTGTGCCGCTTTTCGAGACCATTCCCGGTAGGTAATATACGATAAAAAGTTGAAGCATAAGGGGTACGCCTCTTATAATCCAAACTATTATTTTGAAAAATATTCTTAATGGGGCGAATTTGCTCATCGTAAACAGAGAAATCAAAAGTCCCAGCGGAAGAGATAATATTAAAGTCAGTAAAAACAGCAACAGCGTTACGCCGAAGCCCTCTAACAAACTGCGCGTAACAGTCATAAAATCCATAATAATCGTCCTTGTGTAAATGTTTTGTCATAATTTTCGGTTGATTTGCGATAAAATTTTGCTTGATTTTATGCGTTTTTGTTTTGTGTGGTGCAAAACTTTAATCAACCTTTATCGTGACGTTGTGTTGTGTATTTGTATAGTTTTATTTTAAAAACTAAAAAGAGTATCTAAATTCGGCAAAACAAACTTTGCGGTTTTTTTCGCAAAGTTTGTTTTATTAGTTGTTTAAATTGTATTGGAAGAAACCGTTTTCATTAGGTTATTACAGCCGTTTTATGTGCGTTTTTTAAGTTATTCGGTTGTTAGGATATATTAAAATTTGTAATTACCGAAGTTTCCAAGCCGTATTTTTTAGCGAGTTCGGTAAGATAACCGAGTTCGGCGTAAGCCTTAATCATATAATTGACTTTTGCGGTGAGTTGACTGCCTTTTTTAAAGCCGACCGCATAATATTCCGCCTCGATTTCGATGCCTTCGTTTATTACGAGGTTTTTATAATCGCCTTGACCGACTATCGATTTAGCGAGTAAAAGGTCGATTACGGCATATTGGCAAGTACCCATGTTTACGTCTCTTACGGCGTCCATTTGCGAAGTGACGGGTTTTGCGTTAAAGTTTGCGGTTATTCCGTTGACGTAACTTTCGCCCGCCGAGCCTACTTCATATCCCACTGCTTTGTTTGCAAAATCGTCCACGGAAGTGATGTTGGGGGTAGAGGATTTTTTGACTATACATTGCGCGTTTGTCATATAATAAACGCTGAAATCTACCTTTTCGCTTCTTTGCACGCCGTCGTCGTCGGCAACGTTTGCGGTAAATCCGTTCCACAAACAGTCAACCGTGCCGCCTTCGAGTTCGGTGTATTTGTTGCTCCAATCGATGAGTTTAAATTTCACTTCATAACCGAGCGAATTAAACACCATAAGCGCAAGTTCGGTATCGAAACCTTTAAGCACGTCGTTGTCGTCGGTGTAGTTCATGGGTTTGTAATCGGTGTAACCGACGGTGAGAGTTTTTGTCCTTACGCTTACGATTTTATCGTTGCCGCCGCCGGCTTTGTTGCCGCATGCGCCGAACGACAACGTTGTCATAATCAATAAAACAAATACGGTAATAATTTTAAATGCCTTTTTCATAAGTATTCTCCTTGACATTTTGTTTAAATTTTCACTTTAACACTTTAATGTATTAAAGTAAGTATGTGGTTATTATACTTTAGCGCGCTAAAGTTGTCAAGTGTTTTTAAGGGGTATTTTAAAATTTTTTTATCGTTGCGGTATCGGCGAAATTTCGGCAAAACGTAGTGGTTGATTTTTTGTGGTTTGAAAACGGAATTTGGTGTGGTTTAAAAATGAAATAGGGTGCGGGCGATATGCTTGCGCAATATAGTCGGGGAACGGTTGGCGCGTTTTTGTAACGCAGTTGTGAAACAATCGGCGCGTTTGCGTATTATAATCGGAGTGTGATTGACTTGTTCGCGTGTTATAATTGGTTGTGGGTCGGTGCATTTGCGCATTATTATAATGATAATATTTATACCTATATAAATATATATTTAAATAATTATGTCGGTGGGGTTAATTTTGTCGGTTGACGTTTTTACCGCATACGTATCGCGTAAA
Organism: uncultured Clostridia bacterium; assembly: GCA_934249265.1. Taxonomy (GTDB): domain Bacteria; phylum Bacillota; class Clostridia; order Christensenellales; family Borkfalkiaceae; genus CAKQKQ01. The sequence continues at coordinate 1,029 of CAKQKQ010000041.1, read as the reverse complement.
AACGTTAAAAATGGGGTAATAAAATAAAACAGCATAGAAAATAAAGTTTAAAATTTAAGGCAAAAATTAAACGACGAATACAAACAAAACAGTGTTTTCATAAATCGTCATAAAAATTATTAAAATGGTTTGACATAAAAAAATCAAGAGTATATAATGTGTTGTGCAATAAAAAAAGATTTGTTTTTTGCCTAAATTTTTAGACGATATAAGATTTATTTGATACTTACTCGGTAAAGTTTTGGTAAAAAATGAGATTTTTAAATAAAAAGGAGATAAGGACATGAAGAAGATAGTATCGCTTTTAATAGCGTGCGTGCTTACGGTTGTATGTGCGGTCGGTTTCGTAGGTTGCGGAAAAGACGGAGTAAACGGTAAAAACGGCACAAACGGTGCGGACGGCGCAGACGGAAAATCCGCATATCAAATTTGGCTTGACAACGGACATAGCGGAACGGAGCAAGATTTTTTGAACTGGCTTAAAGGCGAAAAAGGCGACCAAGGTCAACAAGGAACGCCGGGTCAAAACGGACAAGACGGGCAGAATGGACAAGACGGTAAAGACGGTCAAAACGGCGTAGGAATTGCCGACATAAAAATCGAAAACGGCAAACTTTACGTAAAATACACCAACAGCAATGACTACGTTGATTTAGGTCAAGTAAAAGGCGCGGACGGTCAAAACGGAACGGACGGAACGACGCCCACTATTGAAATATCAGTCGACGGATATTGGGTAATCGGCGGAATAAAGACCGAAGCAAAAGCAGTCGGAACAAACGGTAAAGACGGAACGAACGGAACCGACGGTAAGGACGGTACGAACGGTAAGGACGGAGCAAACGGAAAGTCGGCATATGACATTTGGCTTGCATGCGGAAACACCGGCAGTAAAGAGGACTTTTTGAATTGGATTAAAGGTTCGGCAGGCGAGAAGGGCGCAAACGGCAAGTCCGCTTACGAAATTTTTAAAGATTATTACCCCGACTACACGGGCAGCGAATTAGAGTGGATAACGGCTATTGCAAT
>CAKQKQ010000040.1 GCA_934249265.1 uncultured Clostridia bacterium | reverse complement strand
GGCGTAGATTGGGGCGAAGAAGAGGGCAAAACTTTTGCTAAACTCAGAAGAACTTGCAACGAAGAAGGAAATTTACGTGGCGGTATACTTTACGCTCCTCGTTTTTCCGAAAGCGATTCGAGAGACTTTTCCGACTTAATTCCCGGTTCGTTCACTTTGTCAATTCAATTCAGAGGCGTAGATATCCCCGCAAATAACGGTTCTTATTATCTTCTTCAAACGGGTAGATATAATCAATCGATGGGTATCGCTCCTTGGGCGACCGCAATCGAATATCAACCGTATTCTCAATTGGGTGCTCCGTATGAAGACGTTACAAGCGAAGACGCGGCGCAATGGACTCAAACCAACAGAAGTACGATTTCTGCAGAAGTAAACGGAAATTGGCACACTTTGACGATTAGTGCAGACGCCGACACAAGTTCTATTGGTATATATTACAACGGCGAATTGCAAACCACGCTTGTAAAAGACGACGCTAAAGTGTTCTTCTCTATGGGCGACCTCAACAGATATACTTTCTGCTTAAACGGACAATGCGAAAGCGACGGCAATGCAAACACAATGTTCGGTTCGTTTGATATTTCCGAAGTAAGAGTATACGACGTTGCTTTATCCGAGGCAAACGTAACTAAAATTTGCAACGGTGAAGAAGCGGTAATCGAAGACGGTATGACTTACGCTACCGAAATTCAAGACGTTCAGTCCGAAATCAACAAGGTAGACACAAAAATCACCGACAAAAACAAAATGTCTACTATCATCAGCAATTTACCCAAGAGTGTTAAGGTAAAGACGAGCGACGGTTCTACAAAGAAGACGAACATCGTTTGGTACAAAGCAAACGCAACCGAACTCAAGTGCTATTTACAAGCAAAAGGTTATTCAAACGCAAAACAATTGAGTTTGACTGTAAATTACGGCTATACTGTTGACTTTACTTACGACAGCACGCTTATAAGAGTAACCGACGTACAAGTAAACGGCGAAGATTTCGTCCCCGGAACTGTTACCGAAAGACTTAGAGAAGCGTCTCTTACGTTCAAGATTGAAAAATTAGATCCCTCGGTTGAAATCACGGGCTTTGCGTATGACAATATGGAATACGAGTATGCCGACCTTTGGGACGAAGAAGAAGGTTATTTCTATCTCGACATTTCCGACTGCGCAAACGTTGAAATTTTAACTCAACTTAAAAAGGGCACGGTTACGTATTACGACGGAGAAACTTCTCTCGGTACTACTACTTATACCGACGGCGGCAATGAACCGCTTATGACCGCTCCCGCAAAAGAGGGTTATACGTTCGCCGGTTGGTACACCGATAAAGAGTTGAAAAACAAATTTACGGGTCTTGATTATACCGACGCTCACGATATCACTCTTTACGCAAAATACACTAAAAACTCTTCGGGCAAAAAGTCCGGTTGCGGCGGCTCGGTAAATGCCGAACTTGCTATATTCGGTCTTTTGACTATGGCTGCGGCTGTAACGTTCGTGGCAAAGAGAAAAGAAAACTAATCATTTTTAACTAACCGTTTGGCAAGCGACCTTAGTCGCTTGCCAAACAAAAAATTTTATTTTTAAAACAACTTCAACCGTTTACAGGAGACAATGATGGAAAATAAAAAACGGGAAACGAAATTAGAATATAATATGGCGGGAAACGATAAGAAAAAATTATTTTTGTCAAGGGTAAAACTCAATTGGCAAATTTATCTTATGTTGTTGCCCGTTTTAATCGCGTACATAATATTCAGTTATGTGCCTATGTACGGTATCGCGCTTGCTTGGAAAGATTATCTTCCTCGTTACGGCATACTCGGCAGCCCGTCGGTAGGGTGGAAATATTTTGCCGACTTTTTTGAAACGCCGAATATGGTTCGCGCGCTCAGAAACACTTTGTCCATAAGTTTTTTAAAGTTGATTTTTTGTTTCCCCGCGCCTATAATTCTCGCTCTTTTATTAAACGAAATAAGAGTAAATTGGTGCAAAAAGACCTTTCAATGGATGATGTATTTACCGTACTTTATTTCATGGATAATAATCGGCGGTATAGTAAAACAAATGCTTAGGGCAGACGACGGCTTAGTGAGCAATATTGTCGATGCGCTCGGCGGTAAAAGAGAAAACTATTTACTAAAAACCGACTCGTTTTATACAATACTTATTTTGACCGAACTATGGAAAGGTATGGGCTGGGGAACAGTCATATATATCGCTTCCATAAGCGGAATTTCGCCGTCGCTTTACGAGGCGGCAACGATAGACGGAGCGGGCAGATGGGGTCACGTAAAATATATTACGCTTCCGAGTCTTGTGCCGCTTATCACCATAAATTTAATTCTTCAAATCGGAAACATTATGAATGCGGGTTTCGACCCCGTATACAATTTATATAATGACGGAATACTCGAGAAAGCCGAAATTATCGACACCCTCGTGTATAAACAAGCAATGGAGGGCAACTTCGGTTTCTCGACCGCCGTCGGCTTGTTTAAAAACGTAATAAACTTCATTTTGCTTATAACGGGCAACTTTATTACAAAAAAAATCAACGGATACAGCATGTATTCGTTAGACTAAGGAGGTGCTTGGCAAGACTATGCAAAACAAGAAAAAACAAGGCAGTTTGCTAAAACCTAAAGTTAATGCCTTCGATATTATAAATTACACCGTTCTTACGATTTTCGGCTTATTGTGTTTATTCCCCATGCTGTACGAACTTTTGCTTTCGGTCGCTTCAAAAGGCGATTTCTTGAGAGCAAAACTCTTCGTTATCCCGAGGGAATTTCACATTGAGGCATACAAATTCATATTCGGAAAACAAAACATAGGTCAAGCGTTTATGGTGTCGGTATTTCTCACCGTAGTCACCACCTTATATTCGCTTGTGCTTACGTCGTTCGGCGCGTTCGCTTTTTCAAGGAAAAACGTCCCCGGACTTAAAGTATTTTTCACTTTAATAATCATAACCATGTTTTTCAGCGGCGGTATTATTCCGTTTTACCTCACGGTAGAAAAACTTTTGGGCATCAACAACCTTTGGTGTTTGATTATTCCTTTCGGAACAAACACATTCAACATGATTATTTTAAGAAACTTTTTCTTGCAAGTACCCGAAAGTATTTTGGAATCTTGCCGTATTGAAGGAGCAAGCGAATTTAGAATATTGTTCCAATTCGTTTTGCCGTTGTCAAAAGCGGGCATAGCCACGGTAATGCTTTGGCTTATCGTCGGCAATTGGGACGCATGGTATTGGCCGTCGTTCTTTTTAAGACAACGTACCGATCTTTATCCCTTGGCACTCGCTTTGAGAAACGCCCTTATGGCACTTGACGGCAACGCTTACGACGGTAAATTCGACCTCGACGGAACAAAACTTTATTCGCAAGGCAACAATGCCGCGATGATTATGGTTTCTATTACGCCCATACTTTGTATATATCCTTTCTTCCAAAAATACTTCGTTAAAGGCGTAATGGTCGGCTCGGTAAAAGAATAGGAGGAAATATATGCGTAAACTTTGTAAAATTTTAGGAGCAATTATTTGTATGTCCACAATTTTCACCGCTGCGGCATGCGGCAACGACAACAAAAAACCGCCTGTATCGGCAACACCCAATTGCAATTTAGAATACGCCGTTTACGACGTTAAAGACGTAACCGACGACGCGGAATATCAAAGCGCGGTAAGCACAAATCTTCCCACAGAAGACGGAGTTATTTTAAGTCCGTATTACACGATGAAATTAAACGGCAAAGACGTGCCCGTTTACGCTTCGCGTACGGCGAGCGGCATACACTCGTTCGCTATGATAGACGTAGAGGAAATCGACGAAACCAAGACGTTTTATATCGACGCGGAAATCACCGCAAGAGAGTTAAGTAACCATTTATCGGGGTATAAACCCGAAGTGGTGGTTCTTCCCGAAAGCACGGGCGTGACCGCTGAAATTTCAAAAGAAAACGGCAACGCCACGGTAAAAGCAAGGTTAAACGCTTACGGTTCTTATTCGTTCGCGTTTGACAAATCTCCCGAAGAAGCGTTGACTTTGATGATAGCAAAAAAAGAGGATACTTCTAAACTTTTTGCAAATTACACTGTAAAATATATTGAACCCGACGACTACTCGGACGACGCAAGCAAAACGACTTTCAGCGAGCCGAACACCGTATATTATTTTAAAGCGGGTAAATACAACACCGACAGCATAAGGCTTTCTTCCGACACGATTTTATATCTCGACAGAAACGCTTATATCGAAGTTATGCCGGCAAAAAACGGAGCGGGTACAAACGCTATTTATGCAAAAGGCAACAACATAAAAGTTGCGGGCAGAGGCTTGCTCGATTTCTCGGCGTGCTGCGGCGGCGAAGTTCCCGCGGGTTATTACAACAACAAAGGCGGCATCAATTTCGACTGTGTATACGATGCTTCTTTCAGCGGAATAACGATTATCAATTCACAAACTTGGACGCTGTGTATGAACGCATGCGTAGGCGTTGAAGTCAACACTTGTATGTTTTTCGCTTATAGGGTGTTCGCCGACGGAATAATGCTTTCCGACTGTCAAAACGCCGTTGTAGAGTACAACTTTATTCACACGGGCGACGACGCTTTCGAGACTAAATCGACCACAAGCCAAGGCAGACAAACCCAAAACGTATTGTTTAGATACAACGCCGCATGGACGGACAAAGCCGTTGCTTACGGTTGTATTTACGAGTCCAATTACGACACTCAAGACGTGCGTTTCGAGGATAACTCGGTAGGTTTTGCCACGGGTACGTGGAGCAATCACCTCGGCTGTTGCGTAATTCAAATGGGCAACAGAAAGGGCGCGACCATGAAAAACATAACTTTCAAAAATATGGAAGTATATTTCAGCAAAACTCCCGGGCTTTTAAACGTATACATCGGCGGTAGCGGCGGCAGAGGCGAAGGTTACGGCATAGTGAGAAACATTTACTTCAAAAACATAACCGCAAAAATCAATTACGGCAGCATACTTCACTTGCAAACGTACGACAGCGAAAATTGTTTTATTTACGATTTGTATTTGGATAACATCGTAGCAAACGGAACTAAATTCACGAAAGAAAACATGGAAGACAATGCAGATTATAAATACGTCGATTATAAATACGTTTCGGGCGGTTACGATGTCGATAGATATTTACACATAAACACAAAATCCAATTAAATTTCGGCTAAAACACGCCTTGCGGTATAAAATTTTAATAAAAACCGCGTTTTACGGCGCAATTACGTCTAAAAAGCGGCTGTTGCCGCGGCGTTTTATTGGAATTTAAAAACTTTAACGACTAAAAATAAAGGAAAAATTTTTAAAATCAAGGGAAAAATTTTAAAACGTAAAAAACAATTTAAAACGTTAAAAAAACAAAGGGAAAAATTTAAAGAATTAAATATAGAGGGAGAAAATTATATGAAACTTATCAAGAAAATTTTGCTTATTTGCTTATGTTTTTCTTCGATATTCGCAATTTCTTGCGGTGGCGGAGGTAATCAAGGCGGAAAAGACAGCGAACCGCCCAAACCCGACCCGACTTGTACCGTTACGCCCGTTGCGTACGAGCAAGTCAACACAAGAAGCGACATGGACGCGTTCCTTAACGAAAACAAAGACGACCTTCCAAAGGATTACGGCTTTGTAAAGGGCATTTGGCACAAACTCACCGTAGGCGGCAAAAACGTCGAAGTTTATTCGGCGAGATGCGGCAAAAACGTTCACTCGTTCGCATGGGTCGATATTGACACCAAAGCCTCCGACGGCGAATTTAATCTCGACGTATCTTTAAAAATACTCGACAATTCAAAAGAAAGAGTAACGGTACTCCCCGAAAAACTCGGCGTAGAGACGCAGTTTGCCGACTCGACCGCTACTTGTACGTTGCACAAATACGGCAGTTATTCGTTCGTTTTCGACGAAGAACCCGACAAAGCACTCACGTTATACGTTGCGCCGCTTTCCACGCTCAAAATTCCCGAAGGCTACAACAAAGTAGATATCGAACCCGGCACTTATGAAAGGGAAGACACCACTTTCACAGCGGAAAACACGGTTTACAACTTTAAATCGGGCGTATACGATATCACTTCAATAAGCGTGCCGTCAAACAGTATTTTATACTTTGAAAGGGGCGTTTACATAAGGGTATACGAGGCGTTCGAGCGCGATTATTATGCGACGTTGGCTCTTACGGGCGTTAAAAACACAAAAGTGCTCGGTCGTGCGATTTTCGATTATTCTCAATGCGTTGGCGGCGAGGCTAAAAACAAAGGCGCATACTCTGTAAGCAGAGCAAACAACGTCGAAATCGAGGGTATCATCACCATAAACTCTCACAATTGGACGATGTGCGCAAGTTATAGTAAAAACGTTAAAATAACTCGTTGTATGTTCTTCAGTTATCGTACTTTCTCCGACGGAATAATGCTTTCCGACTGTCAAGACAGCACCGCAACCGACAATTTCGTCCGCACGGGCGACGACGCGATAGAAGTTAAATCGTTCACTTCGGTTGACGCAGACGACTGTTATACCAAAAACGTAGTATACGAAGACAACTGCGTATGGACGGATAAAGGTATCGCTTACGGCTTAATTTACGAGGCTATTCACGATGCCGGCGACGTTTATTTCAGAAACAACTCCGTCGGTTTTGCACAGGCTGCTTGGAGCGAGCATTTGGGTTGTTGCACAATGCAAATGGGCTCTAACAAAAACAGCACGTGGAGCAATATTCACTTTGAAGATATAGAAGTATATTCCGCATCTTGCGCTCTTTTAAGCGTATATAACCGCGCATTGACAGCAACCGAAGGCGGTACGATTAAAAATATTTATTTCAAAAACATCACCTTGAAATACGCGAGAAAAACTCAAAGAGACGTTTATTGTTTAAGCGTAGTAATGAGAAAGGGCGACGGCGTATCCGCTTCAAACTGCAAAATCAGCGGATTATATCTCGACAACATCAATTTTGCGGGCGTAGCGATTACCGCCGACAATATCGACGACTATAAAAACGTTGCTCTTGACGACGGCTTTAAGTTCCTTAAAAGCGCGATAAAAGTAAACACAAATCCTTCTGTTTAATGAGGTGAAAAATGAAAAAATTAAGCATACTTTTGACCGCCATTTTGTCGCTTAGTTTGTTTTTCGGCGTAGGTTGCGGCAAAGATAATAAAAACGACAAACCCAAAGAAAGTTACACAAAGTGCAACGTGCACGGCATCGAGTACGACCAAATCGAAGATTTAGAAGACCCCGATTTATATTATTCCGAAATCAAGGACAACGAGCCCGTTGACAACGGAATAATCGTTTCGCCGTACTTTACGATGACGGTTGACGGGGTAAATATTCCCGTTTATTCCACGAGATGCGGTCACAATTTGCACTCGTTTGCGTGCGTAGTAGTCGAAAAACAAGAAAAAGACAAAAAATTCAGTCTCGACGTGGTTCTCACCGCAAGAGACGCAAACATGTCTTTATACGAACGCAACCCTTCGGTTGTGGTTTTGCCCGAAAAACGCGGCATTACGGCTACTATTAAGGGCGATACGGTAAGCGCGAAACTCAACGACTTCGGTTCGTTTACTTTTGCTTTCAATAGGGCATCGAGCGAGGGCTTGACGGTTTACGTATACGAAAAGGACGAACTCGTTTTGCCCGACGGCTACACCAAGCAAGAAATCGAGGCGGGCAAACACAACGTTGCCGACACAAAACTTACAAACGAAAACACCGTTTACGTGTTTAAACGCGGCAGACACCTCGTTTCTTCCATACAAATCAGTGCGTCAAATATTTGGTTGTATTTTGAAGACGGAGCATATCTCGAGGCGTACCCCGGAAACGACGAAAACGGCGAAGGCGCGTATGCTTCGGTAATAAACAGTTACGGCGTAGACAATATAAAAATCTCGGGTCACGGCATAATCGACTTTTCGGCAGATGCGGGCGCAGTTCTTCCCGCCGACGGAGCACAGTTAAAAGGCACGTTCAATTTCACAAGTTCGGACAATTTCGTAGTAGAAGACATAATTTCCATCAATAGCAACAGTTGGACGCTTTGTTTCACCGCTTGTAAAAACGTACATATCGAGGGTGTAATGCTTTACGGTTACCGCACTTATTCGGACGGTATTATGCTTTCCGACTGTCAAGACTCTTACGTTACAAAATGTTTCGTGCGTACGGGCGACGACGCAATGGAAACAAAGTCCACTTCGTCGGGCGGTCGCACTTTAAACGTAACTTATTACGACAACGACTGTTGGACTGATAAGGGCATAGGTTACGGCGTTATTTGGGAGACCAACAACGACGTTAAAAACGTATATTTCAAAAATTGCAGCGTAGGTTTTGCGTTGTCAAATTGGCACGAAAGACTCGGCGCGCTCGCAATTCAACTCGGCGACCATTATTATTCCGTTACCGACGTATATTTTGAGGATATCGAGGTTTATCGTTGCGAAAGCAATGCGGTAATCAACGTAGGTCTTACCGAACAAGGAAAAACCATAGATAATATTCACTTTAAAAACATAAAAGCGACCAACGTGGCGGGTTATATGTTCAGGGCTTATGACAGAGACCTTGCGCACGCCGACGCGATTTTGGGCAATTTCTATTTGGAAAACTTATATAGAAACGGCGTAAAACTCACTAAAGACAATATTTTCGACGAAGATTCTTATATGGGTAATTTCAAAATTTTCAACTCTAAATGGAAACCCGAAGAACACGTTTTTGTTCAAGGCTAATATTAAAAGACAATTCGGCGGTTTAACTTTTATTGCGCGTTAAACCGCCCGAAAAAACTAAAAAACAACAAACTTAAAAACGCATAAATATGAGGTAAAAAATGAAAAAGTTGAGTATATTGTTGACCGCAATACTATCGCTTTTTATGATATTCAGCGCGGGTTGCGGCAAAACAAACGGCAACAACGGTGGCGGCGAAAGTTATACCAAATGCAATATAACGGGAATAGAGTATGACGACGTTGTCGAAATAGAAGACCCCGATTTATACGCTTCCGAAGTTAGGGTCGGCGCAACGAGCAACAATGCCCCCGTAGACAACGGCATTATTATAAGTCCTTATTTCACTTTGACGGTAGGCGGGGTGCAAATTCCCCTTTACGCCACGAGGTGCGGACAAGGTTTGCACTCTTTCGCAAGCGTAATCGTCGAAAAGCAAGAAAAAGACAAAAAATTCAGTCTCGACGTGGTTCTTACGGCAAAAGAGGCTAATATGTCGTTATACGAGCGTAATCCGTCTGTTGTCGTTTTGCCCGAAAAACGCAGCATAAAAGCGACTATAAACGGCGATACGGTAAGCGCGAAACTCAACGACTACGGTTCGTTTACTTTCGGTTTCAACAACACCAACGCCGAGGGCGTAACCGTGTATTTATACGAAAAGGACGAACTTACAATTCCCGATGGCTGGACTACGCAAGAGATAGAAGCGGGCAAACACAGCGTTGCCGACACTACTTTTACAAACAGCAACACCGTTTACGTGTTTAAACGCGGCAGACATTTAATTTCTTCGGTAAACATTGCTACAAATTCGTGGGTTTATCTCGAAGACGGAGCATATCTCGAAGCCTATCCCGAGGCAGACGAAGACGGCAAGGGCGAATATTTAAGGGTTTTTCAGTGCAATAACGGCGAAAATATAAAATTATTCGGTCACGGAGTTATCGATTTTTCCGCAAACGAGGGCGCAAACCTCACCACGGGCGTCGGCAACAAAAAAGGCGTTTTCGGCTTTTATAATTGTAAAAATTTCGTCGTGGAAGATATAATTTCCATAAACGGCAACAGTTGGACTCTTTGCTTTACCGATTGCGAAAACGTGTACATAGAAGGCATAATGCTTTACGGTTACCGCACTTATTCCGACGGAATAATGCTTTCCGACTGTCGCGATTCTTACGTGACAAAATGTTTCGTCCGCACGGGCGACGACGCAATGGAAACCAAGTCCACCTCTCAAAGCGGTTATACCAAAAACGTGACTTATTACGACAACGACTGTTGGCTCGACAAAGGTCTCGGTTACGGGGTAGTGTGGGAAACCAACCACGACGTTGAAGACGTGTATTTCAAAAATTGCAGCGTAGGTTTTGCCATGGCGACTTGGCACACCAAACTCGGCGCGATAGAAGTCCGTCTCGGCGACCATAATTATTCGGTCAAAAACGTGTATTTCGAGGATATCGAAGTTTACCGTTGCGACAGTCAGGCAGTAATCAATATCGGGCTTGAAGAACAAGGCGAAATCATCGACAAAATTTACTTTAAAAACATCGTCGCGAAAAACGTCTCGGGTTATATGTTCCGTTTGTGGGAAAGAAACATCAAGGCAAACGGCACTTTCGGCGATTTTTATTTGGACAACTTATACAGAAACGGCGTAAAACTCACCGCCGACAACATTTACGATAAATCGGCGTATATGACCGAGTTTGTGCTTTTAAACTCGAGTTATATACCGCAAGACCATATCTTTTTAGGAAAGTATTAAAAAGCGGATACTTATTGCCACCTAAAAACGGCAAAGCGCAAATACGGCTGTTTATTTCGACCGAGAAACCGTAAAACGGCAATAATTTCGCAAAAAATACTTTATTCTCAATGCAAAAACACATTTAAAAAATTTAAAGGTAAAAACCACTATGGAAATGACAAAAAACAACGTTTCGGTGTTTAAACTCGACGGTATCGCCGTGGTATACACGCAAGTAAACGGCACAATGACATTTACTTGCGTACCCGACGATAAAGTTGCGGACATCAAAGAAAGCAGACTATACAAATCGTGTTTAAAAACCGAGGACAAACATTATTTCGAGCCGATGGTTCAAGTCTCGAGGTTGCACGACAAGTCACAAAGGGACTTCACCGTGGGCGCAACAATGCTTGACCGTTCAACGGCTTACGCACTTAAATTTTACGATTGCAAATTCAGCGAAAGCGACGACGAAAGGCGTATAGACACATATTTCAAAACTGACGACGGTTTGCACGTAAAACACACCGTAGCGCAGAAAAAAGGCTATAAAGCCGCCGAAATGTACGTTGAAATAGAAAATAAAGGCGAAGATACGGTTATCGAATACGCGCCGACTTTCGTCATAAATTCCATCACTCCGCTTTCCGAAAACAATAATCCCGAAAAAATCATTTTGCACCGTTTACACAGCAATTGGTCGGGCGAGGGCAGAAAAGAGAGTATTCCTTTAAGCAATTACAACTTTGAAAATTCTTGGTCTACGCTCGGCGCAAGGCTCGAAAGGTTCGGCACGCTTGGTAGTATGCCTGCAAGGGGATATATTCCGTTTATCGGCATAGAAGATATCGAAAACGGCGTAACTTGGGCTGTTCAAGTCGAAGCCCCGTCGTCGTGGCAAATCGAGGCTATGCACCGTTATCAAGACGTAACGATAGCGGGCGGTCAAGCCGATTATTTATACGGCCATTGGCGTAAAAACTTGAAAAAAGGCGAAGTTTTCCGCACTCACAAGGCGTATTTTACCGTTGTAAACGGCAATTTAGACAATGCATGCGCGGCTCTCACGAGATATCACGACACCATCTATAAAATGCCCGAAAGCGAAAAATCTTTGCCCGTTATATACAACGAATATCTCACGAGTTGGGGTAACCCCACAATGGAAAACGTAAGGCCGCAATTAAAAGTCGCAAAATCGCTCGGCGCGGAATATTTCGTGCTTGACGCGGGCTGGTTCTGTTACAACAATTGCGACTCATTGGGCGAGTGGGAAGTTTGCGATTACAAGTTCCCCAACGGACTTATAGAGTTTTCAAACGAAGCCCGCAAAGAGGGTTACAAAGCCGCCGGCGTGTGGTACGAATTTGAAAGCGTAACCTCTAATTCTTCGCTTATGAAAAAGCAAGATTGGCTTATAAAGCAAGACGGCATTGTTTTAGACAGGGGCGGCAGATTGTTTTTAGATTTCCGCGTAGCGGAAGTAAACGATTATCTCACTAAAAAAGTCATCGACGCGCTCAACGAAAACAAATTAAATTACATTAAAATAGACTACAACGAAAATATCGGTTACGGCGTAAGCGGAGCGGAAAGCGAAGCCGAAGGTTTAAGGCAGCATATCGAAAAAGTAATCGAATTTTATAAAAAACTTCGCGCGGGTGTAGACGGACTTGTAATGGAAGTTTGTTCTTCGGGCGGCATGCGTCACGAACCGTTGTTTTCCACTTTGGGCAGCATGGTTTCATTCTCCGACGCTCACGAAAACCCCTCCGGAGCGGTAATCGCAATGGAATTGCAGAGGGTAATGCAACCGCGCACCTTGCAAATTTGGGCGAGCATTTTGCCCAAGCACGACTTGGACGAAGTGTATTTCACAATGGTAAAAGCCATGCTCGGTCGTGTTTGTCTTGCTGGTAAAATTACCGAAATCGACCAAGAAAAATACGCCGTAGTAAAGCAAGGCACTGAGTTTTATTCCAAACTTAAAAGCACCATTAAAGACGGCGAAACCTTGCTTATCGACACAGACGAGGTTAAATCTTTGTTAAATCCGCGCGGCGCAATCAGGCTTGTAAGGAGAAGTAAAGACGGCAAAAAACTTTTGTGTTACGCAATGTGTTTCGGTGGCGGTAAAACTGCTGAATTCGACGTAAACGGATATAAAATCGCCGCAGAATACGGCAACGTAAAAGGCGTGCTTTCGTGCGGAAAACTCACAGTTGACTTCGGAAATAAAAACCTCGCCGCTTGCATAACCGTGTTGGAAAAAGAATAATCGTCTGCCGCTAAAAAATCTAAAAAGCGATTTTAGATAAAATGCGTGCAAGGCGAAACAAAATGATATATAATAAAAATCAAGAGGGAAAAATCATGAAAAAAGGAGCATGTTTTATAATGAGCATCATGTTAGGCGTAACGTGTCTCGGCGGCATGACCGCTTGCGGAGACAAGGGCAACGGCAATAAGCCGAATACGGAAGAAAAGCCCGATTACACTGCGTATGAAAAATACGACGTAACCGAACTCGACGTTCAAAAATTCGTTTCGCCCATTTGGGACGGCATAGTGTCTTACGGCGAAGCGGCTTTTGTAATGGAAGACGAAAACAAGGTCGTTCAACCCATAAGTTTGCTTTATCCCGTAAAAAACGTTGTTTCGGTAAGAAGCGCGGATTTGCAGACAAAATACGTCGAAGGTCAAGATTTTGAAATCACCGCCGATGGCAAGTTGAAAATACTTGAAAACGGAAGTATACCTTATTTAAAATATGAAGATTATTATTTCGAGGAATACGACAAGTCCAATTCTTTGTCGCTCCCCGCAAACGCACCCAAAGGAGCGTATCTCGTCACCGAAACGACGACCACTTCAAAGGGCATGAGCGAGTGGTGTTTATCCGTCACTTACACGCACGAAAAGGCAAACGTAGTGACCAAACCGCAAGCAAAAACCGACGTTTTCAGCAAATTTATCGCTAAACTTTCGGCAAAACAAGCCGCAAAAGTAGTTTATTTCGGCGACAGCATAACCGACGGCTGGGGTTCGACCGCGTTTAAATACGTAAACAGAAAGCCTTATTGCCCGATGTACGCCGACCTCGCAATGAACAGACTCGAGCAAATTTACGGCACGACTATCACGAGGGAAAATTATTCCGTAAGCGGCAACACGTCTTTGCAGTCGTATAACGACGAAGAACTCATGAATAAAGTAACGACCGCCAACGGCGACCTTTACGTAATCGCTTTCGGCATGAACGACGGCGGCGCGCGTACTCCCAAGGAATTCAGCGACACGATAAAAAGAATGGTAAACGCAATTTTAAAAGCGAATCCCAATGCGGAAATAGCGGTTGTTTTGAGCATGATACCCAACGAAAAAATGGGTTTCTCGCAAAATTCTTCGTTGCGCCGTTATCAAGACGATTATCCCGAAGAACTCGCTAAATGCGAAACCTCGTGGAAAAACGCGGGCAAAAAAGTTGCCGTCGTCAACGTAACCGACGTACACAAACAAATGCTCACGGTTAAAAAATTCCAAGACACCACTTCTTCAAATTCAAATCACCCCAACGACTATATGCACAGAGTATACGCTCAAGTGCTTTTGGAAACAATGCTCGGCGACGACGCGTTTTAATTAAGGCATTTAAGACGTATTAATCAAAGCGTAAAAAGCGTTTTAATAAAAACATATTTAATCTAAACGAGATAAAAAAATGAAAAGAGAAGAAATACGCATAAGAGACCCGTTTATTTTAGCGGACGACGAAACGAAAACTTATTATATGTACGGCACTACCGAACTCGGCAAAAATCTCGAGGCTTACGACAAATTTTCGGTTTACGTTTCAAAAGACCTTGAAAATTTCGACGGACCGTTCGTCGTGTTTGACGGAGGAAAGCAAGGCTTTTGGGCAACTTGCGATTATTGGGCGGCAGAAGTGCATAAATATAATGGTAAATATTATCTTTTCGGCAGTTTCCGTTCCGAAAATCACAATAGGGCGACGCAAATTTTGGTGGCGGATAACCCCAAAGGTCCTTTTACGCCCCTTTCGGCAGAGCCTGTTACCCCGCCCGAGTGGGAGTGTCTCGACGGCACTTTATGGGTAGAGAACGGCAAGCCTTATATCGTTTTTTGTCACGAATGGACGCAAGTCGAAGACGGAGAAATTTGTGCAATGCAACTTTCCGACGATTTGTCTCACGGGGTAGAAAAGCCGTTTTTGCTTTTCAAGGCGAGCGACAACAAAAGCGTGGACTCTTTCGACGGAAAAGCGGGCAAACACTGCCGCATAACCGACGGACCGTTTTTGTTTAAAGAAGACGGCAAGTTGAAAATGATTTGGTCGTCGCTTGCGGGCGGCAAATACGCCGTACTCGAAGCCGAATCAAACGGCATTAGGGGCAAATGGACGCACAAGGGCAGCAGATTTACCTTTGACGGCGGTCACGCAATGTTGTTTAAAGATTTCAACGGCAAAACCCAAATTTCCCTTCATCATCCCAATTCGCCGCAAAACGAAAGGGCGATATTTATGGACTTTTAATAAGTAAATTTCGGCTAATTATAAGCGGCTGAATATTTGGTTTTAAACTTATATTTTGCCTTACGACCGAATTTTAGTTTTAGGCGACTAATTTAAAAATAATCGATAAAAACGTTTACACCATCGGCAACCGCCCTTGGTGTAAAATTTTAATTTAAAAACTATGGAAAAAGACAATAAAACCGCACCCACCGAAAATCTCGCTATCGATAAAGAAAACGCAGTAAAAACCGCCGAAACAAACGCCACGATTAAAAACGAGGCGACCGCACCGACAGGAAAAGAGACAAACAATTCCGCAAAAACGAAAAAGAGCGGCTTATTTGCCATATTTTTATGTTGGTTTGTATATACTTCGGCGTATTTAGGCAGATACAGTTATTCGTCCAACATAATTTCGGTAATAAATTTTTACAAAGTTTCGCACGCCTCTGCGGGGCTTGTGACGACGTGTTTTTTCTTTTCTTACGGCGCGGGGCAATTCATAAACGGACTTTTGTGTAATCGATACAACAAAAAATTAATTATTACGCTGTCGCTTTTGATATCTTCGGCAATAAATTTAGCCGTGTTTTTCGGCGCGCCTTTTGTTTCGTTTAAATATTTATGGGTATTAAACGGCGCGGCGCAGTCGGTTTTGTGGTCGTCGCTTATCAGCGCGTTATCTCAAAATCTTCAAGGGAAAGACCTCGCTAAAGCCACAGTAATAATGAGCACTACAGTGCCCGTAGGCACGTTTTTGACTTACGGTTTAAGCGCGGTCGAGGCTGTGACGGGCGGTTTTAAATATTCGTTTTTAATCGGTGCGGCGGTAATGATAATTTGTGCCGTAGTTTGGTGTATTTTTTATGATAAAAACTTAAAAAACAACAAGAAACGTCTAGGAAACAAAAGAAAACAAAAACGCTTATTATGAACCAACAAAACA
>CAKQKQ010000039.1 GCA_934249265.1 uncultured Clostridia bacterium | reverse complement strand
ATATTAATTCATAGTGTATAATAAGTATATCGATATTATATATATAATTAAATATAGTAAATATTAAGTAAGGAGCAGTTATGTCGGAAGAAAACAAGACACCGGAAATCATTTCCGAAGAAATAAAAGTAAACGGCGAATACGGCGAAAACCAAATACAAGTCCTTGAAGGACTCGAGCCGGTCAGAGTAAGACCGGGCATGTACATCGGCACAACCGATTTAAGGGGTTTGCACCACTGCGTTCAAGAGGTTGTCGACAATTCCATAGACGAGGCGCTTGCGGGCTACTGCACCGTGATAAACGTCAGCATCAATAAAGACTCTTCTTGCACCGTTTTGGACAACGGAAGGGGTATTCCGACGGGTATACACCAACCCGAGGGCATTTCTTCGGTCGAACTTGTGCTTACCAAACTTCACGCGGGCGGCAAGTTTGGCGGCGGAGGATATAAAATTTCCGGCGGCTTGCACGGCGTTGGCGTATCATGCGTAAACGCTCTTTCCGAATGGATGGATGTAGAGGTTTATCAACACGGCAAAATTCATAAAATCACCTTTAACAGGGGCGTTCCGCAAACGAGACTTCAAGTTATCGGAGAAACGGACAAAACGGGAACAAAAGTCACTTTCCTTCCCGACAGCGAAATTTTCGACAGCACCGTGTTCAATTACGACACCATTAAAGTGAGAATGAGAGAACTTGCATATCTTAACAAAGGTCTCCGCATAATTATGGACGACTTTAGAGAAGGACAAGAGGCTCACGACGAGTTGTGTTATGAAGGCGGTATAAATCAATTCGTTGAAAGTTTAAACATAAATAAAGAAGTGCTGTTCCCCAAGCCCGTTTATTTTGAAAAGATGATAGGCGACAATATTATCGAGGTTTCGCTTCAATACAACGACTCGTACAACGAAATCATTTTCGCTTTCGTCAATAATATAAACACCGAAGAGGGCGGTACGCACCTCGACGGATTTAAAAGTTCGCTACTCAAAATGATTACCGACACCGGTAAAAAACTCAATATATTAAAAGACTCCGACAAATTGACGGGCGACGACGTGAGAGAAGGTCTCACCGCCGTAGTATCGGTAAAGATGCCTAATCCGCAATTTGAAGGGCAAACCAAGACCAAACTCGGCAACGCCGAAATGAGGGGCATAGTCGCAAAGGCAATGACCGACAACTTCGGTTCGTTCCTCGAGGAAAATCCCTCTTACGCAAGGGCGATCATAATGAAGTGCTTGCTTGCTAAAAATGCGAGAGAGGCTGCGAGAAAAGCCCGCGAAGCAACGAGAAAAAGCGTATTCGAGGGTTCGTCTCTCCCCGGTAAACTTGCCGACTGCTCGGAAAAGAACGCCGAACTGTGCGAAATTTTCATCGTCGAGGGTGACTCGGCAGGCGGAACGGCAAAACAAGGCAGAGATAGGCGTTTTCAGGCTATATTGCCGTTGAGAGGTAAAATATTAAACGTAGAAAAGGCAAATGCCAAGAGAGTGCTTGACAACGCCGAAATCAAGGCGATGATCACGGCGTTCGGCGGCGGCATGCAAGACAACTTCGATATTTCCAAAATAAGATACGACAGAATTATATGTATGACCGATGCCGATGTAGACGGAAGCCACATAAGAATACTTTTGCTTACGTTCTTCTTTAGGTATATGAAGCCGCTTATCGAGCAAGGTCACGTATATATCGCGCAACCGCCTCTTTACAAGGTTGTTAAAAACAAAGTTGACCACTATTTCTATTCCGATAAAGAACTTACCGACTTCCTCGCCGAAAACGGCAAACTCGAAGTACAGAGATATAAAGGTCTCGGCGAAATGAACGCAGAGCAACTTTGGGACACCACTATGAACCCCGCCCATAGGACGCTTTTAAGGGTATCGGTGGAAGACGCGGTAGAAGCCGACGCTATGTTCACGCTCATCATGGGCGAAGAACCCGAACTTCGCCGTAAGTTTATAGAAGAAAACGCAAAACTCGTAACCGAACTTGACGTATAAGGAGAATTCAAATGGCTAAAAAGAATTGGGGAGAAGAACTCACCACAGAGTTTAAAAAGACTCTCGAACAGACCAAAATGATTGACGTCGAGGTCGACGAGGAGTTAAAAAAATCATTTATAGCATATGCGATGGCGGTAAACGTATCGAGGGCGATACCCGACGCGAGAGACGGTTTAAAGCCCGTTCACAGAAGAATACTTTATTCTATGAACGAACTCGGTCTCACCCCCGACAAACCGTATAAAAAATGCGCAACCATCGTCGGCGACGTTTTAGGTAAATACCACCCGCACGGCGACTCGTCCGTTTACGACGCGCTCGTCAGACTTGCGCAAGACTTTTCAATCAACCTTCCGCTTGTAGACGGACACGGAAACTTCGGTTCGGTCGACGGCGACCCACCGGCAGCGTATAGGTACACCGAAGCAAGAATGAGCAAACTCGCGCTCGAAATGTTGAGAGAAATCGACAAAGACACTGTAGATTTTTATCCCAACTTCGACGACACGAGAATGCAACCCGCGGTTTTGCCCGCAAGATATCCCAACCTTCTCGTCAACGGTTCTGACGGTATCGCCGTAGGTATGGCTACAAATATTCCGCCGCACAACCTCAACGAAGTAATCGACGGCGCGATCGCGCTCCTTGACAACCCCGAAATCACAATAGACGAATTAATGGAGTATATTCCCGCCCCCGACTTCCCCACGGGCGCAACGCTTTTGGGCAGAAGCGGCGTAAAACAAGCGTATTACACGGGCAGAGGAAGTATTTTACTTCGTTCTAAATACGAAATCGAAGAACTCGACAACGGCAAAAGCAAAATTATCGTCACCGAAATACCTTATCAAGTCAACAAACAAAAACTTATCGAAAGCATTGCCGACCTTGTAAGGGATAAAAAGGTAGAGGGCATTTCCAACGTCAACGACGAATCGGACAGACAAGGTATGCGTATCGTAATCGATATCAAAAAGGATTACAACGCGCAAGTAATACTCAATTTCTTGTTCAAACACACCAATTTACAAGTCAGTGACGGTATGATTATGCTTGCGCTTGTCGACGGCGAGCCCAAGTATCTCAACCTTAAACAAATGCTCGAGTGTTACGTTAACCACCAAATCGACGTTATCACGAGAAGAACTAAATACGATTTAAACAAAACCAAAGAAAGAGAGCATATCGTAAAAGGTCTCGTAATCGCGCTTGCAAACATCGACGAAGTAATCGAAACGATTAAATCTTCGTCCGATAAGTACGAGGCAAGCAGCAAACTTATGCAAAAGTTTGAACTTTCCGACAAGCAAGCCAATGCGATACTCGATATGAGGTTGCAAAGACTTACTTCATTAGAAGTAGAAAAACTCAAAGAAGAACTTGTACAACTCGATTTAACGATAGCGGATTTAACGGATATTTTGGAAAAACCCGAAAGAATTAAAGGCATAATCAAAAACGACTTGACGGATATGAAAAACAGATATCCCACGCCGAGAAAGACCGAACTTTCTTACAATTACGGCGATATCGACGCAATCGACCTTATCGAAAAGGAAGACGTCGTTATTTCCATGACTCACCTCGGCTACGTCAAGAGATTACCCGTAAAAGAATATAAATCTCAACGCCGCGGCGGCAAGGGCATCATCGCACACAAGGCTAAAGAAGAAGATTTCATCGAAAACATGTTTATATGTTCTTCTCACGACAAACTTCTCTTCTTTACCACAAAGGGTAAAGTATATCAACTTATGTGCTATGAAATACCCGAGGCGCAACGCACCGCAAAGGGCAGAGCGATAATCAACCTCCTTCCCATAGAAACGGGCGAAAAGGTTACGGCGGTTATTCCGTGCAAAGAAGATTCGTCGGGCTATATCGCAATGGCTACTAAAAACGGACTTATCAAAAAGACCGCTTTAAGCGAGTTCGACAACATAAGAAAGACGGGTAAAATCGCAATTTCACTCGTCGATACCGACGAACTTATCTCGGTTGAATACACCGACGGCAACTGCGAGTTTATTCTTGCAAGCCGCAAGGGTAAGTGCATAAGATTTAGCGAAAACGACGTAAGACCCATGGGTAGAGATACTCAAGGCGTCAAGAGTATGGATATCGATTCCGACGATTATATCGTCAATATGGAAGTTGTCAAAGAGGGATACGATATCTTCACGATAAGCACAAACGGCTACGGCAAGCGCAGCGATATTTCCGATTACAGACTTCAAAATCGTGCCGGAAAGGGTATAAAAGCGGGCGTATTCAACGCAAAAACGGGCGATATTGCATGCTTTAAGTTCGTTCTTCCCGAAGACGATATCTTGATGATTACCGACGACGGAACAATTATCCGCGTACAGGCTTGTGAAATTTCCAAGATGGGCAGAGATACCCAAGGCGTAATTATCATGAGAACGGATAAAGGCGCGGTTTCTACGGTCGCTATCACTCCGCATGAAGAAGAAAGTGAAGAAGATTTCGACGAAGAAACTATGTCTGACGGCGAAAACGCCGAAAATGCAGACGAAACCACGGTTTCAGAAGGTTCTGCGGTTTCCGAAAGTGCCGAAGAGGGCGAAACTCAAGAATAACGATTAATTTTTACGCCGACGCAAATTGTTTGCGTCGGCGTAACGTGTTTATATTTGAAATTTATAATTAAATTATCGAATCGTTATTTAATTTATAAAATTTAGTATACTATTAAATTTATAGAATTTGGCGGTTTAATTTAGCGGTTGAATTTGGCGATTTTTTAAAATTGTCATTTTGTTGTTTAACTGTTGTTTTATTTCAATTTTTGACTTATTTTAATTGCTGATTTATTCAAATTGTTGCTTTAATTATCGACGGAGAAATTTATGATTACGATAGAAAACGTATATTATTCGCAAGAAAAAATAAAAAGTAAAAGTTTTGACGCATATTTACCCGAGAGCAAAAGGGGAGACGCGTTTATTTATTTTCACGGTGGCGGACTTACTGCCGGAGATAAAGCCGACGCAAAGCCGTTTGCTTGCCGGTTGTGCGACAAAAACATTGCGCTTTTCAGCGTGAATTACCGAATGTACCCCGACAATAAATATCCAGATTTTATAAACGATGCCGCCGAGGCGGTCAAATATATTACCAAAAATTTGCATTTATACGGCGAGTATAAAAGGGTGTTTATCGGCGGTAGTTCGGCGGGCGGTTATCTTTCAATGATGCTGTGTTTCGATAAGAAATATTTGTTGAGCCACGGCGTAAATCCGACCGATATTTACGGCTATATTCACGACGCGGGGCAGCCTACGGTACATTTCAACGTGCTTAAAGAGCGCGGCTTTGACGAAAGAAAAATCATTGTTGACGATACGTGTCCATTGTATCACGTCGATGAAGAAAAGACCATTCCGAAAATGCTTTTCATCGTGTCCGACAACGATATGCCAAACAGACTCGAGCAAACTCAACTTATGATATCAACTTTAAAAAATTTCGGTTTTAGCGATAACGTCAGTTTAAAAATAATGCACGGCGGTCATTGCGAATATTTGAATAAAACTGTTGACGGCAAAAACGTATTCGGCGAAATTGTAATAGAGTATATATTAAACAACTGATTATTTTTTTTAATTTAAAAGGCGGACGATGTAAAATTTCGTCCGCCTTTTGCTCGCTTAAATGTTGATTAAATTATTATAGTAATTAATTATCCGCTGTCAACTTTACAACAACCGTTTTGTGTAAAAACGGCAATTCAGTTAAGTTTAATTGCGTGTTTTATTTTAAAAGTACCCAAATTTCCGCTTTCGGAACAGCCTATTAAAATCGTGTTTGCATTAATAGTTTTGGGTATTTGTTCTTGCTCGATAAGTTTATAAGCCTTTAAAACCTTGTCTTCGTTTGAGTCGGAAAACAGCGTGGTGTGGTACATATAATCGGTGTCGTATTCGTGTAGCGGCACGCCGTACTTTTGTTTTAAAAAGTCGTTTAAATAGTCGTGCAAATTGTCGAGTTGGTCGTTCCGCTTCATCGATATCCAGCAAATCACGTTTTCAAAACATATGCCGTCTGTTTTGATTTCAAAGGATTTTACGCTTTTAAAATAGTCGAGTAAATCGCTCACGACGGCGTCAAAATTTTCCTCGCTTACTTTAAAAGCCATCTTTAAAGATATGTGAAGAGGCAGAGTAAAATTAGAGTGCAAAAAGCCGATTTCGTTTTCAATTTTTTGCGCCTTTTCTTTAATGGTTTTTAGTTGTGATTCGGTCTCGATTCCTATCCAAACGTACATAAATTTCCGCTCCGTTTTACTAAATAATTAGTTGGGATAAATCGCTAAATAATTTATTGCAAATTCAAGGCAAGGTTAATCGCGACGTCAAAAGTTTGTTTTTGAATAGCGTATTCGTTCTTACCTCCGAGGTTGCCGCGACTCCAATTATCGCCGTTTAATAAATCTGCACCGAAAAGGAAAACGTACAACTCATAACCGTAATAATCGCACATGGCTTGCAGTCCCGACGATTCCATTTCCACCGTAATACACCCCTCGGCTTTTCTTGCGGCGGCTTTGTTTACCGTTTCCATATAAATTGCGTCGGTAGTCCAAGTTTTACCTTTTACGTAAGGGTAGTTTAGTTTTTCAAAAATTTGCGCCACCGTGTCGGCGTTTTTAATATCGACGTAATCGCTCGGCGTCATGTAATGGTACGACAAGCCCTCGTCTCTATACGCCGCCGTGGGGACTATAAGTTTGCCGCTGCACTTTTCGCCGTCTAAAATTCCGCACGAGCCGTAAACGATAAATTTACTTGCGCCCGTTATGTATTGCACTTCGTGCATAACCGCTCCCGCCGACGGCGCGCCTATCGGGCTTAAATAATACAGCAATTTTTTGCCGTTTACTTCAAATAAATAAATGTCGATATGCCCGTTTGCGGTAGAGGAATGACCGATAATTTTGCTTTCAAATCTTTGCAAAAACATTTGCTTTACGTGTATCGAAAAACTTACTATGCAAATATCGGCAGTGTATTGCGATTTTTTATAAAAAGCGTTGACGTCGATCAACGCTTTAGATTTGTTATCAAATGAATTTATTATGCTCATAATTTTTATTTACCGGTATAATTTCAGCACCAGTGCGTAATTTTGCCTATATTTATATTTTCATACAACATAGAAATGCTTGTGGAAATGCCGCGAATTTCAATGCCGTAACTTTCAACGGAGTAATAATAATATCCGTCGTCGCCTTTATTATTATAGTCGATTAAAGTTTGTTCGTTGTCGTTTATAGAGTAAACGTATTCGCTTTTTACCGACAAACCGAAGATTATATCGTTGTTTGCAATATAACTCGTGTTGTCAGCCATTACGAAATTGCCCTCGCCGTCGCTAAAAACGTTGTAATAAGTAAAGGTGTGTCCCTCAAAAGTAAACGTTTTAATTTCTTTTACGGGGGTAGTAGGTATTAAATCCGCAGTAATAACGGTCACGCCCCCGGGCGGGGTTGGTGCGGTATCGGAATCTAACACACTATTGTTTGAATCTTGCGTAGTTTCCGAATTGTGGGCGGTGTCCGAATCGGTTTGAGAAGAGTCGTTATTCGCTAAACACGCCGACATATTAAAAATAAGTAGCGCGGCAAATAAAACCATAATAAATTTTTTCATATTTTCCATTTTCCTCCTTATTTTTTATCTTGCTTAAATCTTGCTTAAAATGTTGCTTAATTTGATTAAATTTTGGTTAATTTCGCTCAAATTTTGACGTATCTTTGATTAAATATCTTGTATAAAGCGCAAAATTTGTAAAGCGCAAATTTCAATTGACTAAAAATTTTTAATACAACGAAATACATTGTCCGCCCGTCGTAGCGTATTCTGCCGAAGTGACGATATAGTTGCCGTTTATAGTAATACGCAAACTTTCTCTCACACCGGAATATTTGCCCGATTGAACGTAATATTCGATAACTTTTCCGCCGAATTTAGTGGGGTAGGTGTCGAGAATAGTTGTTTCTTCATAGTCGGCATTGCCGAGAAGTTCGATTACCTCGTCTAAATGCCAGCCGATTAATTTATATTTTTCGGCTAAATCGTCAAGCATAAGGTATCTTTCGTCGTAGTTGTTTTCTTGTTTCCATTTTTCGGAAGAAAACTCCGCATTGCCGAATTTTATTCCGTTTTCGACGCACGCCGAAAAACTTAAAACGCACAACACGGCAAACAAAACCGTAACAAATCTTTTCATGTTTTTTCTCCTAATATATTTTATGAAAATATTTTAACACAAAACTACCTTTTTGTCAATACCGACGTTTAAATCGATAGTTAAAAGCATTTTTTTGCTTGAATTTAATAGTTTTCGACTAAAAATCGAGAAATATTTAAACGAAATTGCAACAAAATTTTATTATTGAGCAAATTTTTATATTTTTGCGGAAAACTAAAAATGCCTTTGCAATAAACTGAACGATATTGCAGCGAACAAAAAAGGCTACGGCGAAATTTCAATTTTAAACGGTTTACACATAAAAACCCCCGTTCGGCGACCGCCGAACGGGGGAGTTAAACTCATAAAATTTTATTCAAAATCTAAATTTTCAAGGTCAAAAACGGAGTCGTTAAAAAACTCTTCAAGCGTCATATCGAGCGCATAAACGACTTTTACGATAGTTGAAAATTTAACGTCGGTATTTACTTCGTTAAAAATATATCTAAGTGCCGAGTGCGACACGCCCGATTTCTTTTCCAATTGATATTTAGACATTTTCTTATTTAGTAAAATATCGCTTATTCTCAGCGCAAACGCTTTATTTAAAGTCATTATAAACACCTCTTGTGTAGATGCGAATTTAATGTGATGACATAATTATAACGTGCTTTTTGTATAAATGCAATATTTAGGCGATAAAAACAACGAATAAATAAAATTATAAAAAATTTTTCGATAAAAATAATTAAAAAGGGGCTTTTAAACATTAAAATAGGTTTGGTAAAAGTTAAAACGTGTTTAGTAAAAACAAAAAGGTTAACAAGAATGAAAACTATCTCGGCAAGTCTTGTAAATTTAATGAAATCATGCTTGGCTGAATGAAATCCAAACGAGTTAGGTTGAAATCTTCGGCGCGACACCTTGGATGAAATTAAATCCAATGTCTTTACCCCCGAATAAGCGGGATTTTATCGCGTGCGCATACCGCTTGCGGTATATTGCGTCATTTGTCGTGTCCGACCGACGAATAGCAAATTTTATCTACGAAAGTAAATTTATTCCGCTAACAGCGGATTTAGTTAAAAAAGACTGCAATTTCGTATCAAAATTGCAGTCTTTTTTTGGAGCGAGTGAGGGGAATCGAACCCCCAACTAATGCTTGGGAAGCACTTGTTTTACCACTGAACTACACTCGCTTATTTAAAATATTAAATTCTTTTACTTGTTTTATACCGTTAAAAAATCGTTTACCGACTTGTTTTAAAATCGTCCGTCAATTCGTCCGCAATATCATCAAGTATTCTGCGCAATGCGGTGATATAGCGGAAATTTTATCGTCAACTTTAAAAATTTAATTTTCCGCGCGCTACAATTGAAACAGTCGCGCTACAATTGATACGGTCACGTTACTTTTGATACAGTCACGCTACTTTTGATATAGTTACGTTACAATTGATACGATTTTTCAACTTTATATATTATAAACTATAAGAAGTAAATCTTTTGGCTAATGCCAAAATCTTTTAAGTCCTTGCGGACTTTTGCAAAAACGTAAAATTTTTGCACTTCTTAGTTTGAAAAATGCAAAATTGTAAACCCTTGCAAGCAAGTTTCCAATTTTTTATATTATAATTATACATATAATTTACACAAAATGCAACAAAACAAACATTATTTCTTGACAATATTTGCAATAAAATATATACTTATTTATAAAAAAACTAATTCGATAAAAAACGGGTGTGCATCATGGACTACTTTAAGATATCGTTGGCGGGCGACCTCGGCAGCGGTAAAAGTACGGTAACGGATATTTTGCAAAAAAAGTTTTCCGCGGAAATTGTTTCCGTCGGTAAAATATTTAGGGCGAGCGCGGCTGAAATGGGTATGACTCCCGTTCAGTTCAACATTTTTTTAGAGGCTCACCCCGAATACGACGAAAAACTCGACGAGAAAATTCACGAATACGATTCGATCGTGGGTAATTACATTTTCGACTCGCGTCTTGCCTTTCATTTCGTGCCTTCGTCTTTCAGTTATTACTTGAAAGTAGACGTAAAAGAGGCGGCGAAAAGGATTATGCAAGCGCAACGAAAGGACGAAAATTACAAGACTCTCGACGAGGCAATTGAAAAACTTAAAGAGAGAAGAGAAAGCGAAAAATTGCGTTATAAGGCGTTTTATCACGTCGATATCACCGATATGAGCAATTACGACTGCGTAATCGACACCACGGACAAAACTCCGGAAGAAGTTGCGGAATTGATTATAAAAAATTACAGACAAAAATTTTAACAAGGCGGTAATACTATGCATTGGGCTGACAGAATAGCGAAAGAATTAATAGAAAAAAATCCTAATAAAGAAGAATACGTTTGCGCGGCGGGTATAAGCCCCTCCGGCTCTGTTCATATAGGCAATTTCAGAGATATTGCGACGAGTTTGTACGTCGTTAAGGCTCTTGAAAGACAAGGTAAAAAAGCGAGACTTTTGTTTTCGTGGGACGAGTTTGACAGATTAAGAAAAGTCCCCTCTAACATTGCCAAAATCGCGCCCGATTTCGATAAATATCTCGGTATGCCGTACGCGATGATACCCGACCCGCACGGAGTATGTGCTTCTTATGCGGAATACAACGAAAAAGAGTTTGAAAAGTCGCTTGAAGAAATGGATATTCACCCCGATTACAGATATCAAGCGAAAAACTACACGGCGGGCAAATATACCGATGGCATAATTTTTGCTCTTAAACACAGAAAAGAAATTTACGACGTCTTGATGAAATACAAAACTCAAGACTCCGACGAGGGCGAAAGAGAATCTTACAGCCCCGTAAACGTATATTGCGACAACTGTATGAAAGATACCACGGTTGTTACTTCGGTTTCTGACGACGGCGAACAACTTTCTTACAGATGCAAATGTTGCGGCAATGAAAAAACCGTAAACGTAAGGGATTATCACCTTATAAAACTTGTTTGGAAGGTTGACTGGCCCATGCGTTGGGGTGTTGAAGGCGTTGACTTCGAGCCGGGCGGAATAGACCACGCCGCGGCAAGCGGAAGTTACGTGGTTGCTTCGGATATCGCAAAGAGTATTCTCGGCGTAACGCCGCCGTCGTTCCAAGGCTACGGCTGGCTTTCTATCGCGGGTATGGGCGACATGCACAGTTCTACGGGCAACAACATCACCCCCGAAGAAATTTTAAAGGTTTACGAACCCGATATGGTGCGTTGGCTTTTCGCTAAATACGCGCCCACAGACGGTTTCTCGTTCAATTTCGACGATACTATTATTCGTCACTACAGCGAATTCGATAAAAATCTCGAACTTTACAAAAAAGGCGAACTCGACGAGTACAACACGGCAGTATACGATATGTGCTTGATCGACGGCAAAAACACGAGGAGCAAAGTGCCGTTCGGCGTGCTTGCAAGCGTATCGACCATTGTTGACTTTAATCCGCAATCGGTAAAAGAAATTCTCGCAAAAGTAGGCGTAGAATTTGCCGAAGAAGACAAGTCGAGATTACTTCGCGTTAAAAATTGGATAACCAAATATCAACCGTCAAAACTTTACAAACTTCTTTCCGAAAAGAACGTCGAATATTACGCTACTATGGACGAAGAAGAAAAACAAGTTACGGCAAAACTCGCCGAATATCTTGAAAACAACGCCGAAATTTACGAAAAAGACGTACAACAATATTTGTATTCTATAATAAACGACGAAACGCTTACCAAAAAGGAAAACATAGCGCGTCAACAAAAGTTTTTCAAGGTATTTTACAATTTGCTTTTCGGCACGGATATGGGACCGAGACTTTATCTTTTCCTCGCCGCCATCGACAAGCAAAAACTTATCCCGTTGCTTAAATTTTAACGTAGCGACTTAATAAGCAAGTGTAACCTATAAATTTTTACAATTTAATATCAACTGAATTTTTTAATTGAGTAGATAGCGAAAAAAATAAATTATTGATAATTGTTTGGCATATAAAATATCCGACTGCGGTTTTGCGGTCGGATATTTTTGTATGTGAATAAGATATTTTTATATGTGAAAAGGGTATTTTTATGAATAGGGCATATAAAAAACAAAAAAGCAGTAGTTTAAAAAGTTTATGCGTTAAAGAGACTGTCACGAAAAGGTTATGTTTTAAAAATTTTATGCCGAAGATGAAATTTTTTTAAAGCGTAAAAAGCGCACATAAGAAAATTTTAGTAGAGCATAGAAAAATATAGTATGGTATAAAAAACTCACGGGTTTATAACAGAACCTCTAATAGATTAGAGAAAATATGGCGGGGTATAGAAAAAGCCTCGCGCATATCATCAATGCGTGAGGCGATTTTAAGTGTTAAATTTTAAGTGATTAAAAGATTTTATGCCGAACAGTTTTTACGACTAAAACGCTAATTTTAGTTTCCTTTTTTCCAAATAACGGGCGTAACGCCGTCTGTATCGTAATGCCAATAGTTGCCGTCATATTCCGTGCCGTCTTCGTTGAGCGCGGGTTCGGTCTCGCTGTAATAATACCTCGTCGCATTGGCAAATTTGATGCTTTCCGCTTCGATTCTAATCCTTTCCCATTTTTCGACCGTGCCTTTATAATAAACTGTTGTAATTCCGTCGCAACGGTTGAAAGCGTATTTTTCAATCGTAGTTACGCTATCGGGGATTATAATGCTTTTAATGCTGATACAACCCCAAAACGCAGAACCTTTGATGGTTTTTAAGTTGTTGCCCAAGATTATATTTGTAAGGCTTTCACAATCA
Source organism: uncultured Clostridia bacterium (assembly GCA_934249265.1). Taxonomy (GTDB): domain Bacteria; phylum Bacillota; class Clostridia; order Christensenellales; family Borkfalkiaceae; genus CAKQKQ01. The sequence goes on along the minus strand of CAKQKQ010000039.1, from coordinate 3,304 downwards.
CCGAATGTATTATAATTGATTTCGGTTATACCGTTACCTATCGTTACGCTCGTAAGACTGCTGCAATAGGAGAACGCATTTTCACCGATTAAAGTAACACTATCGGGAATTATTACGCTTGTAAGGCTGCTGCAATAGGAGAACGCATCGTCGATTATTGTAGTAACGCTATTCGGAATTGTTACGCTTGTAAGGCTACTGCAACCATAAAATGCGCTATCGCCGATAATAGTCACGCCATTGCCTATCGTTACATTTGTAAGGCTGACGCAATTATAAAATGCAAAATGACCAATATGTGTTACGCTGTTGGGTATTTCTACGCTTGTTAAACTACTGCAGCCATAGAATGTATAAGGCTCTATTAAAGTCACATTGTCGGGAATAATCACACTTTTAAGTTTGGTACAATCTTCAAATGCGGCATAGCCAATTGAAATTATGTTATCGGGGATAATTATATCTGTTAAACCTCGACAATTATAGAATGCTTTATCGTAAATAAGTTTAGCAGAGGAGTCTATTTGATATGTTGATAATGATCTATCCGTAACGCTTACAACTATTAAATAAGGATTTTCTTCGTTTCCTAAATAGTTAATATTATCTTTTGTGTTATAATTTAATGAAGTGCAACCATTAAATGCTTGAGAACCAATATTCGTTATGCTATTGGGTATATTTATATTCGTAATTCCGCTACAATTGTAAAATGAGAAGTCGCCGATCGAAGTTAAATTATTGCCTATAGTTACGTCTGTAAGTCCTACGCAATTTTCAAACGCATCATAGCCGATAGAAATTATATTGTCAAGTACTAACGAACCCGTTAAATTACTGCAACCGCGAAACGCGCAGTCTCCGATAGTCGTTAAACCGGCGGGCATTGTTATGCTTGTTAAATTAGAGCAGTCATAAAACGCGCCGTCTCCGATTGTCGTTACGTTATTGCCGATTATTACGCTTTTTAAATTGTTGCAACCATAGAAAGCGTAATCACCGATTGAAGTTACGCTATTCGGTATTTCTACACTCGTTAAATCGGAGCATTTATAAAACGCGTAATCATATATTTCGTAATTTTGCCCGCGATAATCGGAAGGCAAAAACAATTTTTTATTTATAATTAAATAATTCAATAAATAGTTGACGTTTTCATAAGTGTAAAACGAATACGTTTCACTATTTACTATATCGGTTTCTCCGCCTTTTTTTACGTTTATTGCATAATATCCTACGTATCCGTTATCTTCGCTGCCTTTAATAATGTCTAAATTGCTGTTATTTATTACTTCCACAAGTTTATGGCAGTTATAAAAAGCATAGTATCCGATTTTTGTTACGCTATTGCCGATAGTTACGCTCGTAAGCCCTAAACAACCGTAAAACGCATATCTACCGATCGTAGTTACGCTGTCGGGGATAATTACGCTCGTTATGTCTTCAAAATTATAAAATGAGTAATCGGTAATCCTTGTTATACCATCGGGAATTACTAAATTAGTAACGCGCCCACCGTTTAAATAGAGATTTTTTTTGTTTGAGCCGCGACTTGTTATTCTACCCAAACCCGAAATATTGCACCAAGCCGATAAATCGCGTATATAAATGTTTGTAATTTTTTCACATAAATCGAAGGCGTATGGTTTAATGTCCGTTAAACCATTTCCGATGGCTAAATCGGTAAGGTTTTTACAGCCGTAGAATGTGCCATTGTCAATTATCGTTACGTTGTTGCCAATTGAAACGCTTGTCAAATTTTTACAATTATAAAAAGCGTTGTATTCGATTTCCGTTACGCTGTCTGACAGTTCTACGCTTATTAAATCATCGCGGTTATAAAACGCATAGTGGTATATTTCATAGGTTTGTTTATTGTAATTGGTAGGGCATATCAATTCTGAAGTCGCACCTAAATAGCCCAATAAATAATTGACGTCTTCATGAGGGTAAAATAAATATCCGTTTTTATTTACAATATCGCTTTCGCCGCCTTTCTTTACCTTTAACGCGTAAAATCCTACGTAACCGTTTCTATAATTAGTATTGACGATATCTAAATTGCTGTTATTTATTACTTCTACAAGTTTAACACAATAAGTAAACGCATTATCGCCGATATTTGTTACGCTACTGCCTATTGTCACGCTTGTTAAACTGTAACAATTTAAAAAAGCGTTGTCGCCGATCGTGGTTACGCTATCGGGAATTATCACTCTCGTTAAATTGCCGCAACCGTCAAACGCATGCTCGCCGATAGTCGTTATACTATCGGGAATAGTTACCGTTATTATATTAGTGCAATTCATGAAAGCGTTTTCGCCGATTTTAGTCACGGGTAAGTCTTTGTAAGTTGCAGGTATAACGATATTGGCGTCAAGGCAATAGTCGATGCCCGTTACCGAATAATACGTCTCGTTATACGATAATTTAAAATTTAAACCCGCAGTACCCGTTTCTTTGTTGTAATCGGGGTCGGGTTCGTTACAAAATTTGCAAACGTGCGTCGAGGGGTTGTAGTTATGTCCTTTCGGGTTGTCGGCCTCGAACGTTTCCGTGCCTTTCGCTCCGCATTTGCAAGAGTAGTAATAAATCGCTTTTTGAGTACAAGTCGCTTCGCTAAATAAATATTTATCTGTTGTGATTTCTCTTGAAAACGAGTGTATATGTTCTTCTTCGGAGTCTGTTTCGCTGTTTTTATCGTTTCCTTTGCCGCAAGCAGCAAAAGAAAGAGCAGTGAAAACGCACGTAATCAAAAGTAACGTCGTGATTAAAAATTTTTTCATTTTTTTATCCCTTAAATTTTCCCTTTAAAATATTTTTATGGCATAAAATGCCTTGTTATCGGTGTAAAATTTTCTTGTTGACGGCGTGCAAAACGCAACAAAAATTGCGAGTTAATTTATCTTATAAATTGTGCTAATAAATCGTGCGTTAGTTGTGCGCAAAAATGCCGCCTTAGTAAATAAGACGGCATTGACAAAGCGTCTTATTTACTTAAAGTTGCGACACTTAATTATAAAAACATATCAAACGTAAAGTTTTTACGGTATGCAAATAAGATACACTTATGTCCATAAGTATATTTACGTCAAATATGTAATTAAGGTCGCAAGAGTATTCTATCATATTTAAAAGTTTTTTTCAAGTGCTATTTAAAATTTATTTAATATATTGCGTTTATATTGCGTTTAAATAGTAAATTGCCGCAAAATTGCGTTCGTTTTTGCGTGAATTTGTGTGTGCTTGCTAATTTTTGAAATTTTCTTGACTTTTTTTTGCAAACGAAGTAACATATACATAT
>CAKQKQ010000038.1 GCA_934249265.1 uncultured Clostridia bacterium | reverse complement strand
GTCGCAAACAGACTTACGTCTCCGTCGCTCGGCGCGGAAGTCGGCTCTTATGCATATGGTTATCAATTATTTTATCAAGGCTTGTTTTTAGCACCGCACACCGTAAAAGAAGCGTTGAAAACAAATTTACTTTTCGGTAAGTGCATGGACAAACTTGGATATAAAACTTCGCCGAGCCTTGACGAAATGCCTTGCGATATCACTCGTTCGATTATGTTTGACAGCGAAAAATCGCTTACAAATTTTATTCAGTCCATTCAAAACGCGTCGCCCGTAGACAATTTCGTCACGCTTGAAGCATGGGATATGCCAGGGTATGACCATAAAGTTATCATGGCGGCAGGATGCTTTGTGCAAGGCTCATCTATAGAACTTTCTGCCGATGCGCCCATAAAAGAACCGTATATTTGCTATATGCAAGGCGGACTTACTTACGAACACGGCAAAATCGCTTTAAAATCCGTATTGAAAAACTTAATGAAATAATTTTTATTAAACGAAAAAACACATACCTTTTAATATCGCGGCAAAACAAATTTAAACCGCAAAAGGGTATGTGTTTTTAATTTTTTTAGCGTTTATAAAATTAATAAAAAAGCAACCTCGAAATAAAGCGGGGTTGCTTAAAATTTTAGTTTTATTCTTAAATTTACTTTAATTAAAATTTACGTATAAGTCCCGTAACGACACCCAAAATATCGACGTTTGGCAAAACTATATCCGACATGGTAGAATTTTCGGGGTGGAGCACGATTTTATCTGGGTATTTATAAAACCTTTTTACCGTTGCCGCATCGTCAAAAAACGCCACGACTATATCGCCGTTTTTTGCCGTAGATTGCTTTTTGACAATAATTTTATCGCCGTCGAATATGCCTGCTTCGATCATACTTGTACCTCTAACGTGCAGCATAAACAAATCTTCATCTGTTTTAAATTCAGTAGGCACGGCGCAATATTCTTCAAAATTTTCAACAGCCAAAATAGGCGTGCCGGCAGTGACTTCGCCGATTACGGGAATAGACAAAAAGTCCGCGCTGTTTTTTCTGCTTACGCCAACGGTGCGATTTTTGCTGGATTGCTTGGTAATTAAGCCGCGCGCTTGCAATTTTTCCAAATAATAATAAGCAGTTGCAGTAGACTTAATATTGCAGTCTTTGCAAATTTCTCTTACCGAAGGGGAAAAGCCGTTTGTAGAAACGTATTTGTCAATATAATTATATACTAAATCGAGTTTTTTATCTATTACGCCCATATTTTTCTCCTATACGTTTATTTTAACACATTTATTTAAAAAATGCAAACATTTGTTTGATATTTTTATAAATTATTTAATTTTTATTGACTATTAAACAAAAAAATTATATAATACGCTTATGAAACAAGAAAAATGTATTTTTGACGAAAACAAAATATGCGACGACTGCGGCGAGTGCGAATTTTGCGATTTAGACCCGACCAAATTGTGCGATAATTGCGGAAAATGTATTCAAATGGACGATTTTGCCAGCATAAAAATCGACAGCATCGAATCGCCCGAAAGCGACTTATATAAAAACAAATAAGTCGTCAACCACTGAAATAAATAGGTTGTTAGCCGCAAATTTTGGATTTATAAATTAATAAAATCTTTAAATTTGTCCTTATTAGCCTTTGAAATACTGAAAATTACCGACACTTCAGTATCTTTGTAGTCGTATTTTACGCTTTGCAAATATTTTGACAGTTTATTGAAGTCGGGCAGTTGCTCGTACTGCAAAGTAATGCGATACGACTCGAAATAATCGTCGAGTTTTTCCATTATTGCGTTTTTCAGTTTATCAATACCCAAATTGTATTTTGCCGAAATAAACACGCCGCCGCTTTTAAATGAATCGTAATCGGTCAAACTTTCGCTTTTATTGTAAACGATTATTTGCGGAGCGTTGCAGCCCAATTCTTGCAAAATGGCGTCGGTCGTTTTAATTTGGTTTTCATAATCCGACGTCACGTCGCAAACGTTTAATATCAAATCGGCGTTGAGCGCAGAATAAAGCGTGCTTTTAAACGCATCGATTAACGTCGTGGGGATATTTCTCACAAAACCGACTGTATCGACAAGCAAAACATTGTATTTGCCGAGATTAAATTTCCTAACCGACGGGTCGAGCGTGGCAAACAACAAATCTTTTGAAAGCACATCGCTTTCTGTAAGCAAATTTAACAGAGTAGATTTACCCGTGTTGGTATATCCCACCAAAGCAACTGTTTTGCAGTTGTTTTTTTTACGCCTCGACTGCTGAAGGTGAATTCTGCCTTCCAACTCGTTTAAATGTTTTTCAAGAGTGTTTATTCTTGCACGAATGTGTCTACGGTCGGTTTCGAGTTGCGTTTCTCCCGGACCTCGCGTTCCTATACCACCGCCCAAACGAGATAATTTACTTCCTTTTCCTTTAAGTCTCGGATAAATGTATTTTAATTGGGCGAGTTCTATTTGCATTTTTCCTTCGTTGGTTTTGGCGTTTTGCGCAAATATATCCAATATTAGAGTAGTTCTGTCAACCACTTTAATATCGTTTAAACACGCCGACATATTTAATGTTTGCGAAGGCGATAAGTCTCCGTCAAAAATGATTACGTTTACTTTTTCATCGAGTTGTAAACGTATTTCTTCGAGTTTTCCCTTGCCGAAATAAGAGGCAGGGTTTATCTCTCTTATTTTAATGGGATATACTTGCAAAACCTCTATTCCTGCGCTTAACGACAAGTTTTTTACCTCGTCTAATTGATATTGAAAATCGTCGCCTTCAACGGGCGCAAGTATACATGCGTATTCTTGTAATTTATTTGATAATTCCATATATTACCTTATATTTTGAAATGTTTTATGTTTTGATTTTTTTCGTAATTTTATTAATCTTCGTCATCTCTTAATTTAACCGATTTTACGATTTCTCTACGCGAATTTTCATTGATCGCGGCGTAATGTTTTCTCGTTGTATTGATGTCTTTATGTCCCAAAAAATCGGCTACGGCATAAATATCACCGGTGCTTTGATATAGGTTAGTACCGAAAGTACTGCGCAATTTATGCGGTGTAATGTGCTTTAACGGAGTAACGATTTTGGCATATTTTTTTACCAATTCTTGAATAGCGCGCGTACTCATACGCCTATTTTGAAGAGAAATAAACAATGCGTTTTCATTTTTATCTATCGGCAAAGTGCTTCTTAAATCTATCCAATCAGCGAGCGCGTCGGCGGTTTCTTCGGTAAAATAGAGTATCGATCGACTTCCGCCTTTTCTCGTTACGACAAAACTGTTGTTTTCAAAATTGATATCGGTTACGTTAAGCCCCACAAGTTCGCTTATACGTATTCCCGTTCCCAAAAACAGCGTTAGTAGGGCGACGTCTCGCGTTTTGGTGGCGTTATTATAGCATTTTTGGTGTTCGGAAAGTCCGTCGCCGCTTTCCGCCTTGTCCAAAATGAGGGCAACTTCGTTGACGTCGAGCCTAATTATTTCTTTTTGATGAATCTTTGGCATATCGACTTTTTCGGGCGTATTTGCCACAATTTTGCCGTGATTAAAGAAATATTTGTACATTGCACGCAAACTTGACAATTTTCTCGCCTTTGCAACGTCGCTGCACGTGTGAACTTTGCCGTCGATTACATACGCCGACAAATAACTTATGTATTTTTCAAAATCGAGTTGAGTAATTTTGTCGAGACTGTCGATCGTTAGTTCAGTCGGCTTGCAAAAAAACTTTCTTTTTACGATATAATTGAAAAAAACTCTTAAATCATATGCGTAATTTAAGCGGGTGAGCGGAGAAGTTTTTGCCTCGATTCCTATAAAATATTCGGCGCAAAACTCAGGTAATTCGCTTAAAACTTCGTCAAGTTTGTTGATAGTCGACAGATTACGATCGACGTAATAATTATTGCTCATTTATGTGCGTCCTTTAATTTTTTAGTGTGATTTATTAGTTGTTTCTTAATGTTTTTATCAAATATGATATTAAAAACCCGTTTAAAATACCATAAAATCATTAAAATCTGTGTAAAATTTATCAAAATAGAGTAAATGAAAAAGTCTTTTAAAACTTTTAAATGCCTTTATAAGTATAGCATTATTATAATAGATATCAGTAATTTGTATGCAAACAAAAAGCCTTGCCACATAATATAATTTTACTGTAATATTTTATTTTTTTATATAAAACCTTGCGCACACAAATGCAAAATTACATTTATGCGTTATATTTTGCAAATACATAGCGCAATTTAAGCGAAATTGAGATATTTTTTCTTATTAAAAGAGCAAAATATCAACTTCATGTGCGTAATTTTACCCACATATGGCGCAATATTTTGAATTTAAGGCAAAAAATACTTATTATTAAATAAGTTTAATGTAGAAAAGTTATAAAATTTTTACAATGTCATTAATGGTTCGTTAAAAATTATTTAATTACAAATTTTATAAAATCATAGAGTATTTAATTGCCATATAGATTATTTTAAAACCGTTTAATAGTTAAGTCAACAATTATAAAGAAATTAAAAAAATATTTAATGTGAAATCAAAATTATTATAGTGTAATTTTAAAATTATTTAGTTAAAGTAATGTCACGTAGAGTGTTTTAAACCGTTTAGTGAAAATTCAAAGCATTATAAAGTAAATTTTAATAGCGTTTAATATGAAAGTCTCTGTAATTATAGAGTAATTTTAAAGCCGCTTAATATAAAATCAAAATCACATAGAGTAATCTTATAAAATGTTTAGTCTGAAAATCAAAATCACTTAATGCGGTAAAAATCGGGCGGTAGGCGATTATTTTTTAGCATATTGCCACACATCTATAACTATGCGCAAAAGACGGCTTTTGCGCATAGTTTGACTATATTTACATTATAATATGGAAATATAGCGCGTGTCAAGGATTTTTTCACTTAAAATCCTTGAATTTTAACGATTTATTAATTATAAAAATTTATATTTAAGTTTTAAACAAATTTATTTCTTCGCCTTTAAATTTTGGCGAAAATTTATTTTTTTCGTTTTATAATTTAACCTAGCATTTTTTAATTGTTTTATTAAATTTAATTTTATTTTAATCAATTTTCTATTTAATTTTAATGATAATTTAATTTATTTTACGTTTAATCTCCAATTATTTGTCAAATTAAATTTATTTTGCAAATCGCCTATTATTAAATTTAAGCGGCTTCACAAAGAATTTTTTTATAATTTCGCAAAAAACGTATAAAATTTTTAACTAAAACAAATTTTCTATAATACAATTCCTTAATGGAAAATCATTTTAATAAATAATTTTTTACTCAAAACTTTTAAATTTGTTTTCTATATTTTTTATTGTCGCACAATATAAACATAAAAACTTTTAATGAATTTTCTTTTAAGGTCGTCAAAACTAATTTAATAAAAAACCACGCCGAAATTATAAAAACTGCAAATATTTGCCCATATTTTTGCCGCATTTTTATAAATTTTAAAAAATTATTCTCTGTAAATGCGTTTAAATAAGCGTTTTTTTTGCAACGAAAATTTTAAAGAAAATAAAAGAAATCAACCGCCGTAAAATCAAATTTTAATCTAATTTTACACCTAAATTTTAAGCAAAAATTTTAAAGTTTTTAAATCATAATTTCATCTAATTTCTTTGTAAATTAATGAATTTTTAAAAATTATTATTTATTCGCAAAATTTAAAATAATATTGACATTACCCTATAAATAATGTTATAATAATTTTATAAAATGTTTAAGGAGACAAATTGATGGAAAATTCTGTCAACAACGAAATAAGCCGTGGTCAAATGGACACGATTATTTTGTTGACTCTCATCAACGGAGATAAACATACAAACGAAATACGCGACGAAATCGAAAAACGCACCGCCGGCAATTACATTGTCAAACAAGGTACGTTTTATAGTTGCCTTGACAGAATTAAAAAACAAGGACTCGTTCACGAATTTCGTTCGAGCACGTCGGACGGTATAAGACGTAAATTTTACTCTTTAAACCAAAAAGGTAAAAATTATTTAGAAAAACACATTCACGAATTGCCCTATTCGGTTGCAAATTTCGTTCCTACAGAACCGACTGTGACCGAACCGGAAAAATTACCGACTGAAACACTCGAAAAAACCGAAGAAAAAATCGAAACGGTAAACAATGTCGAAGTTAAAGAACCTGTAACTACTAAACCGGAAAAAGTCGTCAACAACCAAAGCGAAGACGAATTTACCGCATTTTTAAATTCGGCGAAACAAGAAAACGATTTTACTTTTATCAACGTCGACAATTTTTCTCAATCTGATAAATATTTCGACGCTATAAATCAACAAATTTCCGATGAAATAAATATCGAATCACAGTCGAAAATTTCAAGAGATTTTACCGAAAACAGCATAAATAATGACGTAAACGATGACGGAAACGACATTTTCGACGGATTTTTTACCGAAAAAAAGTACAATTTCGACGCTGTTCAGCCATCTAAAACCGAACAAGAAAAGCAAGAAACCGTAAATGCGTTTTACGATAACAACGACATCGGTCCTGCCGAATATAAAGACATTTTGAAAAAACTTTTCCCCGATAAGCAGCCTGCTCCCGCACCACAAGAAACTCAAACAGCGGCAACCGAGGACGTAATTGAAGATAAAATCGAGGAAAAAGAAGTATTTGACAACGAAGAAATCGTTGAAGAATTTAACGAAAAGCCGAATAAAAAGAAATTATTTGACAGAAAAATCGAAGCAAAAAACACTGTTTCGTCTGCATATAAATATGATTTTAGCGATTTGTATAAAATGGCTGACGAAGAAGGCTTTAGATTAAAAGTTTCTTCTTCTACAAACCGCTCGGAAATTGGCAAAATTCTCATAAATAAACTCAATTTCCACACGATTTTAATTCATTTTTTGCTTATTTGCTTGCAAATTGCGGTAATTGCACTGTCAGTCGGCAAACTTTTAAACGCAAAAGCGTACGTGTATTTAATTATTATCGGCGTTTTGGCAATCGCACCTATCACTTCGGGTGTAATTTATAAAGTTTACCCAAATGCGCGAATTAAGGAAATTTATCTATTTAAAAACGCGATAGAAATTGCTTTAATGCTTACACTCAACTTAATTTTGATAATTTTTGCGTTTGCGGTGCTTATGAATATCGATTTTAACAACGGTATTCAACTGCTAAAATACATAATTTTGCCGATTTTGTGCGTTATTAATATACCCGTTTACGTGTTTATTAAATATTCATTGCTCGATAAAAACGCTTATTTATCTAAATAAATTAATAAAAAACGTTAAGAGGTCTCGTAGATTTTTACTACGAGACCTCTTTTATACGTCCTTTTTAAAACTTAAATTTTGGCATTTCGGTTTTTGAAGAAATTTCAACCGAATATTTCGCTTTTAAATAGTTTAAATCTTTATTATAATCGGCAATTAACGAAGAAAATTTATCTTTTACCGATAATTCTGCTTGTGTTTTATAATTTTCAAAAACGTCCTTTTTCTTTTTCTCTATTGCCGCAACATCGTCTTCACAACGCTTTAAATCGTCGGTTTTATATTTAATTTGATTTTCGCACTTGATATTTAAAGTTTGAATTTTTTGAATTGCCTTGTTTAAATCGTCTTTATACAAGGCTTTTTCGTTTTCGTCGGCGCAATTTTTTATTTTTCCTTGAATTTTGCCGAGTTCGTTTTGCGCGTCAGCGTATTCGTTGCTTATGTAAAAAGCACGGCGATGCTTATCTATTTCGATTTTAAGTTGCTCGATTTCCTTTTTCAATTCGCAATAATTTTCGCCGTAAATTTCGCATGATTTATCTTTTAAAACTTGTTTTTCTTCGTTTACAAGCAATTCAAATTGTTTGTTGTATTTTTCGTCAAGCAAAACTTTCTCTTTTAAATATTCCTCGTTTTCCATAACCAAATATATATTATCTGTCAAACAGTTTAAACGCGCCGATAATATCGCCGCTGCTTTTAAACACGCAATACATCGCGCCTAAAAACAAAACGATTGCAATTAAATACGCGATTATCCTATTTTTCTTGTTAAACATAAAACACCTCCGCACGACTTTATCGTACAAAGGTAATTTTACGCAAAAACGCAAAAGATATACGCTTTTAATTTGATAAAATTTTTCGTTTAAATTCGCTTTTGTGGCAAATTAATAAACCAAAATTTAAACAAATTTTATAAATTCTTTAAATAATCGACTTCTACGGGCGTAAGTTTTCTGCATTTGCCCCTATCAAGTCCGCGCAAGGTCAAATTTCCGATAGATACGCGTTTAAGGAAAATGACTTCTTTGCCGATCGCTTCAAACATTTTACGCACTTGGCGGTTTCTTCCTTCGGTAACCGTGACCGAAAGTTTGCTGATTTTATCGGTTTCTTCAAGAAGTTTTACCGTACATTTTTTAGTCATAACGCCGTCGATTTCGACGCCCGCATGTAATCTGCCGATTTGCGATTCGGTGATTTTGCCCTCGATTTTTACTTGATAAGTCTTGGGAATTTCGCTGCTGGGGTGCGTAAGTCTGTTTGTAAGGTCACCGTCGTTGGTAAAAAGCAACAAACCTTCCGAATCGTAATCGAGCCTACCGACGGGATAAATACGTCCCACGTCCTTCGGCAACAGTTCCATTACGGTTTTTCTGTCTTTATCGTCGCTTACCGTAGTGACGTACCCCTTGGGTTTGTTTAACATATAGTACACGAATTTATTGATTTTTTGTACTTTTTTACCGTTTACCGTAACGCTGTCGTTAAATTCGTCGATTTCTTGCCCGAGCGTACACGTTTTACCGTTTACTTTAACTTCGCCTTGCGAAATAAGTTCGTCACATTTACGTCTGCTCGCCACGCCGTTTTCGGCTAAAAATTTATTTATTCTCATACATACCTTTGATAATTTTGAGCCTTATCTTTTAAAATTTGCATAAGTCTCTCGTTTGTTATATCTATAAGTGTATATATTTTTCGCGAATAAATCAACTGATTTTGACTATAAATATCAATTTTTCCTAAAATATTGCCTTTTTTTATCGTTTTTGTAAAATCGTTAAAAGTAATACGCGTTTCATAAGTTTTTTCGTCGGCATCTTTAAGTTTTATTTCTTTAATATCGCTATCGATAGTAAGCGTTTTCATTTCGTCGATCAAAAAAACATTTTCAAACTCTTTTTTATCTACAATTACTTTATATTCATAATTTTGAAAACAGTTTTGCGCAATTTCTTGGCTTCGTTCATACATTTGCGGACTGTTTAAAACGACGCAAACGACGTTCATTCCGTCGTTTTCAAAAGCCGAAACGAGGCATCTTCCCGCAATTTTCGTGTAACCCGTTTTCACGCCGTAACAATTTTTATCTCTATATAGCAGTTTGTTTTTATTGATGAAAGTCCTTTTATTGCCCGAAACCAACTCTGTAGCGACTCTTTTTTGCGTACTTACGATTTGCTTAAACGTCTCGTTTTTCAAGGCGTATGCCGCAATTTTTGCCAAATCTTCGGCGGTTGTATAGTGATTTTCGTCGTTTAAACCGTGCGGATTTGTCACGCTCGTATTATTTGCGCCGACTTTTCGGCAAATTTCGTTCATCATTTCGCAAAAACCGCTTATATTTTTGCCCACGTGCAATGCAAGCGCAACCGCGGCATCGTTGCCCGACCGAAGCATTAATCCATACAAAAGGTCCTCGACGGTGTATTTCTCGCCTTCTTTTAAATAAATACTCGACCCCTCGATGCCTACACAATTTGCGTTAATTTCGACAATTTCGTTAAGTTCGGCATTTTCCAACACCGTAATTGCGGTAATGACTTTAGTTGTGCTCGCCATAGGCAATTTTTGATGAGAATTATGCTCGTATAGCACCGTGTTTGTGTCTATTTCGATACAACATTCTCCGCGAGACTGAGTAAAAGCGCATACTTTAACGGGGCTTGCCGTCATAGGTTGCAAGAGGAATATCGCGCACGCGTATATAATTATAAATAATGATAAGCAAAATTTATTTATTGTTTTTATATGCGGCAATGAAATCTTCTGCCTTTTCCATAATTTTATCATAAATATCCCCCGGTGCTTGAATTATTTTAAAATCATTGCCCTTATTTACCAAAAACGCCGTCGGTTTTAGCGAAACGACCGCGCCGCTTGCACCCGTAAACGGATAATCGGTATATAAATTGTATTTTCCCTTTTCGCCGTACTCGCCTCCGCCCGTCAAATAACCCAAAGTCACTTTGGAAATAGGTATAATTTTCGTTCCGTCGGCGGCGTCGATGGGTTTGCCGATCACGGCGTTTACGTCTACAAGTTCGCTTAAATTGTCAAGTGCTTGTTTGATAAGAGTTTCTAACTTGTTTTTTTTCATTGATTACCCCCAATAATTTTTTTAATCCGATTTTAATAAGTACGAATACGTTAAATGCGACTACAACGTCGAACAAATTGGACAAATCGTCGTTTTTTTGCTGTTTTACCCCGCAAGTTACGTTTACAAACGGCTTAATTTGCGACAATATCATTATTAAAACGCTATATAGATACATGCAAGCGGACGAAAGCATAACTTGATTAAACAAATCTAAATCTGCGAAATTGAGTTCGTTTTTTATGGACAAAATCTCAATACCCTTGATTCCGCTTATTTTTTTCCTCGAACTAAAAGCGTCTTTAAACGGAATTTGTATGGCAAATTTTTTAGTTAAATGCACGTACGCTTTATCGACGGTAAACGTAATGTATCCGCTTATGAGTTTTATCACCCCGTACAAGTACACGGAAAAATATATTTTCTTTGCGTTTTTAGAGGCGAAAAAACTTACTTGCAAAACGATAGGCGAAAAAATTATAATTACCGCGCTTATCGTGAAGTAAAACCAAAACATAATAAAAGTATAACGATATTGTAAAAAAGTATACAAAAAAAGTCCGAGATTACGCCTTGTTTTTTCGTCGTAATCTTGGACTTTGATTTTAATTTGTCTTATTGAATTTTTAATTTTTCAGCCTATAATTTCAATGTCTTCGCCCTTTAAAAAGTCTGGCAAATCTTCGTCGGTAAGGTCGCCGAGTTCGACGTCGTCGACGTGTTCTTCATTCGGAATAGTATTCAAAATTGCAGGTTTTACATTGCTTTCTGAAACATTTTCCGAATTCGTTTTTTCGGTTTTACCTTCAGTATTTTCTGCTCCGTTTTCGACGTTTTCAACGTAAACGCTCTTTTTATACAAATAACTATCTGTAGAATTTTGCTGTTGAATTTTGGCGATCATTTCGTCGTAATCGGGAAGTTCGTCAAGTGAAGAAATTTGGAAACGCTTTAAAAATTCGTCGGTTGTACCGAAAAGCACGGGTCTGCCGACAGCGTCTTTTCTGCCCACGATTTCGATTACGCCGAGTTTTAAAAGGTTTTGAATAGCGTATTCGCTGTTGCCCCTCAACTCTTCGAGGTCTATTCTCGTTACTGGTTGTTTGTAGGCGATTATTGCGGCTGTCTCGAGCATACTCCTCGACAATTCCCTTTCTCTTATCGGGTTTAAAACGGAAGCGACTTGCTCCGCATAATCGGGATTAGAGCAAAATTGCAATTTATTGTTGAATATAAGCAATTGAAGACCGCACGGCGACGAATATTTTTCTTGCAATTTTTTCGCCGCTTGCAATATTTCTTTCTCGCTCACTTCCAACTTTTCGGCAATGTCTTTTATGCTTATGCTCGTGCCCGAAACGTAAACAATGGACTCAATTATATTCTGCAAGTTCTCCATCGGTTATTTCCACCTCACTTCTGTCATCTCTTAAAATAATGGTAATATCGTCGAATACCGCGTTTTGCTCGACCCTTATAAACTGCCTTTTAAGCAGTTCGAGCATGGCTTGAAAGGTCGTAATGCACTCGTTTCTCGTGGTATATTTGGTAAACAATTCAAAAAAACTACATT
The DNA here is from genome assembly GCA_934249265.1 of uncultured Clostridia bacterium. Classification (GTDB taxonomy): domain Bacteria; phylum Bacillota; class Clostridia; order Christensenellales; family Borkfalkiaceae; genus CAKQKQ01. Next base: position 4,335 of record CAKQKQ010000038.1, on the reverse strand, counting down.
CGTGCTTTTCAAGCATCGTCGTTTTAATAAACTCCATTTTGTCGGCAACTGTAAATACTTCTTTGGGTATTTCCTTTTGTTCCGTCCTATTACGCTCTTCGAGGTCGACTCTGTTTAACAAGTCGGTAAAAGCCTTGATAAGTCCGTTTAAATTGAAGTCTTTATAAACGACTCTCACGTCGTCTGCGCTGGGCGCGGGGTCTTTATAATAACGATTGACGTTTTCTTGCTCTTTAAGTTTTAAACTTGCCTCTTTATAAAGTTTGTATTCCTCGAGTTTTCTAATCATTACTTGCTCGGGATTTTCTTGGTTATCGTCGAGATATTCGTCAACCTTAGGAAGAAGTCGTTTAGATTTGATTTCGAGAAGCGTAGCCGCGATATTTAAGTACTCGCCCGCTTTTTCCATATCCAAATCGTCAACTTGGTCCATATACTTTAAAAATTGGTCGGTTACGTCAGACACAAAAATGTCTTTAATGTCGATTTCTTCTTTATTGACGAGATATAGCAGCAAATCGAGCGGTCCGTCAAACGATTGTATATGGGTGTCGTAGTCAACTACCGACTCAAACCCTTTTACGTTATATTCCGTCATAAAATAAGCCCCCAAAACGCCGTTATCGGCCACGAAAAAATGTTTTGCGCGAAAATCATTATCCAACCCAAAAGGTTGATATAATTAAACGCCGCAATTCTTTCGCTCAACATATTTATTACGATAAGTATAATAAGTATCAAATTGCCGTATTGTCTTAAAAATTGCAACACTTTGCCCTTGTGGTTAAACAAACTGTCTATAAAATTAAACCCGTCAAGAGGATAAAACGGCAATAAATTGAATACGCAAAACGACAAACTATACAAATAACCTAATAAGAAAACATAAGTAATAAGTTCATCAAACAAAAGTATATCGGGCAAATATCTCGCGCACAAAATACACAGCGGATAACAAACAAACGCCACGATATAGTTCATTATAACGCCGGCTAACGAAACCTCGATACAACCCTTTTTATATTTTTTGAAATTGTTGGGATTTACGGGTACGGGTTTTGCCCAGCCGAAGCCCGCGACCAAAAACAACGCAAGCCCCAAAACGTCGAAATGGGCAAAGGGATAAATCGTATAACGATTATAAATTTTAGGCGTATCATCGCCGTTTTTTACCGCAGCGAAAGCATGAGCAAATTCATGCAGCGGCAATACGAACAACAAACATATAAAGCCCGCCAAAAATCTTATTATATCTAATGCGGTGTACCCTAAAATCGTAGATGCTAACAACATAATATATATATTATATATTATTTGCCGCTAAATTGCAACTAATTGAAAATATTATTGTTTTAAATGCAAATAATACAATTGACAATATTCGCGCGAAAATATATAATTTAATTAATTATGAACACTATTAAAAATCAAAGTTTTGACGAAGAACGCGCTTTGTACGAAAGCAAAAATTTGACTATCGAAAATTGCAAGTTCGACGGAATACGCGACGGCGAAAGCGCGATTAAAGAAAGTAAAAACATAATTTGTTGCGACTGCTATTTCAATTTGCGTTATCCCATGTGGCACGTAAAAGGTTTGCAAGTTTTTAATTGCGATTTAACGCAAAACTGCCGCGCGGCACTTTGGTATTCGCATGATATCGTCATAGACAATTGTAAAATGAACGGTATAAAGGCTTTGCGCGAGTGTAAAAACGTAAAAATAACAAATACAACTATAGATTCGCCCGAATTCGGCTGGTCGGTCGATAATCTCAACATAAAAGACAGCAAAGCGAAAAGCGAATATTTTATGCTCCGCTCGAAATCGCTTAAATTTTTCAACGTCGAATTTGAAGGAAAATACTCTTTTCAATACACAAAAGACGTAATTATAGAAAACTGCTATTTCAACACTAAAGACGCATTTTGGCACAGCAAAAACGTTACTGTGAAAAATTCGGTAATAAACGGAGAATATCTCGGCTGGTATTCGGACGGTTTGACTTTTGAAAACTGCCAAATTAAAGGCACGCAACCGCTGTGTTATTGCAAAAATCTCACGCTTATAAACTGCACGATGACAAACTGCGATTTGTCTTTTGAAAAATCGGAAGTAAACGCAACCGTTTTAAGCAAAATCGACAGCATTAAAAACCCGTATAAAGGCAGTATAAAAGCGCAAGACGTCGGCGAAATTATTTTAAGCGATCAAAAAGCGAAAGCAACTATTTCGATTGAAAAGCAATGATTTATTTAATTGAAAATTCATGACTTATCGCCATTTCCGGCAGAAATAACAGTAAAATTTCAAAATTTAAAGGATAACGTAATTAAAACGCTATCCTTTTTTAATGCAAAAATTTTAAAAATTATTAAAATATAAACGACTTAATCGTCTTCTCTTCTTATTGACCTTATAAAAGAATAATTTTTCATAATTTCGGTCAGTTTTTCCGATACGAATTCATGCGCCGAATCGATCGTGACCGAACAATACACGCCTTCTGCATCTCTTTTAATTTCAAATTTATGGAAATGCTCTACATTGAACAATTTTTTCACTTCGGCAGCCTCGTTGTCGTTTTGAGAAAACTCAATGTAAAGTCTGTAAAATCGCTTGTGTTTAAAAAGTTTTATGGGTAAAAAGTACAAACATCTTACCGCGACTATCAATATCGTGGTACAAATAGCAACGAGATATAATCCCGCGCCGCACGCCATACCTATACCCGCGGTTGCCCACAGTCCTGCGGCAGTCGTTAAGCCGTGAATTTCGTGTTGTCTGTACACGATTATTCCCGCGCCTAAAAAGCCGATACCCGATACAATTTGAGCGGCAACTCTCGCACTGTCCGCGCTTGCGTCAAAACCGAATTTAGACACAATGACAAGCAATGCCGAACCTATACACACTATCGTGTGCGTACCTATACTCGCCTCTTTGCGCCTAAGTTTACGCTCGAAACCGATTATAAAACCGAGCAATATAGAGATGATTATGCCTATCATCATATGCGATTCTTGTAAAATTTTATCCCACATAAATTTCCCCGAAGTATTTGTTTTGTAAAATTATTTTAACACATAATTTATACTATTTCAATATGTTTTGAAAAATAATTGGCGTTTATATGAGACAAATTTGCATAAAATTGCGTTTATTTCTCTATTAAGTCAACAAATTTAAAGTTTACGCAATCGACAAGCCCTTTATCGGTAATTCTTATTTCGGGAATACAAGCAAGCGAAACGATAGCCATAGTCATAAACGGAGACGGCAAAGCGCAACCGAGTTCGTTCCACGCTTTTTCAAGCGATTTTACTTTCTCATTCATTTCTTCAACGGGTATATCGTTCATAAGCCCCGCAACGGGAAGTTCGACAAGACCGATAACTTTGCCGTTTTTCACCGCTACAAGACCGCCGCCGCACTCTATAAGCGTGTTTACCGCAAGAGCCATATCGCTGTCGTTTGTGCCTACAACGAGCAAATTATGCGCGTCGTGCGCTACCGTTTGAGCAAGCGCGCCCTCTTTTATTCCAAAGCCGCTAATAAAACCTTTACCGACGTTTCCCGTGCGATGATGTCTTTCAAAAACGCACGCTTTAAGCAAATCTCTCGACGGGTCGGAGACGAGTTGACCATTTTCGGCAGTCATCTCGACTACCTTGTTTATCGTCGTGGTTTTTGCCGATTTTACTTGAATAACGTGCACTTTTACCGTGCCTTCCGCTTCGATTTTAAACGCGCTTTCGTCCACTTTGTCGAGATGTAAGGTGTGTTTAAATTCGTCGGGATAAGCATATTTTTTATTGGTAAATAGCGGTTTTCCGCCTTTTGCCACGAGTTCGCCATCGATAAACACTTCGTCTACGGTGCATTTTTCAAGGTCGGAAATCAAAACCATGTCCGCGCATTTCGACGGAGCAATCGAACCGAGTTCTTTGCTTAAACCGAAACACTCGGCAGTATTTATCGTCACCATTTGTATTGCGCTCACGGGGTCGATGCCTTCCTCGATCGCCCTACGAACGATGTGGTCGAGATGACCGTAACTTATCAAAGTATGCGGGTGCGAATCGTCGGATACAAGACAAGCAAATCTGCTGTCAACTTCGTGTTTTGTCACCGCTTTTGCTACTTCTTCAAGGTCGTGCCATGCCGAGCCTTCGCGAAGTTGAGCGTACATACCTCTGCGCATCTTTTCAAGCGCGGATTCTTCGGTAGTCGATTCGTGACAACAAGTAATTCCCGCGGCGATATATGCATTTAAAGTCGCTCCCGTTTCGGGAGTGGAAAAATGCCCCGTTACCGTTTTGCCCGCCTTTAAAG
>CAKQKQ010000037.1 GCA_934249265.1 uncultured Clostridia bacterium | reverse complement strand
TTTTTACCGTGTTTGACTTTAAAGTAAATTGACGCACCTTGTCAATACGCTCTTTCGTAAACTCGTCGTTAGGCTCGATATCGTTGTAAATTGCAATCGGGTCGCAATATCCCGAAAATCCCTCTACCGTAAACGACGGATTTATAAGCGCGTAACTTTTTGCAAATGCGTCTCTTTGCGCGCCGACGAATATCGCGTTATTGCTCAGCGTTATGGGTATTGTTTTTAAAACTTCGCACAATAAATACGCCTTTTTTATCTCCGGCGAACAATCGGCGTATTTGTCGGAGACAAGCATTTCGGTTTCTTTGGCTATAAACCAACCGTCGAGCCTTTTTATAGCGCGCTCTTCCTTAAACAACGCCTTTGCTTTTTGTGTAATATTTCCTTTATTATAAATGTTGTAAATCATATATCCCGTCCTTTTACGTAGTCACGCATTTTAACCCGTATTCTTTAAAAGTATTATAAAAGTTTTTTACAATTTCGTCGCTCACGAAACCGTCGACGATTTTATATTCTTGCGTCCATTTCGCTTTACCGTATTCGTGATACTTTAAAAACTCGAATACAACGTTGTCCGTGGGAAAAGAAGAAAAATACTCGGCAAATTTTTGTGGATTTTGGCTGTTGAAATGATTTATAAGCGGTATTCTCACGTGATACTGCCGACCGCTTTTGCAAATCGCCTCGTAATTTGCCTTTATTTGCTTTGTGTTTACTCCCGTATATTTTTCAAGCGTTTCGTCGTCGTAATGCTTGAAATCCATAATTAAATAGTCGATATACGGCAACAACTCTACAAGGTGCGGCGAAGTGCCGTTAGTCTCTATAGCGGTGTGTATTCCGTTTTGTTTAAGAGCGATAAGCGCGGCTTTTAGTCCCCGATAATCGAGCGTAGCCTCGCCGCCCGTAAAAGTAACGCCGCCACCGCCGAAAAACATTTTTCTGCAACTCAACGCTTCTTTTAATATGTCTTCGGCAGTAATATTTTTATCTTCGTTTTTGACGGTCATTCCCTCGGGATTAGAGCACCACAAACAGCGCATATTGCACCCTTCTACGTGATAAACAAGCCTATTCCCCGGTCCGTCTTGCGCGTAATTAAAACCCTTTTGAAAAATCTTCATAGTTGTTAAGGACTATACTCCTTTGTAAATTAAATTTGCGTCGATTTTACCGCCGAGTTTACTTTAACGCCGGCAAAAAAACAAGCAAAAATCATTCAAACTCCACACAATAAACCACAAAAAACGCCAAAAGCCGTTAAAAAATTTAAAATTTAAGCGACGACAAAATATTTATAAAAAGACCTTGCGTCGCTTAATTTATTTTTGTTTTTTATTGTTTCGCTTTAAAAAACTCTAAACCGAAATTAATTTTGTTTTCGCAGATTTTGTATTTCGAGTTTAAAACAGGACCGCACGCTTGCGTGCCTACGCCGCTCATTTTATAATCGACGAATAAATATCTGCAAGGCGTTTCTTTCATTTCGTTTCTGTGCTTTTTATAATCGCCCATATCGAAACAGTCGTAAGAGAAACTAAATCCGTCGGTACTATCCGCTTTTATACACAAACCGTCGTCGTCTAAAACCAAATATTGCGTACCGAATTTGTCGTTTGCGGCTTGCGGAACGATATTTCTGTAATTATCTTGTACGCTTACCGTGTAATAACCGAAAGGATTACCCTCTTTTCTGTCGCAATAACTTTCGCCTTTAAGACCTAAATAAGATATCGATTTATATCCGTCGGGGAGTTTGAATTTAAGTCCGAATCTAAGCGGACCTTCAAAATCCATCATTTTTTCGGCGGCTATGTTGAGTTTGATTTTGTCTTGCTCGGTTTTATAAGTGATTTTCACCTTGTAAAACGGCTTTAACGCCGCCACCGCCAAATAGCCTTCTACCGTCAATTCGTCTTTGCCTTGCTTTTCGTCAACGGCGTAAAATTCAGCGTTTTTAATTCTGATAAAATCGTAATAATCTCGGGTTTTTATGTCGTTTGAAACGTAAGGACGAGTCAAAATAAACTGCATATCGTTTAACAAGCGTTTGCCGTTTAACGTAAGCCCTTTAATCAAGCCGCCGTTTATATTTGCGTCGATTTTTGTCGGTAAAGCCGCAATTTCAAACTCGTCGGGTTTTACCACAATGCTCTTTTCGCTTATGATAAAATCTCCGTTTTTAAGTTTGATATTATAAGAATTGAAATTTTTATCCTTTGTCGGCAGTTTTACAAGTTTTTGCGTTTGCTTGGGCAAAAGGTCGATTTTCATAATTTGCTCGCTCACCTTTTTGCCGTTTACAAGCGTGTCTATTTGCACTTCAAATTCATTGAGATTTATAAAGTCGTAACGATTTTTTATGTAAACGTACCCGCCGTCAACCGAATATTCCACGGGGGAATAACACTCTTTAATTTCATACGCTTGAGGGGTCAAAGTTCTGTCTTCGTTGACAAGTCCGTCGCAACAAAACGCCCCGTCGGAAAATTCTTCGCCGAAATCTCCGCCGTAACATTCTATTCCGTCCTTTACCACGTAATGGTTTGTCCACTCCCAAACGAACGCGCCCGCAAAATTGTCATAGGCGTAAAACGACCGCATATAATCGGCTGTTTCGCCGCACGAAGTACCCATTGCGTGTGCGTATTCGCACATCACGAACGGTTTGTCCATTTTTGGCACTTCTTCGTCGCAATACTCTATCGGCGCGTACATACGCGAGTACACGTCCAAAACGTCTTCTTTAAAAAATCCCTTCCCGTCGACGTTTCTGTACGCACCCTCGTAATGCAAAGGTCTGTCGTCGTGTTCTTTTATTATTTTGGCGTAATCGATTACTTTATCGCAAAAACCCGACTCGTTGCCGAGCGACCACATTATAACGGACGGGTGGTTGCCGTTCGTCAACACGTTGGAAAGTTCTCTTTCGATAATTTGGTCGTAAAAATCGGGCGAAGATAAAATTTCGTGCCAATTTTGCATGTCGTATCTTCCGTCTTGGCGCACTACGCCGTGCGTTTCCAAATCGGTTTCGCTTATGAGATAAATGCCGTACTTATCGCACAAATCGTAAAACCTTGCGTCGGCGGGATAATGCGACGTTCTGACGGCGTTTATATTGAGTTTTTTAAACAACTCGAAATCTTTTTCCATAATTTCCAAAGATTCCGCATAGCCGTTTAAAGTGGAAGAATGGCGGTTTACGCCGCGCATTTTTATAATTTTGCCGTTTAACAAAAGTTTGTTGCCGACAATTTCTATTTTTCTAATGCCTACTTGCTGACAAATCGTTTCGCCGTTGTACTTTATGAAAAGTTGATACAAATTAGGCTGCTCGGCATTCCAAAGGCGTGCGTCGTCCACGACAAAACGCGCGGTTTTGCCCACGCATTTTTGCTCGTAACCAAAGCCCGACAAAATCAAATCGGCCGCTTTGTCAACCTCGACGGTGACTATGCCTTTATTGCAGTCAACGTCGGTTTTTACTTTAAACGCGCCCACCCTGTCTTTAGGTCTTTTGACTAAATAAATAGGTCTGTGTATGCCGAACAAACGTATTTTGTCTTGGTCTTCAAGATATGACGAAGGGCTGAATTTCAACACCGTTAAACGAATTTCGTTTTTGCCGTCAACAAGTTTATCGGTGATATTAAATTGTTTTACCGCGTGCGAAATATTGGAAAAACCGACGAACTCTCCGTTTACGAACAAATAATAACAGTTGTCTATTCCTTCTATTTGCAAGATATAATCGTTGCCGTCTTTAATTATTTCCTCTTCGCGCGTAAACACGAGCGCGGGAGTTTTTATCAAAATGTGCGGCGGCAAATAAGGAAACAAATATCTGTCGTTGGTGTAAACGGGGTTGCCGTTGCCATGTAGTTCCGCTATGTAAGGAATTTGCGTTTTTTGCGCGCAGTTTACCTTTAACGCCTTATCGAAATCGAACTCGTCGAAATAAACGCAATTCCAATTTGTCAAAACTTGTTTATAACCGTTTAAAACGTCGTAATAATTGCACATCGGCAATGCGCCTACGGACGTCGTCGGTATTTTATAAAGATTTTTTATGTCCATTTATATTATCCTATCCCCGGAAATCGAATCGAATAAGAAACAGTCCTTTACGAATTCGACTTTAATTTTATCTCCTACGTTAAAAACGTAATCGTTGGGCAAATTTATCAAAAATTTTGCGTCTCCGATTTTTATGTTGACGTGATATCTTTCGCCGAGCAATTCGTAATTTAAAATTTCGCCCTCGAGCGAGCCGTCGTTTTTAACCGCAATTCTTTCGGGTCTTATGCCGAATTTAAGCGGATAATTGCCCGTTTTTACAACCTCATTCAACTTGTCGATTTTTTCGTCCGCAAGCCTTATTTCGTCTTGCAAAAGTTCGCCCGTAAACGATTTGTCTAAATTATATCGCCTCTCGGTCTCTTTTTCAAGCATGTTTCCGTAAAAACTTTTAAGAGTTTCTTCAAGCGAATTAAACTGCTTAATCATTACGTCGTTTGTGTATATGCCGCCGTCACGATATGTCACGTCGCAAATGTTCATCGACGGAGAGCCTATAAAGCCCGCGACGAACAAACAATTGGGGTTTTCGTAAACTTCGGCGGGCGTGCCTACTTGCTTTACGTGCGCCCTATCCATAATGACTATTCTGTCAGCCATGGTCATTGCTTCGACTTGGTCGTGCGTTACGTAAACCGTGGTTGCGTTGAGCGTCTTGTGAAGATTAATTATTTCGCTGCGCATACTCACCCTTAATTTTGCGTCCAAATTGGAAAGAGGCTCGTCCATAAGCAACAACTTTGCGTCGCTTACAAGCACTCTGCCGAGCGCGACCCTTTGGCATTGTCCGCCCGAAAGTTGAGCGGGTTTTCTCTGCAACAACTGTTCGAGATTAAGTATTTTTGCCGCGCGGCTGATTTTTTCGTCTATTTCCTTTTTGGTGAGTTTTCTACTTGCAAACAAAGGTATTTCGTGCTGTTGATATTCCGAAATATCGTGGTCGATCGCGGCAATACTCTCGGCGTCGGACGGGTCGTGTTTTAAATACCAATTTTTCTCTTTTACAAGTTCTTTAATCGCCCTTTCGTCGATGCCGATTACTTGATTACCCTCTTTATCCAAAACGGGTGCGACTACCTTTTTCACCTTTAAGCCGTAAGCCAAATTGTCGTAAACGGTCAAGTGCGGGAAAAGCGCGTAGTTTTGGAAAACCATGCTTATTCCGCGGTCTTTCGGCTCTAAATCGTTTGAATAAGTACCGTCTATGTAAAGCGCGCCGGCGGTAATGCTTTCAAGTCCGCAAATCATTCTTAAAGTGGTGGTTTTGCCGCAACCCGAAGGACCGACTAAAACGACGAACTCGCCCTTTTTGATGTCCAAATTAAAATCAACCACGCTGTAATATCCGTTGGGATAAATTTTTTGAACGTTGTTTAAACACACGAACGCGCCCTCGTGATTTGGAAGATGATTAATTTTTTCTCGTTCGGCTTGATTTGCCACGACTTTTTTATAATATTCTTGGCGCAATTTGTTTATTTGATTATCTTTTTTGTTAAAAAACTTCATGCGATACCTCTGATTGGTTTTGTGTAAACGCGACGACGTTTGTCATCGATTGCTCGGTTTTAGTGCCGAAATACGGATTATTTTTATCTGCGTAAATAATATAACTTACCATAGCGATGATAATAATCGCGATAAGCGACATCCAAATTGCCGCGATAATTCTATTTTTCTTCATGATATCACCCCTTAATTCCCGACGTGGCGTTGGTTTGTACAAACGCCTTGTTCATGAGAATAAACAGCAATATAATGGGCAACGACGAAATAAACGCCGCAGCCATTACGAACGGCAAATCGCCGAGTTCTGCGCCGGCAGTCGAATTTAAACTCATTATAAGCACTTGAACGGTTTTTATTTCGGGGTCGGTAAGGTAAATGCTCGGTCCGAAAAAGTCGTTCCATATACCCACGAACCAGAAAAGCATTTGCGCGATAATCGCGGGTTTTATAAGCGGTAAAACGACTTTGAAAAATATGCCGAACCACCCCACGCCCTCGACTCGGCTTTCTTCAATAAGCGAATTGGGCACGTTTGATTTTATCGTAGTAATCAAAAACAACATCATGCCCATATTGCCGAAAAACCCGGGGATAATAAGCGGCCAAAGCGTGTTGATGAGTTGAAGTTCTCTCCACATACGGTATTGCGGAAGCATAACCGTTGCAAACGGAATCATCATCGACACAAGCAAAACCATTAAAATCACGTTTTTGCCCTTAAAGTGCATTTTTGCAAACGCAAAAGCGGCGAGGGCTGAAACAAACGTGCCTATGGGTACGACTAAAATTTCTATTATCATCGTGTTTTTTACGCTGTCGAGGAAATTGAATTGTTTTACGGTGTATCTTTCGTTGCCCGTAAAAATTTCTTTAAAAACTTTCCAATTGGGGTTTTTGGGGAAGAAATTTTTTAAAACGGAAGACGAACTTAATATTTCCTTTTGCGATTTCAATGCGGAAACAACCATATAAACGTAAGGGAAAATCATCACGAACGCCGATATGCCCACGATTATAGAGGCAACTATAAACAACGTTTTGTTTAATATGGTTTTTCTTTTATAATTGACGACGTTTCTCTCTTCTTTATAGGTCATTCTTTCACATCCTTAAAAACGTTAGACTTTGAAAACAATATTATCGTGATAATCAAAATAACGATAAGCAGCATTACCGAAGCCGCGCTCGCCAAACCGTATCTCGACTGATTTATGCCGTTTCGCCAGATATAATAAACTATCGTCCTTGCGCCGGCATAACCCGAACCCATTACCGCGCTGTCGGCATAACTTTGAAGTCCGCCGATTATGCCCGTAACGATTAAATAAAACGAAGTGTTGTTTGTCATGGGCATGGTAATGTCGATAAATTGTTGCCATTTAGACGCGCCGCTCGTGCGCGCAACTTCATAATAAGACTCGGGAATATTGTTTAAGCCCGCGAGATATAAAATCATCGTGCCGCCTATTCCCGCCCAAATATTTTTTACGATAATGGCTATTTTAATAAGCCACGGGTCGTTTGATATCCAATTTAATTTTATCCCGAAAAGTCCGTTTATAAGACCCGATTCGCCGCTTCTGAAAATTTCTTTAAAAACTATCAAAATGGCTATTGTCGAGGTGACGGCGGGCAAATAATAAAGTATGGTAAGCAACGTTCTGCCGTGCGCCAACCTCTTTAAATAAACCGCCAAAATAAGTCCTATAAACACGCCTATGGGTATGCTTAAAAGCATTAAAACGGTGTTTGACACCGCATTTAAAAAGCCTTCTTCATGGAAAATTTCGATATAGTTTTCAAAACCGACGTATTTAAACGTGCCTTTAATTACGTTGTAGTCGGTAAACGACATAAATATCGAATATCCCAAAGCCCAAGCGGTAAACAAAAGAAAACCTAATACGGGTATAAGTACGAACAAATACCCGTATAAACTTTCTTTAACTTCGGCTTTAATCGCTTTTTTATGTTTTTTCTTTTTATATAACAAATTTAATTCTTGCATGATTTTTACCGAATTATTCTAAATTTTTGTGCATTCTGGTCAATTTTTGTTGGAATGTGGAAGCATAACTTTCCACGACTTCCCTTGCGGTTTTAGTACCCGCCCAAACCGCGTTGAATTTATCCATTAAATCGTCGTATGCGGTTTTTTCGTAAGTGTAATAATACGGACGAGATTTTCCCGTCATCGTGTCTGTGCCTTTTACGGTGTCGATAAATACCGATTTAGTCATGGGATAAGTTTTTACACCCTCTAAACCGACGTTGTTGAGCCACTCGTTTGTAGCCATGCTTTGAATGTTGGGCATTGCTTGACCCAATTGATAGTTCATCGTTGCGGCTTTTTCGCCCGTTGCAAGCCATTTTGCAAGCAACACCGCAGCGGCTTTGTTTTTGCTTGCCGCGCTTACAGAATAAGCAACCGTGCCTATAAGCGAAGTCGATTTCGAGCCTTCCGCGTCGCCGACGGGTACGGGCATGATGTCGAATTCAAAGGACAAACTTTCCCAATAAGTTCTCATATCCCACGGACCCATCCAAGTGAACAAGCATTGTTGAGACGCGAATTTTGTAAGCGAACTCGAACTGCCCGCCGAAGCATAGTCGGAAGCGAGTCCTTCAAGCGACAAATCGGCAACGAATTGAATTGCGTCGATAAAGTTGTCGGTGTTTATCGCGCTTGTGGTCGCGCTGTCGTCGGTATAGAAATTTGCGTTGTTAGAGTAAACCGCCGCGCCTACTTCATAGTGAGTGATGGGCACGAGTTTGGTTTCGTCCACTTTCAAGCCTTTAAATGCCTTTAAATATTCCTTAAATTCCGTAAAGGTCATGGGTTGAGTCGCCGACGGCAATTCAACGTCAAGGTCGTATTGCTCTATCAACTGTTTCATCAACGTTTTGTTGTAAGCAATGGTATAAGGTCCTAAATCTTTGGGAAGACCGTAAATATCGTCGCCTTGACCTACGGTTTTCGTCTTTGAATTCCAGCGGAAAATGTCAATTGACATATCCCACATTTTGTCTTTTTCCTCTTCGGAAAGATAAGGCGCTAAATTCAATAACCTACCCGAGTCCGCCCATTTGATATAGTCCCAATCGGGTACGTAAAACACGTCGGGCAAAGAGTCGGCGTTGTTGACGAGGTTGTTTGAATAAGTCGTGGTGTCGCTTATCGCGTTGTAAAAAACTTTAACGTTTTTATATTCTTGCATAAACTGCTGAATCATCGTTTGAAAGTTTTTTTGCTCGGCGATACCGCCCCAACCTAAAAAGTCGATTTGATATTGCTTGTTGGGATCGAACTCTTCATAAGTTTGAGAGCCGTTTCCCCCTCCGCTTTTTCCGCAGCCCGTAAAGACGAAACTGAATGAAAGGGATAATACTAACGTCAATAATACTGCTATAATTTTTTTCATGTTACTCCTCAAAAAAGCGAGTCGGCAGGCGACTTTACGCCGCCTGCTAAACTCATTATGTTATTTATGCCGGTATTTCGTTTTCGAGAGTGGTTTCTTCTCTGTTTTGCATTACCTCGCCGTACTCTTCTGCAAGAGCGGCTTCGGAATCGTATTCTTTATACTTGGGTTCGCGCAAAATAATGCCCGCTTCCCAAGTCTCTATCATGGTGTGACCTTCGTTGCACTTGTTGGGCCAAGTGTTTAAAATGCACTCGTCGTCGATAAGTACCATTTTAGTCCAACCCTTCGACAAAATTTGAAGGTGGAATTCTTGACCGTTTGCAATGCCGCCTTCGTGATTTACGAGCAACGTATCTACCGCTTTGCCTTGGTCGCTATCCCATTTTCTAAAGTAAATTTTAATGCTGCTTTGGTTGATTACCATTTTAAGACAAGAGTTTGTATCCCATGCGCCGAAACGTATGGTTACGCTTGAAGAAGCACTGAGATAATCGATCGTCATATAAGCATCGAAAACTCTGTTTATATTGCCCGTTTGTTTACCGAACTTGAAATTGGTGCTTACGCCTTTTTCCTTTGTATCGGATATAAGTTTGCCGTCTTTTACTTCCATGCTGTCTACGGGCGTTTTGTAAACGTTAGAACAGATCGCCTTAAAGTCTTCTGCAAGTTTTCCCGGTCCTTCTTGATTAATCGTCAAAACGCTTGATAATTGTTCTTTTACGTCTGCAACTACGCTTGCAATTGCGTTTTCGTCGGCGCATGCATCGATATCGGTTTTACCCTTTTCGATAATGCTTGCGATTACCGCTTGATTTTCTTCGCTGTAATTAGTCTCTACGTTTTCAAGATAATTTTCGATTTCTTCTTTTGCTGCCGTTTTCTTTGCGATCAACTCGGTGTTTTGCTCGTCCTCGATTGTGTAAACCGCGTCTAATTTGGATTTAATTTCCGCTACCGCCGCGTTTACTTCGTCGATAGTAGCGCAAGCGTCTATTGCCGTGTTGCCTTGAGAGATAATTTCGGCGATTACCGCTTGGTTTGCTTCACTGTAATTGCTTTCAACGTCTTCAAGATAGCCCGCTATTGTCGCTTTTGCCGCCGTTTTCGCATCGGAAAGCGCAGTTTCTTGTTCGAGCGTCAATACTGCGTCGAGTTGGGCTTTTATAGCCACTACAGCCGCGTCTACTTCTTCAACCGACTTGCAACCATCAATTGCCGTTTCTGCTTGAGAAATAATACCCGCGATTACCGCTTGATTTGTTTCGCTGTAAGAAGTCTCAACGTCTTGTAAATAACCGGAAACGGTCGTTTTTGCGGCGTCTTTTGCTTCGGATAAAATTTGCGCTTCGCTCTTGTTTACGCACTGAGCGTCGAGTAACGCTTGATGCTCTGCCTTCAACGCGGCTTCGTTTTCATATTCGATATATTGCGGAGTTCCAAGCGTGATACCCGATTGCCACGTTTCGATATACATTCTGCCCGAGCAACCGTCTTCGATGATCTCGAAAATGCACACGCCGTCTAACAATACTTTTTTAGTCCAACCGCAACAAACGATTTGCAAATGCATTTTGGTGTTGTTTTTTATTCCCGTTGCGTTTTTCATAAGCAACGTTTCTACTTTTCCTCCAATCCATTGCGTTTTATATAAATCGATTTTGCCGTCTTTAACGTTTATTTTGTAGTTGCTGTTTGTATCCCAAGCGCGGAAATAAATGGTTATTCCCGACCATACCGTGTTGCGATAATCAACCGTAATATACGTGTCGAAATATACCGCGTTGTTACCGTCTTGATTTCCGAAATGGAACATCGTGCCGTTTGCGTCTTTTGCATCGATAATTACGTCTCCGCCGGAAACTCTTATGAGTTCTTCTACAACGTTGCCGATATCGGTTGTAAGCGAATTTTTAAACGCGTTTGCCGCAGCCTCTTGTTCTTGAGCGAGCGTGGGCACTTCGTCTAAATCGGCTTTAGCGTCAACAACTATTGCGTCGATAGTTTCTTGGTCGGTCGCATTGTCGATATTGGTTTTTGCGTCGGCGATGATTTGATTAATAGTCGCCAAACCGTTTGCGCTGTAAATGCTTTCGTCTTGAATATAAGATTCGATTTCCGCTTTGGCTGTCTCTTTCGCCGTTTGTAAAATAGTCTTTACCTCACCGATTGCCGTTTTTGCCTCGTTGACTTTAAGGATAATTTCGGCTACCGTAGTACAACCGTCAATTGCCGTTTTAGCGTCGGCGATAATCGTCTCTATCGCGCTCTTATTTCCTTCGCTGTAAAGACTTAAATCGACGTATGTATCGAGACTTGCTTTTGCTGTCTCTTTTTGCTTTGCAAGCACCATATCGTCTAAAGTCGTCTTTGCGGTAGAAACGGCGGTGTCGATATCATCTTGGGTTTTTGCAACCTTGATAGCCTCGACTGCGTCGGCAATTACTTGCGCGACGTCTTCCGTCTCTAAATCGGCATACTCTGCTTTTTCCGCAAATGCGCTTACTTCGGTAGTAGCCGTTTCTCTGGCAGATGCCAATTCGTCGACCGGCGTGCCGCAGCCTACAAGCGCAAGGGCGGTAATTAAGCATAACAATACTAAAAATACTTTCCTTTTCATTACATTTTCTCCTTTCATAAAGTTTTTATTTTCAAATTAGAGAATACCCCTTCGATATAATTTGCATATAGTCCGCAATATCCTCTATTTTTTCCCATCGGGTCAAACGTTTCCAACACTTTTTTGCCGTCGACGTACATAGTCAACACTTTGCCTTGTTTTACCGCCTTGATGTTGTAAACGCGGTTTGTGTCGAATATAAATATATCTCTGCACGATTCGTCGGAATATTGATAATTAGACCTGATTATCGTCACTTTGGTGTTGTTGAATGCGAAATAATCGCCTTGCAACGACTTGTAATTGTCCAAATCGGTGTTGTTAAACGCCCATTTGTCGGCGGCAATTACTAAACCGATTATGCCCGTGCCGTTGTCGCCCGTCAATTTAACGTCGCAACTTATCTCTAAATCTTCCAAAGTTCCGTCGCCGAAAGTACACAAATATCTCGCGCTGCTCGTCGTCGCCAAACCGTCGTCTGTCGAGTCGAGGAAGGTGGGATACCATATGCCGTACTCGGGATAAGTCTTTAAATCGTGTTGATAAACAGTGCCTTTTACGTTGTAATTTCTTTCAATATACATCGATTGGAAAGCAAATTCGTCTTGCATATTCCAAATCGTGATATAGTGGTTGCCCTTTTTCAAATTTAAGTCGGCAACTTTCACTTTCATATATCCGTCGTAAGCGTATTTGCTGTAATCGGGAATAGTCCACTTGTAAATAGTGCCGCCGTCCACTTGCACGCCTATCGTTTTGCCGCCATGCTTTGAATACACCGTCATATCGAGACCGTAACTGCCGTCTTCGCTTACGTATTCTAAATAAGTCGCGTAATCGCCTGCATTTGCAAGTTTCATCTCGTAAGTGTTTTCGGTAATATCGTTTGCCAAAGTTTTGCGAGCGGCTTGAATACCGCTGTTTTTGCCGAGTTTGCTGAGTTGTTCGGTGTAAGTAACCGACGGGATATTTTCTTGCTTTACAGCCTCTTTATCGCTGTCGCCTTGAGCCGTATTGTTAAAAATAAGACTGCCAACGTAATCAAAATCGCCGTAATAACCCGCTTTTCCGCTCGTAAACGCTCCTACTTGAAGGTCGTTTGCGATTTCTTGATAATCGAACGTCACGTCCATTAAGCCGTTTTTATATCCTATTTTAATCGCGTGGAAAACGTCCGTTTTGTACGTTCTGAAAGTGTTGCAAGATTTTACGAGAGCGTCTTTGCCCGACTGAACGCGGTGAATATCTATTTTCGACCCGTCAAACGTGAGATAGCCGTAATTAGACGGGTTTTTATAAGAAAATACCGCTTTGCCCGTTCCCGTGAAGTTGAATTCTACGGTGAAACTGTCTTTATGTTCGCTGCCGCTGAGCAAATAACCGTTTTCTTGGGTGAGGTTTGCCGAGTCGTATTCGGCGTAATCGGGAAGGTTGGGCATTATGTTTTCGTAAAGACCCGTGTGTTGCATCATTACGTCGCTACCGTTGAACAAAAGTCTGCCTATATTAAAGCGTCTGCCGCCCGAGTTACCCTCTGCGTAAGAGTTGTGGAAACCTAAATAATAACTGTCCAAATCCGGTCCCGAAATCACGCAACCGTGACCCAAACCGTACCAATCGTCGTCGGTGTTTAAAAGCACGTTAGGTCCTTGAGTAAGTTCGTCGTCGAAAACCGATTTATCTGCCGAGCCGTAACTGTAATTTATACGGTATGCCCTTTGCGTAACGCCGTTGCCGGTGTAGAAATAATATCTTATTCCGTCTCTGGTAAATACTTCAGGTCCTTCCGTCCAGCCCGTCATTGTGGAATTTTTTAAAAGCGTTTTTTCTTCTGCCGACTTCATATCGTCAGCCATATATGCCGCGGCAACGCTGCTGTTTGCCGAGAAAAGCACCATTTTGCCGTTTATATCCATGTACAAACTGCCGTCTATAGCGGAGTCTATCGTGCTTTCGGTAATCGGCTCGAACGGTCCTTCGGGCGAAGTGCTCGACATTACGTAGTGACCTTTACCGTTTCTCGATTCTACCAAATAAAACGTTCCGTCGAGATAATAAACTTCGCTCGCCCATGCGTCAAACGACTCCGTAACCGTTTCGGACACGATAAAGCCCTTTGCGCAAACGCCGTTATCGACTTGTTCCCAATTGATTAAGTCTTTCGACTTCCAGCCTTTTACGCCTTGCCTTTGCGCTTTTGTCGAGCAAATGAGATAATACGTTCCGTCAAAACGATAAATGAACGGGTCGCCTATGCCGTATTCTTGCCATTGACCCGCTATGCGGTCGTCTTCAAAGGTGTTTTTGTAAGTTTCTTCTTCGGCAGGCGGATTTTTAAGCGCGGGATTGCCGTTTATATAAATGTCTTTACTGCTTGAATTGCAACCTATTGAAAGCGTCATCGTTAAGGCGCATAAACAAACGGTCAACAACTTTTTAAAGTTTTGCATAAATTACCCTCCTACTTAATGCTCATATTACCCGCGGCGTCAACTATAAAGTATTTGCTCGGATTTTCGAAATCGCACGATTTACCGTTGTACGACAGTACTGAATTTTCACCCGCGCCGTCGTGCCACATACCCGCCGCAAAACCTATAGCGTTGGTTGCGTCGCCGCCGAAGATGGATACGTCGATTTTTACGTAAATCGAATTTTTATAAATATAAGCCCAAGTGTTTTGGCTGTCTATTTCATAATGTTTTGTGCTGCTTTCTTTGTTTGCGGCTACGTCCCAACCCGTATACACGGATATCGGACGGCCTGGGTAAATGGAAATGTGATAATTGGAAGCGTCTTTTTTGGTTTTGCTTGCGCTTGCGTTCATATCCAAGTACACGTTTATCGAGTGACTTGAAGAAGTCATCGTTTGCCCGTTGTCGACTAAATCGAACTTCAACATTACGCAGCCGTCCTTTCTCGCGTAACTTACGTCGTATTGTTGAGTGGTCTTTCCGCTGAACTCGCCTATTCTGCCGACGGCATTGAAATTAAAATCGGCGGCGGGTTGAGTGTTGCACGAACCAGTGAATAACTGCGAATTTTCGTCGAGTCTTATATAATTGACGGTCGCTTCCGCTTGAATGTAATCGCCGTGCGCATCGTGCATGCCCGTCCAAACGTAATTTACTTTTATTCCGAAATACAAACCGAAAACTTCGTCTTTGCTTACGTTTATAACCGAATAAGGTATATCGACTTCGACGTAATACAATTCGTTGATTTTGCCGTAACTCGTCTTAATGCTTCTCGTGTTGACGGCTGCTCCGCCGTAATTGGTCGCTTGCAAAACGCCTTCGTCGGCATATTGGAATACGAACAAATAGTCCGTATCGTCGCGCTTGTTCATCGCGCAAGACTCTTTAGTGTCTACAAATACCTCGAAATTAGAACCGGGGACTTGATTTACGTCTATTACCGACTCCGTTTTAAGCACTACTTTGAAAGAATTTTCTTCTCTTACTATTCTTGCGGTCGCCGTGTCGGAGGCTTTTCTGCCGAAATCTACGCTGCTGCCGTAATTTTCATCGAGATTTATCGTCGATAAATCGGTGGTTGAACCAATGTTAACCTCAGAAACCGCCAGATTACGAGTGTAAACAATGTGATTTTCTGCGCCGAACGTCAATAAATTGTTGTATCCGTACAATTCTGCGTTTAAAGTGTATTTTCCGTCGGCGGCGGTCTTTACTCTGTAATCGCCAACGCTTACGGTTGCGTCTTTAATCGGGGTAACGCCGTCACGCTCGGTAACAGAGCCTTTTATAGTCGTCGTGTAAGTCGCCGCGTTTGCCGCCAAAAATAGCGAAGTGCCTAAATCTACGGCATTGTTTTTTGCAAGACGCAAATCTTTCTTTCCTACTATAATTTGATTATCCAAATAATCTTTTTTAGAGAAATTGACTTTTACGTCGCCCGTGCAATTTGTTATATCGAGCGAATATTCGCCGTCTTTGTTTGTGTAAACGGTTTTATATCCGTCCGCGCTGACTTTTGCGCCGACAACCGCTTGATTATTCGCGTCGATAAGTTTGCCACTTATCGTGCCGTCTACGGGGCAAGTCTCTTGCGTGTAAAATTTATTGTCTCTGCCCAAAGTGAGATAATTATCGGGGACTTGCGGGTCGAAATTGCCGTGCCAAGCATAACCTTTGTTGCCCGTTTTCGTCACCCTTGCAAACGCAAACGAGGTGGGAGTGTTTTCGTCTACGTCGTCGCCGAGCACCGAGTAAGAAATGTAACCTTCTACGTTGAAACCTTGGTCTACGTCGGTGTGGTCGTTTAACGTGCCGTAAGTGAATACTCTCGCTACAAAGCCCGTCAAATAAGAATAAATACGACCCGAAGCGGTAACTCTGAATTCAAATTGATTACTGCCTCTCGTCTTTCCGCCGCTGCCGTAAGTATCGACGTAAAGTTCTACCGAGTCCGATTGAGCGGTAACCAAATTTATATCTTCGATATTCAAAGTAGACAAACAGTCGTCCTCGCACTCGAAAAGATAATAAATGCCGCGCTTTCCTTTATATAAAGAAACGTACGTGGTTTCGGTCTCGCTCGAATAAACGAGATATTTGCCGCTGCCGGTGGGATAATCGTATTGACTGTCTCTTACGCCGTCGATTTCGACTTCGGGGTCGGCGTAAATGCCTTTGTTTGAAAACGGGTCGTCGCCCTCGGTCGGTCTTTTTCCGTTGTCGACGACTACTCCGTTTCCGAGAATATAATTGTATTTCGCCTTGTCCGCGCAACCGGCAAAGCATAATATACAAATCGTCACAACAACTAAAACTTTTTTAAATACTCCCTTCACGGTAAGTCCTCCTTTTTAATGCGTTGCGATATATTTTGATTTTTTAGTAAAAATAATTTTTATTGAAAATTTTTTAATTGAAATGCACTTTTTTTAAATGCCCGTTGAGAAATGAAATTTGCTTTTAATAAAATTAAAACGAAACGCGCCTTTAATGAAATGCTTTTAAATGCACGTTTAAAAATAAACCTTTCATTTAATAAAATACGCGTTTTATTTTTTATCCGCCTTGTTTTCGTTTAAATTAAAATGCGGTCGAGATACGTTTTTATAAATTTTTCTCGTCTTTAATTAAATTTTTCTCGACAAATCATCTCAAATCGAGCGATTTTTCTTTCAACCACAAAAACGGGTCGTCGTCTTTGCAGTTTTTGCGGTATTCGCTTGCGCTCATTCCCGTAATTTTGCGGAAAAGTCTCATAAAATACTTTTCGTCTTCAATGCCGATGATTTTTGAAATTTCTTGTATTTTATAGTCCTTTGTAATAAGCATGTCGCACGCCAACGATATGCGAAATTTGTTCATATACTCTATCGGCGTAATGCCTATGTTCGCCTTGAACATTGCAATTAATTGCTTTTGCGTCAAATACATTTCGTCGGCGATTTGCGCAAGAGTGGGATTCATTCTGAAATTGTTGTTTATATAAATCAAAGCGTCTCTAAATTGCTTGAATTGCAAATTTTTACCGTCGCCCGACGAAGTGTACCGCTTTTCATAATTGATTAAATTGCCGAAAAGCAGCATTAAATTTGCATAACAAAACAAATCTTGCACTTCACTGCCGTTGTATCTTTCGTAAAGTTGCTTCATTATTTCGCAAATCGTTGCAAAATCAACTTTTTTAAGCACGGTTTTTTCTTTTGACAAACCGCAAGCGTTTAACAGTTCTTCAACGCCGTCGCCGTAAAAATCGACCCAAATATATGACCAAGGGTCAACTTCCATAG
>CAKQKQ010000036.1 GCA_934249265.1 uncultured Clostridia bacterium | reverse complement strand
GCGTATAAGGCACTTGACGATGCATATAAGGCTCTTGAAGAAAAGCCGACAGACCCCGACACCGACTCGTCAACGGACAGCGGAAATACGAGCGACAGCGGAGCAACTTCCGACAGCGGCAACAAAGGCGGAAAGAAAGGTTGCAAGGGCGGCATAGAAACGTCTAACGTAATGCTTTTGACACTCGGTTTAATAGCGGTTTATGCTATCGTAAAGAGAAGGAAAGTAAATGAATAATTTACTGAAAATCAATTTAATTGCGGCTATCGGGCGATTTTGCCCGATAGCCGTTTTAATAAGGTTATAAACAAAAAAAGACCGTTTTACATAACACGTATTGCGTAAAACAGTCAAAAAATTAAAAATATTCAGTTGTTTTTTATTTAAAAGGCATACAAAAGGCGTTTATAAAGTCTTTAAATATTTATTGTTTAAACGTTGAGACAAATTAAATATTTTTACGGTTGACAAGTTAAACACGGCAATGTTATAGTTTATGTGTAAAGATTTATCGAGAGGTTATAAAAGATAAAATGGGCGTAGTGTTTTTCATGGTTGCGTTGTCGATGCTGTTTATTTTGGGAATAATGCTCGTCAGTTTCGGCGTTGCCATGCTGATTATTTACGGTGCAAAAAAGATAAAAAGAAAGGCACTTTTTATTATTGGCATAGTTTTTGTTTCGGTAGGAGCGTTGACTGCGGCGATATTTCCCGTTTACGTGAGCGGCGTCACGATGGTCGCAAACAAAACTTATCCCGTGAAAGGTCAAGTTATTAATCAAAGCGGATATCAAGATTTATCGTTCAGCGTCGGCGATACAACGTATAAAAGACTAAATTTTGAAGAGAGTATGCTAATAGGTATAGACGACAAAACGCCCGTGTTTACCTATAAACAAAGATTTTTCCTCTTTTGGAACGCTGTAAGCGGGTATTATTACGAAATAAATAATCACGATTTAAAGTATCCGCTTTACGTAAGCGACCAAGGGCATTTGTTTTGCAAGGAAAGCGATTATCAAAACGCGACCGAATATTATGAAAATTGCGAAAGAAAATGGTATTTTTTCGAGTATGAATGTACCGCCGAAGAAGACGCGCTGTTAAGTTATTTAGAAACGGTTGACGATATGTTTGCAACCACAGTCGATTTAAGCGACGATAATTTCGACGCGTATATGTTTACTTTGATATCGAAAGATAAAATTGTTCAATTTAAGCGTGAAATACTTATAGTAAAAAACGGTAGATGTTATTTATATTTAGATAACTCTGACTATGCTTACGGTGGCTTTGAAAGCGAGCGAGTGCTTGCTTTAAGCGATGATTATTTAAATTTATGCAGCCGTATCGAAGAGATTATAAACGCAAACCAAACGAACACATGATAAAATTTTGAAACAAAAAAAGACCGTTTTACATAACACGTATTGTGTAAAACGGTCTTTTTAATATGTTTTGTTATTTTAAAACTATAATATCGTGGATTAAAAGGCGAGGGGTATGCGTCTTTAAATATTCGGCAAATTCAACCCCGTCGTTTATATGGTCGGGTATATACATTCCGCATCTCGGCTTATAGGTGTCGCCGTGGAAGTCCGCACCGCACGAAAGTCGCAAATTGTTTTTCTCGGCAAATTCGCGCACTCGTTTTTCTTCGGAAGTTTTATATAACGGGTGGCAGTTTATTTCCACTCCGTGCAAATAATCGGGGTTTTGCGGAGTCGCTCCGTTTCTGTACGGGTGCGCTTGATAAAGCAAAAATCCGTTATCTAAGCAATACTCGAAAAGTTGGCGTTGGGTCAAGTCGAAAAGCGGCGGGGATGAAAGCAGTTTTTCTGGCGTTATTCCGTAAATTAAATAATCGATATTTTTCATTTCGGCGGACGTTACTTCTATGCCGAAAAAGACTTTTACCTCGTTTTTGTCGCCCACGGATTTGGCGTGGAAAAACTCGTCGTTGTATTGTTTACACCATACGTTGTACGCAATGTTGTCAGTATATTCCTTTTTGCAGTGATTTGTAAGCACAATTGCGTCGGTTTTGTCGTATATACATTGGGCGATAATTTCTTCCGCGGTTCTGCGGCTGCACCAACTGATTGCGCTTGTGTGAGCGTGTGCGTCAATAAGCATTTTTTACCTCTGTTATTTTTTTAAGTACACCATAAGCACGGCAATGTCCGCGGGATTTACGCCCGAAATTCTCCCCGCTTGACCGAGGTTTAAGGGTCGTATATCGTTTAACTTTTGTTGCGCTTCCGTCCGTAGTCCTTTGATTTGCGTGTAGTCTAAATCGGCGGGCAAAAGTTTGTTTTCGAGTTTCGCGCTTTTTTCGATTTGCTCGTACTCGAGTTTTATATATCCTTCGTATTTGGCGTCGATTTCCACCGTGTCCAAAATGTCGTTGGGCACGCCCTCAAAAGCGTTGAAATATTGCTTGATTTCTCTTATGGAAATATTCCTTTTTATCATGTCGTCAAAAGAAATGCCGCCCGTAAGTTTGTCGCCGCCATGCGCAATGATAAACGCCTCGCACTCTTTTGGTGAGTGTTTTTTCGCGCTTTCTTCTTTGGCTTTTTCGTAAATTTCTTTACGCTTTAAATAAATGTTCCACCTTTCGTCGGTGACAAGCCCCGCCTCTCTACCAATGGGGGTGAGTCTTAAATCGGCGTTGTCTTGTCTTAAAACAATGCGGTATTCCGCTCTCGAAGTCATTATTCTATAAGGTTCTTCAGTACCTTTTGTCACGAGGTCGTCGATAAGCACGCCCGTATACGCTTGATCGCGGCGAAGTACGACTTGTTTTTTGCCTTGAAGCGCAAGCGACGCGTTTAGTCCCGCGATAAGTCCTTGCACGCCCGCTTCTTCATATCCGCTTGTGCCGTTTATTTGACCGGCGGTGTACAGTCCCTCGATTTTTTTATATTGAAGTGTGGGGAGTAGGTCGAGACTGTCGATGCAGTCGTACTCGATTGCGTAAGCATATCTCATAATTCGGCAGTTTTCAAAACCCTCGATAGAGCGGTACATATCCCTTTGCACGTCGTGCGGAAGAGAAGTTGACATACCTTGAACGTAAATTTCGTTGGTGTCCGCGCCTTCGGGTTCGAGGAAAATTTGATGCCTTTCTTTATCTTTAAAACGCACGACTTTTGTCTCGATAGACGGACAATATCTCGGACCGACCGACAAAATAGTGCCGTTGTAAAGGGGACTTCTATCGAGGTTGTTGAGTATAATTTCGTGAGTTTTTTTGTTGGTGTAACCCAAATAACACGGCGTTTGTTTCTCGGGTAACCTTTCGCTCATAAACGAGAATGGGTACACGTCCGTTTCGCCGTTTTGTACTTCAAATTTAGAAAAATCTATCGTCCTTGCGTCGATTCTGGCGGGAGTACCCGTCTTAAATCTTCTCACCTTAAAGCCGAGATTTATAAGGCTTTGAGTCAATGCGTTTGCGGGGGCAAAACCGCTCGGTCCGGCGTTTTTAGACCACTCGCCGGCGATGACTTTGCTGTTTAAATACACGCCCGTGGCGATTACCACCGCTTTGCACGGTAAAAATGCGCCCACGTCAGTCATTACGCCTTGAATTTTGCCGTCCTCGACCTTGATGTCGGTCGCCTCGCACTGAATAAGCGTAAGATTGTCGGTGTTTTCAAGCACCTTTTTCATTTGCGTGTGATAAACGTATTTATCCGCTTGCGCGCGCAACGACTGCACAGCCGCGCCTTTTCCGCGGTTTAACATTTTTATTTGGAGCATGGTTTTGTCAATAACTCTGCCCATTTCTCCGCCGAGCGCGTCGAGTTCTCTCACGAGATGACCTTTAGCCGTGCCGCCGATAGAGGGGTTGCACGCCATGTATGCGATGTTGTTTAAATCAACGGTCAAAAGGGCGGTTTTTTGTCCCGTCCTTGCAAGAGCAAGTGCCGCCTCGCAGCCCGCGTGTCCCGCGCCGATAACTACGGCGTCAAAATTTTCTTCTTTAAAAATATACATATAATTTCGTCCTAAATAGGTAAAATTCAAAAATTGTTTGCTAAATTTACAATGTTTTTATAAAAGATTTTTATAGTTGTTTAGGTTTTAAAATGTTTTATAAAAATAATTGAAATTGTCGCGTTTACAGCATACGTTTTGCGTAAAAACGTCAAAAACTGCATATTTTCGCTCTATTAACGGCGTGTTTTTCGCTCGATAAAAACAAAAATATTTTCCCTTTTGCGCCTTTAATAAAAAAGAAAACGCAAAAAGGGAAATGGAATACAAAACAAAAGCAAAAGAATAAAATTTTTACTTTTTAAGTATAAGGTTTTTCAAATCGTTGACTTGAGTTGCGACTTTTTGGTTGATTTTAATTTCTGCCGCGATTTTGTTGCGAGCGTGCATAATCGTGGTGTGGTCTCGACCGCCGAGAGCCTTACCTATAGTCATCAAAGGTACGGAAACGAGTTCGCATATAAGGTAAATACAAATTTGTCTCGGTTCGACGATTTCTTTATTTTTCTTTTTGCCCGTCAAGTCGGCGGGTTTGATTTTATAAAATGAACAAACCGCGTTTATTACCGTGTCCACGGTGGTGGCTTCGGTTTGCTCGGTTGTGGACGATTCCTTAATCGCTTCTTGCGCAAGCGCGACGGTTATCGGTTCTTCTTTAAGCATGGACGCAAAAATTACTTTATTCAAAAGTCCTTCAAGCGAACGCACGTTGTTGTCGCTGTGTTCGGCGATGTATTGCGCTACGTCAAAGCCGAGTATGTATTTTTTCTCTTCCGCCTTTTTTTGAAGTATCGCGATTTTGGTTTCGAGGTCGGGCGGTAAAACTTGAGCCAAAAGTCCGCTTTCAAACCTTGTGCGCAATCTTTCGCCCAAAAGTTCTATCTCGCTCGGTTGGCAGTCGGCGGATAAAATTATTTGCTTGTTTTGACCGTACAACTCGTTGAAAGTGTGGAAAAATTCCTCTTGAGTGGATTGTTTTTTCGCGAGGAATTGTATATCGTCTATCATAAGTACGTCCACGTTTCTGTACTTATTTCTAAAATTTTGCCCTTCGCCTCGCCCTTGTCTGATAGTCGCGATAAGGTCGTTTGTAAATTTTTCGCAAGTGGCGTACAAAATGTGAAGTTCGGGGTTGTTTTTCATAAGTTCGTTGGCAATGGCGTGCATAATGTGCGTTTTGCCAAGACCCGAATTCCCGTAAATGAAAAGCGGGTTATATGTGTCGCTCGTGCCCGACGCGCCCGCAACGTATTTTGCCGCGTTGTATAAAAACTTGTTTGAGTTGCCTACGACAAACGAATCGAAAGTGTATTTTGGGTTTATGGGCATACTTTCTATTTCGACGTCGCAAGCGGAGTAGCCGTTTGCCGCAAGAAAGTCCTCTTTCGAGTTGCCTATGTGCAGTTCTATGTCGGTCACGCCGATTTTCGCTTTTGATATCGCGTCTTTAATTTTATCGAGAAATTTCGACGCTATGGTGTTGGCTAACGTCTCCGTTTGAATGGACAAAACGAGTTTCGTGCCGTTGACGTCTACCGGCGTAAGCCTTGTTATAAAAGTTTCGTAAGCGAGCGGCGCAGTGGTCTTCTCGAGTTCTTCCAAAACTTTTTTCCATAGTATCTCATAAACTTCCATAAATTCCTCCGATAACGTATCAACGAACTTTATTTAACGGACTTTTTGCGACATAAATATTTTGCGGCGTTTAAAGCGTGCAGTTTTATATATTTTAAATCGTGCTGTTTTATATTATAAAAAGTGCACTGCTTTACGGGGTTGCCCGCGCCGCTTTGTATAGATTAAAGCGTGCCGCTTTACGGCTTTTTATCCCCGCCGAAGTGTATTCGCTCCCGTGCCGCGCTATCGTCAATAGTGTGACGCTCGATATTTGTTTAAATTTAAGCGGTCAAATGCGCCGATAATCCGTTTTTACGCGCTTTTTGCAATTTAAACGCGCTTTTCCCGTTAAGTAATTGACAAAAAATAATAATTATATATAATTATAAAGGGTTGACCTAAAAAAATCAAGTTAATTATCGTGAAATTATGTATATAAAAAATCTGCAATTAAACAACTTCAGAAATTACGAAAACGAGTCGTTTGAGTTTTCCGACGGTATAAACATACTCAGCGGAGATAACGCGCAAGGCAAAACCAATTGCGCCGAGGCGATTTTTTATTTATGTACGGGTTATTCCACCCGCGCGACGAGGGATAAACAAGTTATTTCTTATGGTAAAGACAACGCCCAAATAGAGGGCACGGCGGTCTCGAGATACGGCAACGTCAACGTGAAAATGGAATTTTTCAAAAACGAAAGCAAGTCGGTGAAAATCAACGGCGCGCCCGTGGCTAAAATAGGCGAACTTCTCGGTAATATAAATTCGGTGTTTTTCAACCCCGGGGAATTGAAACTAATTCAAGAAAGCCCCGAAGATAGGCGCAGATTTATGGATATCGCCTTGTCGCAGACAAATCGCAGTTATTTTTACTCGTTGCAACGCTATCGCAAAATTTTAAACCAGCGCAACAACCTTTTAAAGGAAGAGGACGACAACCTCGTTTATTCCACTTTGGAAGTGTGGGACAGGCAACTTGCCTCTACCGCCGCCGAAATTATCGAGTGTAGAAATTTGTTTATAAAACGGCTTCAACCTTTTGCTTCGGCTGCTCACGAATTTATTACCGACGGCAAAGAAAATCTTACGGTAAAGGGCGAAGACGATTACGACGGCGACAGAGCGGACATTGAAAAAAAACTACTTGAAGAACTCGCCGTGCGCGTCGAAAAGGACAGAATTTTAGGTTATACCACAGTCGGGCCGCACAGAGACGATTTAAAGATAAAAGTCAACGGCGAAGACGTGAAAAACTACGGTTCGCAAGGTCAGCAACGCACAGCGGCATTGTCGTTAAAACTTGCCGAACTTGAAATTTTTAAACAGACTCAAGGCGAGTATCCTGTCTTGATACTTGACGACGCTATGAGTGAACTTGACAAAAATCGCCAAAAACGCTTGCTTGAAAAGGTGAACGGGGTGCAAACGATTATCACTTGCACGCACGTAGACGAAGAGGTTTTTTCAGGCGCGGAATATAAATCTTTTATTATAAGCGGTGGCAATATAAAGAGAAATTAAAAAGAAAAAAGGAATTTTTAAGTATAGGCTTTGGCGACGTGATAAAAACGCCGACATTGCAAAAATCAAAATAGTATGCAAGAAATTTTCGGTAGAGAAATAAACCTTATAGGACAAGATAAATTTAATATTTTACAGAGTAAAACCGTGGCTGTTTTCGGTCTCGGCGGTGTGGGGTCTTTCATTGCGGAAGGACTTTGCCGCGCCGGCGTGGGCAAACTTGTTTTGTGCGACGGTGATAAAATAGACAAAAGCAATATAAATAGGCAACTTTTCGCCTTAAATTCCACGGTCGGCAGATATAAAACCGAAGTCGCAATGGAAAGGCTTAAAGACATAAATCCCGACGTGGAAATAGTCATATATACAAAGCGATTTGAAGCAACGACCAAAGACGAATTTGATTTTTCGGGAGTGGATTACATTGCCGACGCAATTGATACCGTCACGTCAAAATTGTTGCTCATATCCCTTGCAAAAGAGAAAAATATACCCATAATTTCGTGTATGGGTACGGGAAACAAACTGCACGGCGGGGCGTTTAAAATTACCGATATAAAAAAGACTAACGTTTGCCCGTTGTGTAAAGTAATGCGGAGAGAACTTAAAGCGCGCGGTATCACAAACGTAGACGTACTTTATACCGAAGAAGAACCCACAAGGGCAATTAAAGGCGATTTGTCAACGAGAAAAGTGCCGCCCGCAAGCATTTCTTTCGTGCCGTCGGCTGCGGGAATTAAGATATGCGAATATATCGTGCATAAGTTTATAGATTAATAGTTTTGACGCGTTTACAAAACACGTATTTAGTAAAAATGACAGTTTTGCGCTTGTTTTGCGCCAATTTAAAAGAGTAAACGGCAATTAAAAAACGCAAAGGCGGTTATTTACGGAGGTATGTTATGGACAATAAAAAGGCATTGGAAAATTATTTATACGAAGGCGAAGAAGTGCTGAAAAAGGTAAAACCCAAGGCGAGCGCAAGGCTTAAAGGTCAACTCGCGTTGCTTATTTTTATCGCGCTTATTTGCCTTGCCGGCGACTGCTTTTTCGTCGGGGTCAGCGTGGCTATCGGCATTGCGGACGGCAAAAAAATATGGATGGCGATTTTGTTTGTCGCGCTGCTCATTATTCATATCGTGCCCGAAGTATTTTGGCTTATGAGCATTTTTGAAAAACAAGCGAAACTTGCAAACACCGTTTATGTGCTTACCGATAAAAGGATAATTATTAAATACAACCTCGGCGATACGGTGTGCTTTGAAGAATTACTTTACGAATGTGTAAAAAGCGCGTCGGTTTCGGGCGGTTTAATGTCGTTTATTTACAACGTGAGAAACATTACGCTTTCCACTTCTTCGTCGGACAAAGTAAAATTGTTCGCTTTAGAGAGTTGGAGCGAAATAGAGTCGATTATTAAAGAAAAAACGATGTTTTAAACGAGGTTTGCGCTTTTAAGCAAAGTTTGCGGCAAAATTTTCAAGGCGAAAATAAAATTTATAATACAAAACCGTATGCGGCAAAACGCCCGTGCGGTTTTATTTTTTTTGCATTTTCAAGGCGTGTTTTTGCGTTAAACGGGTATATTGATTATGCCGAAAGCCGTATAATATACCGATAATAACCGAGAGAGGTTTAAAATGAGTTTTATAGAAAACGTAACGTGCTTTTTTTGCGGAGAAAAAGAGATTGTTCCGTGCGATTTCAGATATCAAGTGTTCGGATCGCGCGGAGGATATTTCGAGGGAGTGCAAGGCATTGTGGGGTATAACGACAAAGAGGTGTTGTTTGCGGTGAAAAGCGGCAAAATTTCGGTTGAAGGCAAGGACTTAAAAATCGAAAAACTTTACGATAAAGACGTGGCGATATCGGGCAAAATAATCAAGGTGGAAAAGTTGCAATGAGGCTACTTTCTACCACGGTGGTTTTAAGGGGCGGCAATTACGCTTTGCTTTTAAAAAAACTTAAAGCCCGCAAAGTACGCATCGAAAAAGCCGAGATAACAAAGCGCAATAAATTAATAATTACATATAACAGTAAAGACGATAAAAAAGTTTTTGCAATTTGCAAAAATATGTGGTATAATGAAAGCGTGTCTTATAGCGGAGTGCTGTATCCGTTAAAACGGCTTATATCGAGATCGGGTATCGCCATAGGGGTACTAATATTCACGTTTTTGCTGTTTTTAAGCAATACGTTTGTTGTAAAAGTGGAATATTCGGGCGATTCGGTTTACTTTAAAAACGAAATCGACGAGGTGCT
This sequence comes from uncultured Clostridia bacterium, assembly GCA_934249265.1. GTDB lineage: Bacteria > Bacillota > Clostridia > Christensenellales > Borkfalkiaceae > CAKQKQ01. The sequence goes on along the minus strand of CAKQKQ010000036.1, from coordinate 8,007 downwards.
AAACAGCCGCTCTGTGAAAAAGTTTTCGCTTTTTAAAAACGTTGACACGGACGGCATAAGTAAAGACGTTTTTTCAAGCAGCGAATCAATTGCATTCGTTTCGGTGTATAAAAGGGGATATAGGCTTGTCGTGCATACCGAAAAATCGGTTGAAAGCGGCGACTGCGGCTTGTCGTTGACGGATAAAATAGTTGCCGAGGACGACGGCGAAATAATATTTTTAGCCGTTTATAGGGGCACGGCTCTTAAAAAAACGGGCGAAAGCGTAGTTAAAGGCGAAATTATCGTCGACGGATATTACACTTATCACGACGAAAAACGCCCGACCGACGTGTTTGCAAAGGTGATTATCGAGTACGTTTATAAAGAAGAAATAAGCGTAAACGATTTTTCGGACGACAGCGTTTTGCACGCGATACAACTTGCAAAATTTAATCTCGGTAAAGACGCGGTAAAACAAGAAATAATATTAAACAAAGAGGCAAATACGGTCGAGGTAAAATTATATTACAGAAAGACCATAAGCGGAGGATAATTTGTCGTTGGTTACTGAAAAAATTAAAGTAGAAAGCGTAGACGTTTTGTCAAAACTTTTGGGTGTGTTTGACGCAAATCTCGATTTCGTTACGTCTTCTACAACAACCGAAGCGTACGTGGAATCGGGCGAAATAAAAATCACCGGAGAAGAGCAAAATGTTAAGATTGCGAAAGACGTACTTTGTAAAATGGTCGATATCATCAAAAAAGGCGAGGGTATCGACAAGACGAGGATAGTATATCTCATCGAAATGGCAAAGGACGGAATGCTCGACGAAGTGGAAAATATAGTGGGCGACGTAATTGCCGTTACGCCGAGATGCAAACAGATAAAATGCAAAACGGTGGGGCAAAAGAAATACGTTGACGCCATAAGAAAAAACACGATAGTATTCGGCGTAGGACCTGCCGGCACGGGCAAAACTTATCTCGCCGTTGCAATGGCGGTTACCGCGTATAAGTGCAAAGAAGTAGAGAAAATCATTCTTACAAGACCAGCGGTAGAGGCGGGCGAAAGTCTCGGTTTTTTACCGGGGGACTTGCAGTCTAAAGTCGACCCGTATCTGCGACCTTTGTATGACGCTCTTCAAGAAATGTTCGGGCTCGACACTTATCAAAAACTCATTGAAAAAGGCGTAATAGAAATCGCTCCGCTCGCTTATATGCGCGGTAGGACGCTTTCAAACGCGTTTATAATTTTGGACGAAGCGCAAAACACCACTAAAGAACAAATGAAAATGTTTCTCACGAGAATGGGCGACGGCAGCAAAACGGTGGTTACGGGCGACGTAACGCAAATCGACCTTCCCACGGGAAAGAAGAGCGGACTTATACACGCGACGGAAATTTTGAAAAATATCGAAGGGATAGAAATCGTCAAACTTACCGCAAAGGACGTCGTGAGACACCCGCTCGTGATGAAAATAATCAACGCATATTCAAAGAGCGAAGAGGCGAAAGCCAAGTTCGACGCGCTTAGAAAAGGCAAACCGCAAATTTAAAATATTTTTATAAATTTCCCGTTTTACGATATACGTATTGCGTAAAAGTGGCTGATTTTATAAAATTTATCGGGCACACGCATAACAAAAAGGCATTTTGTATAAACAAAATTTGCCTTAAACTCGCGCGCGAGCGCATATCACGTATATCGCGGGCGCACGCCGTATGCGCGCCAAATTAAAAACCTACGCCAAATAAAAAACAATTGTACGCGCACACCTCGTATATAGAGCATACACGCTTAAAAGTTGTACGCGCATAATGAAACCACAAATCAAAATCAAGTTAATAAAATAAAAAATCATATTATAGATAATTAGCGATAAAAACTAAAAGAGGAAGAAAACAATGTTTGTTCAATCACGCAAAATCAGTCCGTGGAAGACGTCGGATTACGTAAGGACAATATTTTTGTTCGTATTACACACGATAATCATTGCCGGGATATATATTGCGACGATATATTTAAACGACCCGTCGCAAGCGGCGTTTGTCGAGTATTTTAAAAACACGTCCACAAGAAAAGACTTTTTATATTTGGTGGTAGAAACGACGATACTCGTCGGCATAATGTATTTGTATTTCATTTTTGAAAACAGAAACGCAATAAAAATCGCCTCCAACGTAAATCTTATTTTCGTAATAGTGGAAATAAGTTTGTTGATGTCTTATATCGTCGGCAAATACGTGGGCATTTACGCAAGACCGTTTGCTTTGTGCGCAATTCTCACGCTTATGCTTGTCGATAGAACTTCGGCGATTACGGTAAACACCGTGCTTTGCATAATGGTGTTTATAATGGACACGTTTACGAATATCAACTTCGTCGGCACTTCGGACAAGGCGATATTCTCGTCGCTTATTCTCGGTTTCACTTGCGGCGTGCTGGGCATTTATCTTGTAAATCAAGTGCTTGAAAGGGCAAAACTTTTCCTTTTGGGTTCGTGCATATCGATACCGGCGTTTATTTGCGTGCTTATTTTGGAAGTAATACCGCACAGCGCAAACAGCATTTGGCTCATCGCGTTAAGTATTTTCTCTGGCATACTTTCTATAGTATTCGTAATGATATTTTTACCGCTGCTCGAGTACATTTTCAACGTGGATACCGACTTCCGTCTTGCGGAACTTACCGACAGCAATGCAAAACTCATTAAAAGGCTCAGACTTCAAGCCCCCGGTACTTATCAACACTGTATCGTCGTGTCCACGCTTGCGCAAGCGTGCGCAATAGCGATAGGCGAAAAGGCGATTATGGCGAGAGCGGCGGCTTATTACCACGATATGGGAAAACTTAAAAATCCCGAATTTTTCGCCGAAAACCAAATGGGCGAAAACCCGCATACGGGACTCACGCCCGAACTTTCGGTCGATATAATTCGTTCGCACACGACCGACGGTTACGATTTGATACAGAGAAACAATTTGCCGCAATTTTTGGCAGACGTCGCACTTCAACACCACGGCACGTTGCCGATTAGATATTTCTATGCAAAGGCACTTAAATTTACCGACAATGAAGTAGACATAAGGAATTATTCTTATCAAGGACCAAAACCGCAGACCAAAATCGCCGCAATAATCATGATTTGCGACGCAAGCGAGGCGAAAATTCGTTCGATGAACGATAGGTCTGGCGAAAAAGTCGATAGAGCGGTTAGGGAAATTATAGAAGAAAGAATGGAACTCGACCAATTTTCGGAGTGCGATATCACTTTGCGCGAAATCGAAATTATCCGCAACGCGATAGTCGAAAATATCGCGGGTATTTACCACGACAGAGTAAAATACCCCAAGATAAAAATTCGCAAAACGGATATCGGAGGAAAGGAATAATATGGCAAAACTCAATTTGCTTTTAGACGAAACCGCCGAAAAACAAAACTATTTCGACTCCGAGGCGATAAGTAAAGCGGTGTGCGGCGTGCTTAAACAACGCAGCAAATATGCGATAGAAGTGTCGTTCGTTTCAGATGAAGAGATTAAAAAAATCAACAACGAGCAAAGGGGTATAGACAAAGTCACCGACGTGTTGTCTTTTCCCATGCTTGACGGAATAAGGGGCAAAAGCGTAAAAATCGCCGATTTTCCTTTAGATTACGACGAAGAACTCGGCGCGATTTTTATGGGTTCGATAGTCATTTGTTTAAAAAGGGCGAAAGAACAAGCGGCAGAGTACGGACACAGTGAAAAAAGAGAGATTAATTACTTGCTCGTGCACGGCATTTTGCATCTTTTCGGTTACGACCACATGACAGACGAAGACAAGGCGCAAATGCGCGACTTGGAAGAAAAAATTATGGCTAAATTAAATTTAACGAGGGACTTATGAGAAGCGGAACGGTGGCTGTTGTAGGTAGAGCGAATGCGGGCAAATCTACGCTTATAAACGTGTTGGTGGGCGAAAAAGTATCCATAGTTTCGCCTAAACCGCAAACAACGAGAGACAGAATACTCGGCATATTGACGACGGACGATTATCAAATAGTTTTCGAGGACACCCCGGGAATATACAAGGCGTCGTCGCTTTTAAACGCGCGCATGCAAAAATCGGTCAAAACCGCGGCAAAAGACGTAGACCTTGTTTTGTTTGTGATAGACGGACACAACGGCATTAAAGACGAAGACTTAAACAACTTGAAAAGTTTTTTAAAAGGCGACGTAAAAGTGGTCGTTGCGGTGAGCAAAATCGACATAATGCCCAAGGAAAATTTGCCTTTGGTGCTTGCGAAATTTGCCGACGTCGAAGGAATTGCCGACATAGTGCCGATATCGGCGCGCAAGGGCAAAAACATTAAAGATTTGCTCAATACTTTGGTGAAAAATCTTCCCGAGCAAGAGGCGATTTACGGCGACGATATAGTCTCAGACAAGTCCGTCAAGTTTATGGTGGCGGAAATAATGAGGGAAAAACTTTTGCTTAAATACGACAAAGAAATTCCCCATGGAACGGCGGTTGTCGTCAACGAATTTTACCGCAGAGAAAGCGGCACTTACGAGGTAAATCTCGATATCGTGTGCGAAAAAGAAAACCACAAGGCGATACTTATCGGCAAAGGCGGAAAAGCCCTTAAAGAAGTGAGTTCGTTCGCAAGGGAAAGTATGGAAAAATTCCTCGGCGCAAAGGTGTTTTTGACGGTATATGTAAAAGTGAAAGAAAATTGGCGCGACAAACCCAATTTACTTCAAGAATACGGTTACGGCGAAGAAGAATTTAATTAAAAAATAAAAAACGACCCGTCGGAATTTATTTCGGCGGGAAAATTATAAAGCGAAATTTTAATAAATAAATTTTCCTTTCGGGCGCATACTAAATGCGTAAGCGGCTTAAATTAAGTTTTTGCAAACGACTTAAACTTAAATATAACGCCGCTCGAGAGAAAATGATTTTGTCGCGCAATTAATTAGCGAGACTGAATTATTTTATATTAGTCGAGATAAAAATTTCGGTTAAGGAGGGAAAATGGAAAAACGCAAAACTCCGTCTCAAATGGCGTGGGAACTTTTTGAAAAAACGGGCAAGGCGGGCTATTACCGCTTGTACAAAAAACTGACGACGGGCAGTGTAGACGACGATGATATCTAAAGTAAACGGTGTTGTACTGCGGGCTGTAGATTACAACGACAACGACAAAATGCTCACCCTTTTTACTCTTGAAAAAGGTGTTTTGGGGGCGAAGATAAAAGGAGTAAAAAAAGCGGGGGCAAAACTCAAATTTGCCGCCGAACCTTTCTGTTTTGCAGAATACGTATTGAGTGAAACGGGCGAAAGGGCTACCGTAACCGAGGTTACGCAAATAGACAGTTTTTACAATTTGCGCCTCGATTTGTTTAAATATTATTCGGCGACGGCTATTGTTGAATTTATCAACAAGGCACTATATAAAAACGAGGTTTTCGAGCAAATGTTTTACCTTACGGTCAACACGTTTAAAACGCTTGCTTACACCGACGCGGACGCAATAACCGCGCTTTTAAACTTCTTTTTAAATTCTCTTTCTTACTTGGGCTACGGCATGAATTTACACGGCTGTATTTCGTGCGGAAAGCAACTTGTCGATAGGGCGTTTTTCGATTTCGACGCGGGCGGAGCGACTTGTGAAAACTGCCGAAAAACCACCGACGTAGAGTTTAATGTAAATACATATAAATATCTTTTATCGGCGTTAAACGGCTTTGCTGACGGACAAAAACCGACCGTTGACAACTTGATAAAGAAAAAAGCAATAAGGCTTGTAGATTATTTTATTTCGCTTAAAATCGGCATAACACTTACGTCCACAAAAGAAATAATGAATATGCTTTAAACTCATAAAAGAGCGAAAAAATTATTTTTGCATAAGTCTGCAAGGAATTGAAAAATTTTGGTTTTAGCCGAAGAATTTACTTTTATGATTTATATAAGCGAGGTGATTTTACGTAATTGCAAAATCACCTCGCTTTTTGTTGTTTTTTATAAATAAAGTATGCTTTTTATTCGGCCCCTTTGTGCAAAGGGGGCTGTCAGCAAGGCTGACTGAGGGATTGTTTTACGTTAAAAATCGGCTTATTTTTTGAAATTCAACTTAATTTGTTGAAATTTGCTTTTACAATCCTTCCGTCACGCGTACCGCACGCCACCCTCCTTTGCACAAGGAGGGCTTAATATATTTATCAATAATTTATTCAAACTTTGCGCCGCCTTTAATGCTACTTAAATAAATTTAAAATTTTTTATTAAACTTTAGCGTTGTTAAATAGATTTTAATGTTACTTGCAAATTTTAACGGTGCTTAAATAAAGACAAATAAAGCGGGGTAGCGAATTCGCTACCCCGCAAGTCATTAAAATAATTTTTTAATCAAATATTTTAATTTTGCTCGGTTTTTATTGAGCGTAAGCAAATCTTGTAACAGTTGCGTTTGCAAATTCCATACTCAACGCAACTTCGATAGTGTCAACCGAAATATTGCTCATGCAGTACGATACGTAAACAGATTTTCCTTTCATATCGCCGTCGGTTGCAGTAATTTTCATTATGATAGTAAGGGCGTTGCCTTTTCTTGAAAGTTCGATCTTAACGTCTGCCTTTTTAATTAATTTAAGGAAGTCGTCGAAACTAATTGCACCGTTAGGTACCAACGGATTAGCAAATCTGCTTATATCTGCGCCGTCAACGTTACCCGTGCCGAGTGTTCCGGTTGTGCTGTCTATCCAACCCCACCAGTCTTGACGCATTACCGCAACGTTGCCGTGCTCGTTTGCGTCTCTTATGACGAGAAGAGGAGTTTGCCAACATTCGCTGCCTGTATTTTGGCTGTATTCAAGCACTGCGTCGAAGTCGCCCGTCAACGTTTGAATTACGTGGATGTTATCTCCCCAACCCGTGCCTAAATTTTCATAATAAGCGGGAAGTTCGAGAGTAGTATTTTTATCGTATTCGGTTGCGGGGTGGAAGTTTACCGAAAGGTTGCTTATTTGAGTAAATTCGCCGCCTTCAGCCATATTGTTAAAAGCATTTTGGTTGATATAGAATCCATCGGTTGCAATATCGTTTATAAACGCATATACAAGGTCGCTGATTTCGTTTGCATTTGCATCTTTATTTCTTACCGTTGCAAAGAACGTAAGAGCAAGTTTGCCGTCTCTGTAGAAGTAAAGCGAACCGTCGGGTCTAAACGCTACCGTGATGCGAATATTGTTGTCTCTCGGAAGTACGTTATCCCAACCTACCGTGCCGAATTGGTTTTTATAACTTGCGCCATAACCGTAATCGCCGTCGTACCAGTCGGACCAAGCCTTTCCATTGGGCATATATCTTACGCAACCGTCAAATATAAGCACGTTGTTAGAGTGGAAAAGTTGATACCAGTCATTGTCTAATCCTGTTAAATTGAACGAAATTTCAAATCCCGTGTTGTTTGTTACCATCGGGAAAGGTCCGAATTTTTGTCCGTTGGGTTTAGCAATTGTTTGAGTAGTATCGAGAGAGTATCCTCTAAATTCTACTGTTACGTCTTCTTCTTCGAGTTGAAGAATTTGAGCAACGTCGGTAGTCTTGTAGAACGCATATTGCGGTACTTCTACCGTGTAAGAAGAGTTGGGTTGTGCGGCAATTTGCTTTGATTCGATAAGCAATGTGTCGGCATAAGTGTTTACAGTAATGATGTTGGAAACCTTTTTGTAAAGTACCGTGATAGTTTCGTTTTCATCTGCTACCGTTCCGCTTACCGTTGCTTGATCTGCATGTACTTCGTAAGCGACAACTTCGGGAGCGTTGCAAGAGTATGCCGTGCCCTTAATGTATTCTTTGAATACTACGGGGTTTGCAAGCGTTTTTCCGCCTTCGCTCTTGAATTCTACCGTTACGGTGCTGTATTCTACCGCAGGACCAACAGAAAGATCGCTCATAGACCAACCGTCTGTTAAGTTTTTAACTTCAAAGCCGTAAGTCGAGATATAATCGAGGATACTTTCGGTAAGCATTTT
>CAKQKQ010000035.1 GCA_934249265.1 uncultured Clostridia bacterium | reverse complement strand
ATATTTACACTCTACGCCAGGCCAAAGAATAAACACGTTGCCTTTGCCTAAACACACCATGTCGTCGCCGTTTTGAACGTACCCCAGCCCGTGCGTAATCAAGTGGAACGAATAGTAAGTGCAGTTGCGCACTTCAACCGCTTTTTGCGAGGCGCAATGCTCTTGTCCCACACGTTGAATTTTTATAAAACACTCTTTTCCTTCGTATTCTATTTTTAATTTCTCAAACTTCAACTATTTTATTTCCTTATAATTTTATTGCAATTAGATATTACAGTCTAACACCCTCATCGTCAATAGTTTTTGTTAAAAAAGAGAAAATAATCCACCTTTTTACCACTGTTTCAATGACGGTTTACTCTCTCAACGGGAAATTTGTCCACAGTCGTTTGTCTTAAAAAACAGCCTTTTAACAATAAAAAATAACCGCATGACAAAACGCATACGGTATAAACGAGGAATTTTTATCTACCTTTGTTTTTTTGCAAAAACTTTTGCTTTTTGCGCGGTTTTATCAACAACATATTTTGCTTTTTGGCTTGTATTTAGCGATTAATTTTTAAAATCATATAATTTTGCGGTTATATAGCGGTTATATAATAATGAATATGTATAAGCGAGCCTATACACCTAAATAATCGGCTTGTGTATTCATTGTTTTTCTTTTTATATTAGTGTTATTATTTTATCGATATGCGCGCACTGTAGTCGGCTTTGATTAATATTATTTTGCTTATTTATTAACAAAAAATGTCATCTTTACGCAATACAGTTGCTGTAAAGATGACATTTACGCTTTTTATTTTTAAGTTTTAAACTTTTTGCACCGCTGTTTTACGACGTCGGTTTTTTATATCCTTTCACGCATTTTCATAAAGCGTTATTTTTAATTAGCCATTGTAAAATCCGTTTAATTTATTTCGCAAAAATCTTTCGTTACGCCCATTTAGTCGGACTCGTTAAAAATTTGCTTTAAAAGTCTAAAAAGTCAAGTTATGGATACCGTTTTTTAATTTTTTGCAAAATCGGTATCCATAACTCATGATTTTATCAAAAAAACGCTGCCCTTTCAAAATAAAAGGACAGCGTTTTTTCTTTAATTTTAATAATAGGAGTTAAACTCGCCGCTTTGGACGAAGTTTTGTCAATGTTTAAAATTATTAGTCTTCTTTGCGTTTTTTTGCAAACATTGCCGCGCCTATAGGCAACAATGCCGCCGACAATGCGCCCATATCGCCCGCAAGACCCGAATTACAACCGCCCGAGGACGATGTGTCGGAAGAATCGCTTGAAGTGTCCGAATCGGTAGGATTATCGGGCGTTGAATTGCTGTAAGGACTAATCGTAATGCCCTTTAACGTTTCAACCGCACTGCTTTCGCCGTAAATTTTTAAATCGTGTTGACCGAGCGACAAATCTACCGTGAATTTACCGCCGCTTACTTCAATTTCTTTATTATCGAGTAAAACTTTGCAGTTAACCGCGCCCGAAAGTTTGAAGGTGTATTTGCCCTCGGTTTCGGCGTACAACCTAAACATATTCGTCGTATAGCCGTTTTTGGTGTAAGTCCACGAAGTCGAATCTTCGAGATTAACCGTAACGGCATTTTGATTGTCGAAGTTTGTTTGTACTTTTATAAACGAATCCGTCCTCATCAAGAAACGCAACATGCTTTTAGCGCAGAATTCAAGTTGTTCTCTCGTTAAAACGCCGTTTCTGTATGCGGCAACCAACATATCGTAATCGGGAACGAAACTCTTGAAAGTGTTTCCCGCTTGTACGTATTTGATATGGCTTATCGTAGAAGTCCAATCGCCGAATACCGCTCCGTCAAAGCCCCATTCGTTGTAAAGCATGTCGGTAATAATTTGACGAGTTGCGCCCACGTATTCGCCGTTGACTCTGTTGTAAGAACTCATCACGGCATACGGGTCTGCCTCCTTAACTATAATTTCAAACGGTTTGAAGTAAATTTCTCTCAATGCCCTATTTGACACGCAAGCATTATAACTGTAACGCGATGTTTCTTGGTTGTTTACCGCAAAGTGCTTTACGCAAACGGAAATACCGAGCGACTGCGCGCCTATCGTTACGTATTTACCCATCATACCGGCAATTAACGGATCTTCGGAATAATACTCGAAGTTTCTTCCGCACAAGGGATTACGGTGAATGTTTACGCCCGGGGCGAGCCAAACTTGAACGTTGCCGAGTTTTGCCTCGATCGCCACAGCCGCGCCGTAAGTTTGCGCGAGGTCTACATTCCAAGTGGAAGCCAACAACGTCATACAAGGCATCCAAGTAGAATACAAAGCGGAGTTTACGTAACGGATACCCGCAGGACCGTCGGAAGTGTTTGCGTTGGGAATACCGTATTTAGACGAAATGTATTTGCCGCCGACGCCGCCCGTACCCGTTTGAGCGTCGTTGTTGTCGGGTTCGACCGCAAGCAAACGAGCGAGTTCGCTTATGCTCATTTGGCTTACAAAATCGTCCATTTTGTTTATATCGGCAACTACGTCGTTATAAGTCAAGAATTCGTCCAACGTCGTTCCGCTTATGTCTTCGATATAAGTAAAATCGTTGGTGTTGTCGTAATAATTATCGCCCGTTTCGCTGCCCGTTTTTTCGGGAGAAATATAAAGTTTGTCGATGCAAGTGAGCGACGCGTCCAAAGTGGTAAACGTAAGCGTAACCAAACCTTTCGGAAGAGTTACCGCCACCGAACTTGACTTTGTAAACACGTAATTGTTGCTTATTAAACTGTTTTCTCCGCCGACGGCAGTACGTTTAAGCGAGAAGTTTTTGTCAGTCGCTTTTCCGTTTACAGATAATTTTACGCTGTTTTCGGAAGCGAACGAAACGTTTGATGCCAAAAGCGAAATATTGTAAACACCAGCCTCTTCTACGTTTAAAGTATAAGTGTAAACGTTGCCCGCTTTGTTAGAAGGCGCGGTAGCCGTACCGTTAGATATTTGAACCGTACCGAGCGTGGAAGACGCCGAAGTTTCTGCCTCGATAACCGTTTGATAATTACTTGAAACGGTATCTTTATAAATCATGAAATAATCTATGTTTTGGAAAAGTTTGCCGTTCGCCTTAAAACGAAGTTTTACGTCGCCTTGCGGTAAATCGATAACGTAAGTATCGTCAGTCAACAACGCGCATTTATACCATTCGTTGGTGGAATTGGGGTCTACGGTCGTTTGTCCCATATTTACTTTAATGGGTTGAGCCTCGCCGTTTATCATGACGGTGAACATATCGTTTTGGTTCGCCCACGCCGAAGCCATAGAAAACGCCATTTTATAAGTGCCAGCCTCTTCGACGTAAAGGTCGTATTCGAGCCATTCGCCGAAAGTGTTGTTTAAATTACCCATACCGAACGACATATCCGCGCCGACGTAGAAAGTTTCGGTCTTGGGATTTTGAGATTTAGCGGAATATTCTTCGGCTTGAACGGTGTTTGCGCCGTAAGCCTTTACAACGTGTTTTACCAAAGAGCCTTCGCTGTTACCCAAAGTTTGATAAGTTCCGTCGGAAAGAAGTCTCTTGTTTAATTGAGTGGCGGGTAAATCGCAAGTCGTCTCTAAAACTTTGTTTTCGTTTACTGTGTAAACGCTGTCCATTAAGCCGTTTAAAGCGGCGTCTTTAACGCTGTTTCCCACGTAGAATTTATAATCGCCTTTAAGGAGTACCCAACTGTTGTTGCGTATAAGCGATTGGTCGTCGTAAACAGCCATATCGCTGATTTTGAAAGTGATTTTTACGGTTTCTTTTTTACCCGGGGCTAACAAACTCGTTTTAGCAAAGCCTGCAAGTTCTCTTGCGGGGTTTCCGAATTCGCCTTGAGGAGCGGAATAATATACTTGAACCGTCTCTTTACCCGCGCGCGTGCCTTTATTCCTTACGGTAACGTTGAAAGTAATTTCATCTCCGTCTACCGTAAAAGATTTTTCGGTAAATTCAAATTTAGTGTAAGACAAACCGTAACCGAATTCGTAATTTACTCTTTCGTAGTTTTTGTCGAAAGTCTCGAAATATCTATAACCTACGTAAATGTCTTCGGTGTAGAAGGTGTTTGCGTCGCCCGCAAAAGTACCTATAGAAGAACTCGGATAATCGGTGTAATCTTTAGCCCAAGTGTCTACGGTTTTGCCGCTGAAGTTGCTTTTTCCCGTCAACAAGTTTGCAAGTGCCTCGCCCGCTCTTTCGCCGGCATAATATGAAAGCACTATCGCGCCAACCTCGTTTTCGATAAGCCAAGTGGTATCGATAACCATACCTACGTTTAAAACCACGACTACATTGGTTGCACCGTAAACGTTGATAAGTCCTAAAATGTCCGTCTTTTCTTGACTGTTTAAATAATAAGAAGAAACGCTGTTGTCTTCGTTTTCGGTGGTGGAACGAGCGATGAAATACATTGCTTTGGTTGCACGCTCGCCCGAATCCGCGCTGTCGATCGTCGTATAACTTTTGATATAACCGCTTTTAACGGCGTCTTTAAGTCCTTGAGCATAACTTACCATGTTGGTTGCGTTGACCCAACCCGAGCCGAGACCGCCGTAAATCATTCCCGAGTCTTGAGCGTCGCCCAAGCCTACTATCGTGTCGCTTTGTTTAAACGGAAGCGTACCTTCGTTGCGAAGAAGAACCATGCCTTCTTCCGCTATCATTCTTGCTATTTCTGCGTTTGTGTCAACTTTATTTCTCAATGCTTGTGCTTTCATCGGTTCCTTTAATATCATGCCTAACGGAATTGCCATACAAAGACTTAACGACAATACCTTTTTTAAAATTTTATTCATTAAAATTCTCCAATTCTTTATATATTCGGGTGTCACAACCTATGTAGTCGTGACACCCTTTTAAAATTATTCTGAAATTTCTCCGCTTAAAAGTTTTATGGAGGTGAATTTTATTGCGCTGTTTTCGCTTGTGATACGAACGGTAACTACTCCTTCAAGTTTGCTCATAGAAGCAAATCCGTAATAAGTAAACGGAGTTTCGTTCTCGTCGTTTGAAACAGCCCTACCCGTAACGGTGATATATCCGTCCTTTCTCGTTACGTGTAAATATACTTTTGCGGTAGCGAGTTGCTCTGCAAAATTCGTCACGTTAGCCGTATCGAAACGCCAATAATTTTTCCAATTGAGGTCGTGATATAATGCAGTATCCTCGGGTTCTGCGCCGTTTGCCGTACCCGACCACAACAAATTGCTGCTCGGTACTGTGTAGTCAGTTCCGTTGCCTTGGAAAATATAGAAGATGAAACTATGCCAATCGCTTCCAGCGTTGCCGTTCATTACGAATTCATAATCCATGCTGAAGTCGCCTTCAAACGCATAATTTACGCCTTCTACGTTTTTAGTACCGTCAGCGTTGGTTACGGTCACTTCTTCGGTTAAAAGTTCTGTACCGATGACGTCGTTTGCCGCAACGCTGCCGCTGTTTAACGTAACTTGTTTTACAAGGTTTTGGTTGTTTTCGCCGCTAAAACCGATATGTATATATCTTGCGCCGCCGAAGTTGAGTACCGCGTTGCTTCTGAATTCGTAACCGTCGGCGTTGCACGTGATGACGAAGTTGACGTAAATCATTCCGTCTACACCTTTAATCGTCGCAACGACGCTCGTGCCTTTCATCATTTCAACGGCAAACCCGGGGTCTTCGCCGTTAGGTCCTAAGAACCATCTGTCTACGTTATAACTACAACCGCTCTTTTCCCAATATTCGCCATAGTGAGTATTTGTGTTGCCCGGGTGGAACGGAATAAGCATGTGACTGCTTAAAGTACCTACTTGAGCAAGCGTTCCGTTGTAGTAGTCCGCCATACCGATTTTAAATATAAAGTTGTGCCAATTGCCGTCCGGATTATTGTCAAAATGAAGGTTGTCGAATTTGTAAACGAGTTCGAACGTGCTGCTTACGTATAAATCGTAAACGTTTACGTATTTAGTGTCTTGATTTGAAATCGTCATTTCCTCTTTCAAGAAGCCCTTACAAGCGGAACAATATCCTTTACCCTCGTCGTAAGCGACGTGCGCGTACATATCTACGGGAATCGTATCATAAGTTTCTTCGTTGCAGTTTTGACATTTTTTAGAGTTCGTTCTTCCCTCAGCCACGCAAGTTGCGTCATGATTTGCCGAGGGGTTGTCTATCATTATGTGTTGTCCGTTTGCGGGAATAGGTCTCGATACCGTTTCTCCGCAAGCGCAAGTGCCTTCTTCTTTACCTTCCGCACAACTCGGCGCAACCGTTTCAACGTAAGTTTCTGCGCCTACGTGATTATGCGGGTCTAATTCTACGGGTACGTCTTTTTCTACCAATGCTCCGCAGACGATACAATAAATATCTTTCTTGCCCTTTTCTACACAAGTGGACTTAACCGTTATTACTTCGCGAGTAGCGTTGTGAGCAAGTTCACCCGAAACTAATCTGATATCGGTAAACGTTGCCGTGCTGTTTTCGGTGGTAATTCTGAACGTAACCGTTCCTTCCAATTTGCTTATCGAAGTAAAGCCGTAACGAGCAAATACGTTTCCGTTTGTAGTCGCAACGCCGTTTACGGTAACGTAACCGTTGTTTCTCACTACGTGTAAGTAAATTTTTGCGTTTTCAAGGCACTTACCGAAGTCGTATCCGCCGACGTCGCTACGCCAGAAACCTAAATGGTCTAAACCATGATATAGCGCGCTATTTTCGGGTTCTGCACCGTTTGCCGTACCCGACCACAATAAGTTTTGTCCGGGAACTGCATAATTTGCGCCGTTTCCGCTGAACAAATAGAAGATGAAACTGTGCCAATCGCTTCTGTTTGCCGCGCCGCTCATTTCAAAGTCGAAATACATATCGAAATCGCCTTCAAAAGCATAATTTACGCCTTCTACGTTTTTACCCGTGTTGGTAATCGTTTTAGATTCGGTAATTAATTTTTGGCTTTCTTTTTCGGCAGCAGTAGCAAATGCGCCCGATTTTAAATATACTTGATTAAGTATTTCTCTGTTGTCTTCGCCCGTAAGACCTACGTAAATTACTTTCGCTCCGGGGAAGTTGACGTTAAACGTGCCTTGGAAAGTGTATCCGTCAACACAAGTCATTTCAACGACCATTGTAATAAAGCCGTTTACATTTGTAAGCGTAACTTTAGCGGTAACGCCTTTTTGCATTTCGACAGCAAATCCGGGGTCTTCGCCGTTAGGTCCTAAGAACCAACTGTTGACTTCATAACTACAATTAGTAGCCGTCCAATATCTGCCGTAATGCGCGTTTGTATCGCCGGGGTGGAACGGGATAAGCATATGACTTGCGCCAACGCGTTGAAGTCTGCCGTTTACGTATTCGCCCATGCCTAAATCGAAAATGAAGTTGTCCCAAGCCGCTTCTACGCCGGCAAAGTTTTGAAGGTAATACTCTATTTCAAAGTCGCCTTCTAAATATAATTCGTAATAATCGAGACCTTTGCCTTCGTTTTTAATTTCTACAGCACTGTCGAGCAAACCGTGACAGTCGTCGCAATAACCCGTTTTAGCGTTGTATGCGCTGTGATTATAGATATCTAATTCGACGTCTTTGTCTTCGGTGTAATCGCAGTTTTTACATTTATAATGATTAGTGCCCGTTTGAGAGCAAGTCGCTTTTACGCTTTCGCTTTCGACAAGTTCAAGCACGTGTGCATTTTCGTCGATAGGCATAATTTCGTCAAACGAATTGTTGCAAACGTTGCATACGTGGCTTCTTAAACCCTCGGTAGTACAAGTGGGATTAACTTTAATTTCCCAAATTCCGGGGGTAAACACGTGCGCATTTTCGTCGATGGGGATTATTTCCTCGTCTCTTTCGCCGCCGAGAAGACAAATTCTGTACCTTAATCCCGTTGCAACGCAAGTTGCCTCTTCAACGACTTCCCATTCGGTGTAGTCGTGAGGAATGGTGTCTATTTCCTCTTCGTCGATTTTGTGACAATATTCACATTCTCTTACTCTCTTGCCTTTTACAAGACAAGTTGCCTCTTGTTCGGTTTGCCATTCGCCGTAAACGTGATTATCGTTTTGACACTGCGGCAGCGAACATGCGGTAAACGCGCATATGCTGCATACGGCAACCAAGGTTAAAATCATAATCGATAATAATTTCTTAACCATTTTCCTCTCCAAAAAAATTTTTTAAGACTTGACAAACAAATCTTACGTATATTATAATGCATTTAAACTTGCAATTCAATATCAAATGGTTTACAATTTGTATCAAAAATTGGGGTGCTAATTATGACTTTTTTTGAATATTACAGAGACCGCAATAATCAAGACGTGCTTTATCTGCACGGCAAAAACTTGTCTTACAACAATCATTTCCACAAAAGTTTGGAAATTTTGTATTGCGTCGAAAACAAAATGGAAATTATTTTGGAAAATAAAAGTTACGTCATTAAAAAAGGCGAGGCATTTTTCGTCTCGTCGGGTTTAAGTCACACAATTAACGATTTTAGCGAAAAAAACGTAGGAGTGCTTATTCCGCCCAAATACTTGACGCTTTACTTTGAAAAACTCAAAAATAACCACCCCATTTCGCCCATTATTAAAGGAAAAAACGCAAAAAAACTTTTGACGCGCATAAATAAGGCTGACGAAGTTGTCAATTTAAACAACGAGTTTTTCAGTTTTTCTTACGTTTACGACATCTTGGCGATTTGCTACGAAAGCCTCGATTTTTGCCAAAACTCGACCACACCGAAAAAAGATTTCGACGTGATAAGCAAAGTTATGCACTATATCGAAGAGAATTTTCAACAACCGATATCTTTGACTTCGTTGTCTCAAATGTTTAAGTACAATAAGTATTATTTGTCCGAACTTTTGCACACCGAACTCAAGTGCAGTTTATGCGATTACGTCAACACCGTTCGCCTTGAAAATTTTTGCAAAAACTACGACAAAAACATAAGTATCGACGAGCAAATTTATAAATGCGGCTTTAACAGCAGACAAACTTTTTACCGCGCTTTTAAAAAACGCTACCACAAAACCCCAACCGAACTTTAAAGTAAAATGTTGATATATATCGAGATTACTTAAGAATAAAAAAGACAGTTACATAATTGCAAACGTCTTTTCTTTAACTAAAAGAGAGTTTAATTACGAGAGAATATAAAAAAATAGCAGACGTATGATTACGTCCGTTATTTTTTGGTACTCCCTGCGGGTAAACTCTCCCAAGGAAATGGGAGAGATGTCACGAAGTGACAGAGAGGGCGCGCTCGCCGCGTAGGCGGTCGAACCTTGGGGCGATTTCCGCAGAATAACAAAAAAACAACCGAATTTCTCGGTTGCTTTTTTTGGTACTCCCTGCGGGAATCGAACCCACAATTGTCCCTTAGGAGGATATATCTGCCCCTGACGTAGGGTTTGCAAAATACCTAAAATGCGTATTTTACGTCATTTTCGCCGTTTGCCCGCCGTATTTTGCATGATTTTTACGTCTTTTAACAACTTTTATAGCGTTCAAAAACCCAAGGCAACCAAAAAGGTCACCAAATTTGGTGACCTAGTTTTTTATGGTAATCCGAAGTATTCGTGAGGATAGCGCATTTCTTGAATAGCGTTATAGAAGTAATCAGCGTAATTCCAGTCAGCCTCGTCAATGTTTTCTTTTAAGAAATGAACACAATAATCGTCGAAGAATTTCACCAACTTATCCAAAAGCGCGTCAATGTAGTTTTCTTCAAGAATAATCCAGTCGCCAGCAAACATGCCGTTTTCGTATTCCTGCTTTGCTGTACCGTTTTCTACGCAGCAAACATTCTTGGGATAAAATCTTTTCAGTTTATTATAAGCCTCAACGGTATTGTGCTTTAAGAAATTGTTGATTTTATGCAACAAGTTATACGCATTATACTTTTTCAACTGGCTGATTTTTTTGCCCGTTTTGTCCTTTTGTAAGCCGTCGGAAAACTTTCGAAACGAATCGAAATTGTAGTCATTTCCTTTATAACCAAGTTCACACATCACGATAAGTGTATAGCGGTCAATTTCAGTTGCCAGTTTTGAAATAAAAGAACAATACAACGATTGAATAACGGTATTGTATTTTTTATAACGACGCACCATTGCAAACATAGCGTCTTCTTCGACTGAATCAATATCCTCAGATGAAGAAATCATAGATAATCCGTTAAGTCTTGCACTTTCACGAACTTGGTCAGGTGTGCGTATAAATTCAAAAATAGGTTTGTATTCTTGAAACCAGTCACCTTTAAACTCAAAAATCAAGTCCCTAAACATATTGACTTTGTAGTCATACTTTGCTTTTTTCGCTGGAATAAAACAACCTTCGTTGACGTCTTCCCATTCCTTAGGGATAAATTCTGTAATACCTATTTCGTTGCAAACTTTCTTATAGCGAGCAATGTCAATATGTAATTCACCGTCAATTTCGTGCAGTCCCCAGCAAGCAGGGTCTTTTTGTTCGG
Source organism: uncultured Clostridia bacterium (assembly GCA_934249265.1). Lineage (GTDB taxonomy): Bacteria > Bacillota > Clostridia > Christensenellales > Borkfalkiaceae > CAKQKQ01. Next base: position 7,379 of record CAKQKQ010000035.1, on the reverse strand, counting down.
GATTATACCACGCTTGTTCTTTTGAAAACTTTGAGTAGTCAAATTGTTTTGTTTGTTTCATGATTTTTACTCCTTGTTTATTATAATCCTTTATAAAAGAGCAAAACCTTGTTAGATAGCCTAACATTAATATTATAACACTCCCTAGCAAAAAAATCAACCATAAACAAGCCATATAAACAAAAGCGTGATAAAATTAAAATTGTTCACATTTTGGCAATTTAAGCCACAAACAATAAAAAATTGCTCATATATTAGCACTTTTTAATTCCACATATTTAGCACGCTTTCGCTGGGCTTTTGAAAACCTTTACGGTATACTTTGCAGTACGATAATATATGGAGGCAAAAAGTAGTTTGGTATAACGATAGATGAAATGGCAGGTCATTCGATATCGCATACTATGACAACGCTTACGCTTCTGTTCTAGGCGAAACGATAAAACGCTACATTAAGTAGTGAGCGATAATCACGGAATACGGCGAACTTGACGGTGACAAAAATTTATTTATGGCAGAACTCCTACAACTGATAAATGACAAAAAGAAATATAATATATTACTCAGTTATAAAAATGAATTTGTTGATGAATAAACCAAGTAAGCCCTTTTTGCACAAAACGGCTGGCAGTCTGTTACTAATATTTGTGGCAATTTTCGCGCTATCTGTAGTGAATATATCAATTCTAATAAACATAATTAAAAAAAATTTTAAAAAATGTTCGCAATTTTGTTAACGAAGGTCTTTAAGTTGCATATAATACTGATGTAAGCAAAAATGCGAACATATATTAAAGGAGTAAGACTATGGCAAAATATAAGGCTATGCCCAGAAGAGAAAACGGCGCAGTAATTGCAAACGCAGAAGGCGTTACCTTCGGAAAAATGATAAAGAAGTTAAGAGAAAGGTGCAATTTGTCGCTCCGTGGTGCTTGTGGAGAAATAGGAATATCCCCGGCATATCTTTCCGACCTTGAAAACGACAGACGCTATCCGCCCGTAGGCGAGGTTCTCAAGAAAATCCTTTCTGCTTACAGAGTGGATGAAAATACCGAGTATGAGGTTATGGAATTGATCGGATTAGGAAGAAAGGAACTTGCTCCCGATATGGCTGAATTCTTACGCAAAAATCAATTTGCCAGACTAGTAGTACGCAAACTAATGCAAGTGGACAACTTGGATTCGCTCGTGGTCGACAACGAAGACGAATCGCTTGCAATAATTTCAGCCGTTGACGGTCTTATATCAAAAGGAGTGGCAACTCGTAAGTTTGACGCCGACGTAGAAGATTAGTCTGCTCCCTTCCTAAAAAGGAATTGTCGATTCTTTTTTAATTTTACCCGAGTGTTCGCAAGATTGCTAACAAATATATAAACAGGAGGAAACACGTTGATAACTAGTAGGAACTACATAAAACTGGACGAAAAAGTGAATTCTATCACTTCTATTCCGCCACGCGCAAAAATACTGCATGGAGAGATTTGCGCCTTATCACAAACCGACGGGTTTTGCTTTGCATCAAATAAGTATTTTGCAAGGCGATTAAACCTGTCAATTCAATCGGTGAGCAGATTGATAGGGGTACTTAAACGTTACAAACTCATAACAGTTAGTCGCATTACAGATGATAACGGTTATCGTAAGCGTATTATTAAACCGAATTCTTCAATAGCGCTGTCAAAAATAAGCGTGGGTAACGCTCAAAAATGCGAAAAGCATATGCTTAAAAACGCTAACCATAATACAGTAAGTAGAATAGATAAAAATAATATTTCTTACGAAAGTAATTACGGTATCGACTGGGGCGAATAAGATTGATGAAAACGATTGTACTACAAACCGACGAATACTTGGGCGACGACGGACTTGCCTATTGCAAAAACTGCCACACGCCAAGGGTATGCCGTATTGAAGACAGTTATTTCCCCGTCGCCTGCAAATGCCGTGAAGAGGCTTATAAAAAAGCCGAAAACGAGCGAAAACTGCATGAACGGAAAGTAAAAGTAGAAGAATACCGCCGTAACAGCGCGCTCGGAAAGCATTTTAGAAACTGTACGTTTGAAACGGCTACGATTATACCTAACAACAAGGAAGTCTATCAAATGTGTCGGAACTATTGCTTTCACGCGGACAAAATGTACGCGGCGGGCGTCGGCGCTTATCTTTACGGCGTTCCCGGCGTTGGCAAAACTCATCTTACCGCATGTATGGGTAACGCCCTGGCGGATAAGTTATACACCGTACTGTTTACCAGTTTCGTGGAGATTGAAAGAAAACTAAAAGAAGGCTTTGGAAACAACTCGGCGCAGTCTGCCGTACTTAACAAAGCCGAAACGGTTGACTTTCTCTTTTTGGACGATGTCGGCGCAGAAAACGTTAAAGCGGGTACGGGTTGGCTGCAAACGATAGCGTTTGACCTTATCAATACTCGTATCAATGCTAAAAAACCAACCATCTATTCAAGTAATTATCGCATCAGCGCCCTAATGGCGAATTGCAATTACGAAGAACGGACGGCTCACCGAATTAAAGGCTCGTGCCTATTCGAACGGCAGTTAGACTGCGAAAATATGCGTGACCTCGTACGCAAACAAAACGAGAAAAAACTATTAAAATTTATTAACGGAGACATTTAACGTGGTAGAACTTAAAAACTCGCAAGAAAAAAGAATGAAAAATATTATAGGAATTTATGCTCAAGAAAGCGGTAACGACGGCTGGGTACTCAACACCAAGAAATTGCAAGATATCTACAACGACGGATTGCCCAAAACCGAACGAATCGATATTATTACCACCTATAATTTGACGTTTGAATTAGAAGAATTTCTGACCCGTCGTTGCTATATTAAGCACGAGTACGAGCAAGAACCTGACGGTGCGTACGTACACTACTTCGCCCTGATGGAATGCGATGAAATCAAGAAAATGGAAGACGAGAGTGGTAGGGTCTAATTGCGTTCCCTGGGGGGGGGATGTCAAATCTCTACGATTTTTAACTCATAAGCGGGGCGGCAATCATACGTGAGTTTTCGCATAATCAAAAATCAAAGCACAAAATCAAAAAATATTTTCAAAACTCGTTCGAGGTGGCGAAAAAGGCGTTTTTAGTGACAAATCTTTAAAAAAAAGGCTAAAAATACGCCACTTCGTTCGATTTTGATTTTTGATTTTAATTCAAACGAAAATCAAAATTTATTCAAAAAATCAAAAAATTCAAAGAAACTAAGATACGAAGAATGACGCAACAATGCAGCGAAGATACGAAGATTCAAGGAAAAGGAGAAAAATATGAGCAAGAAGGAGTATTAGATGACGATTCCTAGAATGAGAACGATAACCGAAACCATAGCCGAAATTAAGGCGATAGACCCTATGACGGCGGTAACCCCTAACTGTGTTCGCTGCCTTTGCAAAAGCGGTAAAATCCGCTGCGTATTTACGGGGAAGAAACTATTAGTGGATTTAGACGATTTATTTAAATATTTTAGCGGTTTACACGACTAAATCGCTAGACTTTTCTAAAAATTTACGGCTTTCTTTTGTTAAAGGGATTGCTATGCCCCTTAATAAAACGCCGTAGGAGGTAATTTAATGGCAAGTATAAGCAAACGCCCCGGGAAAAGCGGTATTACCTACCGAATACAGGTTAAAATCAAGGACAAAGGTAGTGGAGAAATTAAAGTCCACTCCACCACCTGGAAACCGCCCGTCGGGCTTACCCCAAAACAAACGGAACGGGAAGTAGTGTTGTTCGCCGCCGAATACGAAACAGCCGTTAAAGCGGCAGAAACGGCGTCGGGAGAGCCGACTCAATCCCCCGAAACCACTTTCTCGGACTACGCGCTCTGGTGGCTAAAAAGGCGAAAAGACGAAGTGGCTGCGAGTTATTACGTAAACTGCGAGAGCGCCATAGAATTGACGAATAAGCATATCGGCGGATACAAACTCAAAGAACTTACGCCGAATATCATACAGCAATACTACGATAAACTCGACCGTATGAAAAAGATCGTTACGGTCGTTACGGCAAAACCAACCTTGCGTGAGAAAATGACCCAAACGGGTATCGGTTATATGAAACTACGATACGAAAAGAATTTCAGCAGTTGCTCCCTGTCCAACGCGCTGGCAGGTAAGCAAATCAGTTACGAGTATGCCAAACGGCTAGCCGAAACGCTGGGCGAGAAAACGGAAAACTTATTCAACGTCACGCATACGACACAAAAATACGCCTACGAAACGATAAGCAAAATAAAGCGGACCGTACGGGCGGTGCTTGCTACGGCAAAAAAGCAAAGGCTGATAACCGATAACTACGCTAGCGCCGACTACATATCCTTCCCTAAGCGACCGCCACGGGAAATTGATTATATGGATGACGAAGACGCTAAAAAGTTCTATAAGGCGGCGGACGAGTATTCCGATATCCGCTATAAAACGGCTATGCTTACCCTTCTTCTAACGGGTATGCGCCGTGGAGAACTGTGCGGACTGGAATGGTCGGATATCGACTTAGAAAACGACACGATAACCATAGCGAGGTCGCTCACCGCCGTTCGCAAGGTTGGGTTGGTGTTGAAAGAACCGAAAACGGAAAGCAGTAAGCGCGTAATTGCCATATCTGACAAACTGATAGCGGTGCTGACGGAATATAAGGCTTGGTACGAAGAATACCGAGTGATGTGCGGCGATAAGTGGAAAAACTGCAACCGTCTGTTTATCGGTGAATACGGCGGAAACATTTACCCCGGTACGATAAATATGTGGATGAAAAAAATTTGTCGCTCGGCAGGTCTTGAAGCACGCACCGTTCACAGCCTTAGACATACGAATATCACGATGCAAATCGCCGCAGGCGTGCCTATCGTAACGGTGGCAGGCAGAGCAGGTCACGCAAGAACCAGTACCACGACTGATATATACAGCCACTTCCTAAAAACCGCCGACCGTTCCGCCGCCCAAAAGATAGAAGAAATATTTGAGTAGACGAAAAACCGAGGGATAAACAAAACGCCTCGGTTTTTTACTGTTATTTTTCAAAGAATTCCTTTGATATGTCAAAGGAATTACTTGCAATTTTTTCTCTTTTTTGCTACAATACTATCAGTACTGTATGAGGTGTAAATATGACAGTCAGTTACGATAAACTTTGGAAATTACTCATAGATAAAAAGTTGACTAAGACGGCTCTATGCAACTTAACGGATATGTCTTCTTCCACTATGGCAAAGATGAGCAAAAACGAAACCGTCTCTATGGACGTAATGCTCCGCATTTGCAAGGTATTACAATGCAATATCGGCGATATAATGGACGCTACAGAGGAAAGATAAATATGCTAGGTTATATTAAAACAATCGCAGACTTTTTAGATGATGACAACAATTCTATAGTTAATCAACTAATAGAAATATATCCTGGTTCTAGCGAAAGTCAAATTTTGGCATGGAAAACACTTGTTAACGACTTAAAAGCCAGTATAAAAAAGTCAAATATAACCCGTGACGCTGTAATAGCAATCGAATACGCATTACCTACTAGTGGTATGGGTATAGACGTTTTAATTTGTGGTTTTGATAAAGACAACAATAAGATTTGCTATATTATCGAATCTAAACAATGGAACGACGACTATATTACAACGCGTATTTTTTCAAATTACAGAGAAGATGAGCGAGAACTACATCCTCAAATACAAGTTTACAGACACAGCCTAAGTTTTAAGGAATATACGGATTGTGGATACAATTTCGATGTTTCTTCTTTTGTTTTTATAAGAAATTGTTCTCAAAGCGGTATAACTGAACTGATTGCTAAAAATCCTATTCCTAGCACAAAAAATATACCCATTTATAATCAACTAGATAGGATTATAACAATCATTTCCGCCTCGTTAATAAATGGCACTGAAAACATGATTGAAGAGTTACAACAAGCCTCATATAAACCTTCAAAAGATATAATTTCAGCGATGGAATCAATATTAAACCACGAGGAACCTTTTGTTTTAACAAATGAACAAGTTGACGCTATAACGAAGATTAAAAACAACATAAAAAATGGTAAAAGAATTATTCGCGTAACAGGCGCTGCTGGTTCAGGAAAAACAGCAATTTTATTAAATTTATACATAGAGTTATTAAACAGTAAAGACCTTGGTAATGATGTTCGCCCTATTTTTGTTTCTGGAGCACAAAACACGGCCTTTTATAAAAATAAATACCCCCAAATAGAATCTTCTTTTGAATATTCATTTTCATTAAGAAAAGTTATTGCACCAACTTGTGGAAATAAATATATTGTTCTTATGGATGAGGCCCAACATAATCAGTCAGGGATAATTACTGACGTATTGAATAGAGGCGCAACTTTAATTGTATGCTACGATATAACTCAGGTTATCAATGCAAATAATGCAGTTCAAGAACTTAAAAATATTGAGCAACGAGATGATTTTTGTAGCATTGAACTTACATCAAGTGTGAGATACAACGGCTCGCAAATTGCAGAAAAAAATATTCGTAATTACCTTAAGGGGAATAATTCTTTTGAAGAAGACGCTCTTTTTGATTTTAGGGTATTTAATGATTTTAAATCATTTCAAACTGCAATTACGGCAACAATAAAACAAAACCCCCACTCTACTTTTGCTGTTACAGGTTTATTGTGCAACGACTCTAAAAATTATACAACAGAAAACAACCCCAATTCAATCCTTTATACAAATTGGGGATACAAGAGTGAATGCTCATGGCTGCCTTATGTGCACAAAAAAGATTATTTTAATTCTTCACCCAATTTATGGGTAGGAACTTGGTGGATGCCAGGATTAGACATTGACTATACCGCGGTAATTGTTGGTGGCGATGCTATACGTACGAGTCAAGGAATTATTGGCAATCCGCAACAATCCAAACATTATCAAATGATAATTAGCGTTGCCGAAAAACTAGAATTTCCTAGTAATTTATTTGTTCAAAAATCAAATGGATATAAAAAGACTACAGATAACTATAATTCCACAAAAAACATACTTGATTATATTGAAAAACCAGAAAATTCTAGTCAAAAAGAAAAATTTATAAAATTATTCTCTCAACTGTTAAGAAATAATTACTATATAATGATGACAAGAGCGCATAAAGGATGTTTTGTTTATTTTGCAAACGACACTACCAAAGGAGAAAATGTATGAACAAAGAACTAATGATGCAAACAATTTACGAAAAATTACAAAAAGGCCTCCCTCCCGTTTGGGACGGAAAAGTTTCTATAGAATATATGAAAGAAACTGGCTGTCACCATTGGAAACAAATGGAGTGGCCTGGTTTTTATTTTCAGTTTATGTGCGAAAAAACTTTAGGTAAAGACAATTT
>CAKQKQ010000034.1 GCA_934249265.1 uncultured Clostridia bacterium | reverse complement strand
GTATGGCTTATATCCGTTTTGCAAAAGAAGAAAAAGAACTTTTCAAACTTCTTTTTATGCGCGACCGTTCGGGTGAGCAAATCAAGGAAAACCCCGAAGAAATGGACGCGCTTATCGGCTTGATTTGCAAACAAGTCAGCATTGGCAAAGAAGAAGCGAGATTATTTTATCTTGAAATGTGGGCGTTTACGCACGGCATCGCGGCGATGATTGCCACAAACTATCTCGATTGGGACGAGGCGTTTGTAAGTCGGGCGTTGACGGATGGCTATGAAGGACTTAAACGTCGATATGAAAGCGGAGTTGAAAAATGATTGAAGCGAAAAATGTAGTTAAAACTTACGGTTTTGGAGAGAATAAAACCGAAGTATTGAAAGGAATCGACTTAAAAATTACGGACGGTGAGTTTACCGTGATTTTGGGCGCGTCGGGTTCGGGAAAGTCAACACTGCTAAATTGTCTTTCGGGACTTGAACGAGTAGACGGCGGAAGTGTGGAATACGACGGTGTGAATATTGCGGAACTTTCCGATAAAGCGCTTACAAAATTTCGCAAGGACAACGTCGGTTTTATCTTTCAGCAGTATTATCTTCTTCCCGATATGACGGTGGAAAAGAACGTCCGTATGGGCGCGGACCTTGCGGGAAACGGCGATTATAGAGAAATTATCAAGGCGGTGGGGCTTGAAGAAAAAATCGCGAAATATCCGTCCGAACTTTCGGGCGGCGAGCAACAGCGAGTATCGGTTGCCCGTGCGCTTGCAAAAAAGCCGAAAGTTTTGTTTTTGGACGAACCGACGGGCGCGCTCGACGAAAAAACGGGGAGGCAAGTGCTCGATTATATCTGCAAGTTGCATAAAGAGTACGGTTTTACCGTCATTATGGTCACGCACAACGCCAATATTGCGGAAATTGCTAATACGGTCATCAAAATGAATAGCGGTAAAATCGCGGAAATTTACACCAATATTACGCAGAAAACCGCTTACGAGATCGGGTGGTAACGCTATGGTAATCAAATTGAAAGATACCGTAAAATTGTTCGGGATATCGATTATTGCGTGTTGCGCCGTTTTCGTGTGTACGCTGTTTTTAAGTTATAATATCGACCTTGCGGCAATAAAAAACGAGATAACAACGCAAGAGGGAATGGCGATGTACAACGCGCAAGTGCTTATGGGCAGAGTGGTTGCTGCTGTTTCGGGCGGCTGTTTAATCGCGACCTCGATCGTTATGCTTATATATTACGTAAAAAACTATATCGACACACACGGAAAAGAACTCGGCATTTTAAAAGCACTCGGTTATTCAAATATAAAAATCGCAAAACATTTCTGGATTTTCGGGCTTTCCGTATTTGTCGGCTGTGTTGTGGGTTTCGTTGCGGGGTATTTATACCTTCCCACTTTTTATCAAAAACAAGCACCTAATTTGCAAACTTTAATTCCGAAATTAAAAGCGCAATTTCACCCGCTACTTACGTTCGCTTTGGTTTGTGTACCGACGATTGCTTTTGCGGCAATATCGGTGTTGTTTGCTTACGTTAAACTGAAAAGTCCCGTACTCGATTTACTTCGTGAAAAGCAAAATTTTAAAGTCAAAATCGGCAGAGACGGCAAAGAGAGTATGCCGTTTTTAAAAGATTTACGTAGCGTGACGCTAAAAAGCAGAAAATCGCTTGTTTTCTTTGTTGCATTTTCGGCGTTTTGTTTTTCGGCAATGGTGCAGATGTCATTTTCGATGAACGACCTTGCGGGCGAAACTTTTGCTGTTATGGTTTTGTCAATTGGGCTAATTCTCGCATTCGTGACGCTGTTTCTCTCTCTTTCAAGCGTTGTTAAGGGCAACACAAAGACGATTGCCATGATGCGTGTGTTTGGTTATGACGATGCCACTTGCAGTCGCTATATTTTGGGCGCGTATCGCCAGATTTCGTATATCGGTTTTGCGTTGGGTACGGTATATCAATACGGACTGTTGCGACTGATGGTGTCTGTAGTGTTTGCGGATATTGAAAACATGCCGCAATATAAATTTAATTTCAAAGTGCTGATCGTTACGCTTATACTTTTTGTTTTTGTGTACGAACTTGTTATGTGTTTATATTCTCGCAACGTAAAAAGACTTTCCGTCAAGAGCATAATGACGGAGTAATTAAATGAGTGATTATTAAAATAAAAAGCGGCGGGCGACCGATTATGTCGTCTGCCGCTTTAACGTTATAAAACGCTTAAAAAGACGGTTTTACGCAATACGTATCGCGCAATAATGACATTTTTATAGAAAATATAGGGTGTATACCGAGTGGATATAGCGTTAAATATCTAAATATTACGTAAACAAATCAAAGACTTTTTTATTATTTCGTTCAGCCTATGGATTTTTTCGCCGTTATATGGTAAAATATTTGTGACTAAAAAAGTAGTTGTTTTTAAAAGATTAAGTAGGCTTTTGCCGTTGTGAAAATAGGGTATCGAGGAGGTAATTATGAATTTTGATAATTTTAAATTGAACGTTGGAAATATCGTAATGTTTTGTCAAATTATAGAACACGACATAAAGGTGATATATGCCTCAATGCTTAAAGGCGATTACAATAAAAACTATCAAGAATTAATCGATTCAAATATGACTCTCGGTCAAACGATTAATAATCTTCAAGAATTAGATTTTAGCGATTCAAACCATTTTTTTGCAAAAAGCGATTATATTTATTTAAAGCAAATTAGCAGAAAAAGGAATTATTGGTGTCATCAAGCATATTTGAATTTCGTTTATATAGAAAACTTTGAGTATTCAAAAGAGTATAAAGACGAATGTTTAAAATTGCAAAACGACTGCGATAAATTGAACGACGTGTTTATACAAGTGCAAAAAATAAAAAAAGACGCATTAAAAAAGTACGGCAGAATTTAACGTGTGGGTGCAAGATAAAGAACGACATTGTTTTTTAGTATTTATAACGTATTTAAAAATTGAGTTTTACGGGGTGTAAACAATGATTTATTTTATTTCGGATATTCACGGCGAATATGATTTATTTTTGAAATTGCTTGATAAAATCGAGTTTTCAAAAGACGATATTTTATACGTTCTCGGAGATATGATAGATAAAGGATCGCAGTCCGTTAAACTTGTTGATTTTATCAGGCGTATGCCGAATATGAAAGCGATAATGGGTAATCACGAGTATGATTTTTTAAAATATTATTACGTGCTTATGCGAAATTTAAACGACGGAGACGACGTAAACGAGGTTTTGCAAAAATTGCAAGGATATTTACCGCGAGATAAAGAAAAACTTTCGTGGGAAATTGTTGATTATATCGAAAGTTTGCCGTATTATATCGAGACGGACGAGTATATTTGCGTTCATGCGGGGGTCGAAACCGACCAACACGGAAGAATTTTGCCGATGCAAAATCAACTGCTCGAAACTATGGTTTATAACAGATATTTTAAAGAGCAAGATTTTAATCTTTCGGCTTTTAACAAAACGGTGTTGTTCGGGCACACGCCTTGTTCTTATGAAAACGGAAACGGTAAATTCATTAAAAACGCAAAATCGGGGGGCGAAATTCCTCAAAAATTGACCGATTATTCTAAAATCAGGCTGGACACGGGCGTGTATCTAATCAACGTTTTGGGTGCGCTTCGCCTTGACGATATGCGAGAATTTTACGTAAAAAAATAAAAATTGCAATTAAACCGACAGTCGGGGAAAACCTCGGTTGTCGATTTTTTAACTTAAAAAGATATTTGCTAATTTAATTGCTTTTAAAGCCTTTATAAAAACAAAATTTTCAACTATTTATTTTTAAACAAACAAATACAAATTTATAATAGTTATGATATAATGTTTACGTAAATTGTTTGTTTTGCGGGAAAAGGAAATTGAAAGGGGAATAAACCTAAAAACGGGCAACGTTGCCAAACTAAAAATTGCAGAGGTAATAAAACCCAAAGCGGCGAAGTTTCCAATATAGAAAACTGAGAGGTTGCCGAAAAAAACGGAGAGGAAATGAAGATAAAAAGGCATCAAAAATTGTACGAGCATTATATAAAAACTTTCGGGGAAGAGCCGAGTTTTAGTTTGCGACTTAAAAATAACGTTTTAGAAAGCGATATGAAGCCTATTACGACGTTTGTTTTCAGACCGACCGACGAAATGCCGTTTTGGAAGTTGTGCACGATAGGCGCAAGCGATTATTTAATGCCCGAACGCGACATAGGTTGGGGCAGAAAAGCCAACCGCCGCAACGAATATATGATGCTTATTTCTCCCGAAGTCGATATTCGCAATCCCGCCGACGACGAAGGCGCGCCGACCGAATGGCTGCTTTTAAATTCTTTGCTTTGGTCTACCGCCGAATACGCTTTTAACGAAAAGGACAATATCACCGTTTCAGACACGATAGATATGAGAATTAAAGGCAAATATTGCGGTACGGTACTGTTACTGCCCGAAGTGTTTAAATCGCCGAGCGTGGTAAAATGTTACGTTTCCGAGCATAAATATATCAGCATATTTCAAGTAATGCCGATAACGAGAGAGTTGCTTTCAAAAAAACTAAAAAAAGGAACGAACGGTATTTATTGGCTAATGGAATATTTTTATACTCACGACGACGATTACAAACTTATATCTTCTAAACCGTTTGCGACATTGTAATTGGCTGAAAAATGAGGGATAGTATGACAAGTATAGTTTTGATAGATGATTTAATATCAAAAGAATACGAGCAACAATATTTTGAAGAGTGCAAATTTATTTGGCAAAACTTTGTTCCTAAAAGAGGACAAGCCCGAAATTTACAAGGGGAATTGTTGCGAGAAATCGAAAAAATCCGTTGTGAAGCACAAGAAAACGGAAACGTTAATTGGGACGACGATTTTACTTATTTTTGCGAGTTTATAAAGAAATCGTTGATAGGGCAGCCGATTTTTTCCGAAACGGAAAGAGAAGAAATATGTTTGATAATGGAATATCTTAAAGAGTGCGGAATTTATGCCCGACAGTACAATGACGGGCAAATATCAGACGAAAAGGTACAAATCGAAAAACTTGCGTATATAAAAGACAATTTATACGATATAATTTGCGATTTTATCGGTAAACTTCAAAATAAAAATCCTGAACCTATTTACTATAGTAAAAATAAATTAATTAAAAGGTAATTTGAATATTTTTTTAAACCGTTTGAAATGTTGTAATTAATAGGAGGTGCAAAATGTTTTTTAATTCAACAAAAAAGAAGAGTTTTTCTTTAATAATTTTATCGATATTGCTTTTTATGCTGACTTTTGTCGGGTGCGGTAAAAACGACCAAGAAAAGCCGCAACCAACGCCGTCCGAAGAAAAAAGGATTTGTTCTTTTTCGGTTTCAAATATAAATTTGGCATTTTCGCTCGATAAAATTGATTTAAACGTCGATTACGGAGTAAATTTGAGTGGCGACGTTGAAAACTGCAAGGCGGCGTTTTTATTTTCCGACAATAGCGGAAAAACTCCGACGGTTTTGCAAAGCGTTGAAAACCTCGATAAAGACGGCTATTCGTTTACGGTATCGGAAGGGAATTATACCTATAAAAAACAAACGATTTTGCATTTAGAAGGCGAGTTTTTCGGTAAAACAGAAGGAGAATTTTTCTTGAGTTTGTGTTTATTCTCTAAAGACGACGATTTATACGAAAACCCCGTTGTAGGTTATCAATACGGCATAAATTACGTTAAAAACGGAGAAAAAATCACTTTTGAAATAAAATCGGCAACAGTCGTTCGTCATCACTGAAAGCAAGCAAATTTTAAAAATATAAAATAGGGGTCGATATGGATACTAACGCCAAAATAAAAAAATACAAACAACTTGCCGAGAAAAAGCCGAAATATTATGCTTTGATCGGCGATTTATATTCCGATGACGGCGATTTTAAAACCGCGACGATTTACTATCAAAAAGCCGTCGACAACGGCGTTTTGGCATATACTGTTCTTGGCGACACTTGGGGCTACCGCTCTCAATACAAAAAAGCGTTCGACGTTTATACTGAAGGCGCAAACAAAGGCGAAGCGGATTGTTTTGCCCGTCTCGGATTTTGCTATGAAACTGGTTATGTAAAAATCGATATTCAAAAAGCAATCGAGTGTTACGCCAAAGCCTCCGATTTGGGTGTGGCGGCAGCGGCAAGATCTCTCGGCGATTTGTATTATTTCAATACGCCGATTGAAGATTCCGAGATCGAAAACGTCAAAAACGCGCTTAAATACTACGAGCGTGCTTTTTATCTCGGCGACGTTCAAATCGCAAAAAAGATAGGCTTTATCTACTTAAACAATGAAGAACTGAAAGACGTTCCCAAAGCAATCGAGTGGTATGAAAAGGGCTTGAGTCTCGGCGATAATTCGCTGAATTTCGATTTGGCGTACGTGTATCTCAACGACAGATTTGTTCCGCACGACTATGAAAAGGGCTTGAAATATCTTGCCGAGGGTGTAAAACACAACGACCCAGAAAGTCTTTATATGCAAGCCCGCATATACGAAGACGGTTGGTACGGAATCGAGCCCGATGAGAAAAAATACGTTTTTTATCTCAAAAAGGCGGCGAAACTTTACCAAGACGACGCATTGCTCGATTTGGGGTATTATTACTATAAAAAGGGCAAATACGACGATGCACTCGACTGTTTTGCCGTGTGCGAATTGGACTACGTGGGCGTATATTGGTGCATTGCAACCATTTACGAAGAGCAAAAGCAAGATTACAAAAACGCGCTTTTTTACTATCAAATGGCTATGGAAATGGATTTTCCCGACGCTATCGAGAGAATGGCAGAGGCGTATCTCGGCGACGAATTAGGACTCGAAAAAGACGAGAAAACCGCATTAAAACTCTTTAAAAAAGCCGCAAAACTCGGCAACGCCGCCGCGCAGTATAATCTCGGTATGGCGTATGCGTGCGGATATTACGGCTTGACCGCAGACAAAGAAAAGGCACTTTATTGGCTGAAAAAGAGCGTAAAGGGCGAAAATCCGATGGCGTGTCTGCAAGTGGGACTTTATTATTACTACACCGTAAAAACCGAATCGGCGTATAAAAAAGCCTTTGAATTGTTTAATAGCGCATACAATTTAGGCGAGGACGAGGCGATAATTAATATCGGGCTGTGTTATTTGCAAGGCAACGGCGTAAAAGAGGACAAAAAAGAGGCGGTAAATTGCTTTAAAACGGCTGCAAAAACGACTAATTCGGGCGTGGCTTATCACAATTTGGGAATATGCTACGAAAACGGTTTCGGAGTGAAAAAAGACTATAAAAAAGCGGTTGAAATGTACGGAAAAGCAGTCGAAAACGGCGAAAAAGCGGGACTAATGGGCATTAAAAACGTTTATTTAAAGATGGATAAACCGAAAAATTAAAATGATTACAAATTCACAACGCGCGCGCCTTTGCGATATGGCGCAACAAATTAAGCCGATTTTTCAAATAGGTAAAGGCGGCATCACTCAAAAAGAGATTATCGATATTTCAGTTGCTCTCGATTTGCACGAACTTGTTAAAATATCACTTAAAGATGCGACAGTCGATGCGAAGACGTTTTTAATTGCGATTTGCGCGCTTACGGGCGCAGAACAAATAAGCGCAAACGACAACGAAGTTGTTATTTTTAGGCGTTCGGGCGGCGATATAAAGCATATCGAGATTTAATATTGATAAAAGCGAAATTTTAAATGGGGTAAATGGGTTATTCGATTATTAAAAATAAAAAAACAACTGCCGAAAAGTAAACACGGCACGACAAAAACTAAAAAACGGAGGTAAAAATGAAGACAATTACAGTAAAAGGACAAGGCAAAATTTCGGTTAAACCCGATTTAATAATCGTTTCTATGATGCTTGAATCAAAGGACAAAGATTATGATAAAACAATGGAATTGGCGGCTGAAAAAATAGACGCCGTAAATATGTCGCTTTGTAAAATCGGTTTTGAAAAAAGTGCCGTAAAAACTACGAATTTCAACGTGCGCACCGATTACGAAAACGTGAGAGACGAGGGCGGCAGATATAAAAACGTGTTTAAAGGCTACGTTTGTAATCATAATTTGCAAGCCGAATTCGATTTCGACACAAAACGCCTTGCAGAGGTGTTGACGGCGATTACTACGTGCCTTGTAAAGCCCGAATTTTCCATTGCGTTTACGGTAAAAGACAAATCGATAATCAATAAAGAACTGTTGCAGTCGGCGGCGAAAAACGCAAAAGAAAAGGCTGAAATACTTTGCGCGGCGTCGGGCGTAAAACTCGGCGAACTTACGTCTATCGACTACAGTTGGGGCGAAATAAACGTTTATTCGGACACCGATTACAGGGTGCAAAGCGGTCGCATGATGAAAGCGGAAGCGTGTCTTGCAAATATCGATATCGAACCTAACGACATAAGCGTAAGCGACTGCGCAACTTTTGTGTGGGAAATTCGCTGAACAGATTAAAATTTGTCGCAAAATTAAATTGCTTATAACTAAATAAGAGGGGCGTTTAATTGCTCCTCTTATTTAAAATTGATTTTATATGTCGGCGACAAATCAAAATAACGCTAAATAGTGCCGCTATCCGCAAAAAAGTCGTGTTTATGCGATACGTATTGCGTAAAAACGGCAATATTTGCGTGTTATTTAATTAAAAAATATATATTTTTAAATGTTTGAAGTCAGTGTGGTGGTCAGTTTAAAACTTACTGTCAAGTAAAAACTGACTACTTTTTGTATAATGTTGTTATGAAGTTTACAGAGAGATTTAACGAGATTTTAAAGCAAAGCGGAAAAACGCAAGTAGAAATTGCAAACGCGCTAAATATCACAAAACAATGCGTAAACGATTACAAAACGGGGAAGAGCGTTCCGTCGATAGAAACGCTGTATAGTTTGTGCAAATTTTTAGACGTGTCGGCGGACTATTTGCTGGGCTTGACCGATTATTAATTTAAAATCGATTTATTAATACGGTTTAAAATCAACTTTTTGAGCCGATTAAAAATCGTTTATTAGTTTAGCGTTAAAGCGGCGTGTAAAAAATATAAGCCTTGCTTTAAGGTGTTTTTGATATCGAAATAGAAGTAAATAAGAGGGGCGTTTAATCGCTCCTCTTATTTAAATGTTGTATGTTGGCGACAAATCAAAATAACGCTAAATAGTGTCGCTATTGTACGCAAAAAGTTGTGTTTGTGCAATACGTGTTGCGTAAAAGCGGCAATATTTGCGTTCTGCGTTTATCAAAATGAATAATAAATCATTTGATAATAACATTATAATATTTTTGCTATATGATGAGATAAAATATAGCAATATGCTATCGAAAATAAAGACAAAATATATTTTTAACGTTAAATTGGCGTTTTGAAACGATTTTATTTTAAAAAAGAAAAAGAAGTAAATATTTTGCCGTGCGGCAAAATATTTTAAGTTCTTGCGGACTTATGCAAAAATAAAATATTTTTGCGCTTCTTTATTAAAAAACATTAGTTTTGTTTGAAAATACGCTTGCTGTTTTTTTGTGCGTTTTCGGACAAAACTTTTGATATTGTAATTTTCGTTTGTAAAATTTATCTTTGCTAAATTTTACGTTTGCTTACGCAAACCGCAATAAAAATAAAAATTTTTATTGCAACTCAAATTGAAACATAAAAAATTGCAAACAATTGCAAGCAAGTTTTTGGTTTTTTTATATTGTAAACGAAATATTTAAATAAGGAAAAATCCGACGCCAAAAGGCATCGGATTTTAAATTTTATTTAATTGTTTTACCGCAATTTTGTGCAACTACGTCGTATTAACGCTTTTTAGTGCAATATCGTTTTGCTGTACCGCAACATTATTGTAATGTCGTTTTATCTTTTATTAAAGCGGTAAATCTTTCTTTACAAATTTGTTTGCGCCGATAATATATCCCGCAATGCCCATTACGAGCAATATTGCAAATTTCCACAAGAACGTAGTCGTTCCGTCGATAATGGATATAGAATCGAACAACGAAATAATGGTGGTGTAGTTGAAATTGTTTAAAGCGTCAAGTCTTACAACGGACGGAATTGTTTGCGTGCCGAACAAGCCGAGCATTGCGCCGACAAGCGCGTAAATACTGAGACCGCCACCGATAGCCATAGAACGTTTGCTTCTGTCGAACCAGCAAGAGGTGAGGAAGCAAAGACCCGACAAAGCAAACAACACGAGGAATGCGCCGAGGTTTAAAAGCAACAATTTTCCGTAAGTCAATTCTATCGACGGGGTGTCTTTAAGCACAAGCGCGAGACAAACGCTGCCGGTGATAGAAGTGAGGCAGAACATAGCCAAAAGCGAACCTATAAGATAAATCGCTTGAGTAAACACGACGGTTTTTCTCTTTGTAGACGTTGACAAAACGTACGCCATCGAGCCGGAGTCGACTTGTCCCGAAATAAGGTTGTTAGACGCCATTATCATGTAAATTATGGGGAGCAATAAGCCGGCAAGTTTATAGAATATCGAGCCGACTATTAAACTGTACAAATCGAGTTCGCCGACTTCTTTAAGTGCGTCGGAAACTTCGGCGGGAAGAGAAGTAAGCAAACTGCTTGCAATGTCGGAGTCGAGTTCTTTCTTGACTTCGGCGGGGTCTTTTCCCAACGAGTCTACTTCGTATTCGTATCTATAGCGGTAAGAAATTGCCGCCGTTCTTACAAGTTGGTTTATTTTTTCATAACTGTAGTCAAACGATGCGTATTTTTCCGCGCTTACGCCGTAACTGCTCAACGCCTTTACGAGTTCGTCAACGTTTTCTTGTTTAGTAAAGTTGTCCGCAAGGAAAATGGCGGTGCATTTTTCAGCGCAGTCTTCTCTGTATTCTATTCTGTCTTTAGAAGAGACGAAATCGGCATTGCTTACGTTAAGCGCAAGCGAAGTTACGTCGTATTCCATGCTTTCGCCGTGCTTTTGGTAAGTTTCGTCAAACATATGCGCGCCCGTAGTCGCGTCGGATATGGGGTTGAGTACAAACATTACCGAGCCGAGATATTCGGTTTTTGCTGCTTCGTCGTAGTTGCGGTTTTCGGATTCGCTTGCAATATATGCTTGCAAATCGTTGATTGCGCAAAGATATGCCGAACCCGAAATGGCTTTTTGCACGTCGCTTTCCTCGGGGGCGTATTTGTTGTTCCAAACGTTGATATATATCGAATACTTCGTTTCGCTGCCGTTTATGCCTTCGTCGGTAATTTTAGGCATTAAATCGAGCCAAGTTTGTATTTGAAGGTTTGTATAAAGCGTAGTGGAAATTGCGTTTTGCGGAGTGGGGAAGTTGTTTATCCATTCGCCTATCGTGTCGGGAGTTTTCGATACGGGAATTTGCTCTTTCCACGTTGTAAATTGAGTGTAATAAGCATAAGCGTTTTTAAATTCTTCGGTGAAATAGCCGTCGAATTTTTCAAGACCGTCGGTTGCGTCGGAATAATACTTGATATTTCTGCGTTTAAACGACGATTCTACTTCTTTTTGAATAATTGTGTCTTGTATTGCGTCTTTGGTTTGACCTATATTGCCGCTTCCGCTTATCATCATAACGCAAGCGAGCATAAAACATACGGCAAAGGTGATTATCGCCCACATTGTGCCGTTGGCTTTACACGATTGTTTAAATAATGCCTTACTGAACATTTTTATTATTCTCCTTTTTAGTTTTTAAAATATTTTTGAAATGTTTTTCGAGAGTGTAGGGTATTTCCGAAATAAACTTTACGTCGTAATTCATAAGTTTACCGAGTAGTTCGCCCGTTTTTTCCACTTTGATTTGTATGGTTACTTGATTATATTGTTCTTGCAAACGAGTAATGGTGTAGCCCTCTTTTTTAAACCTTTCGTAATCGCCTTTGTTTTTAAACTCGATTTTCATGTCCTTTATGGGGCGGTTTCTTATTTCGTGCATATCGGCTACGTCGATTATGTGTCCGTCGTTTATGAGCGCGACTCTGTCGCAAGTCGTTTCGAGTTCTTCAAACAAGTGGCTGCTCATAAAAATAGTTTTGCCTTTTTCGTGTTCTTTCTTTATTATGTCGAGGAAAGTCACCCTCATAAGCGGGTCGAGACCCGTCGTAGGCTCGTCGAGAATAATAATCGGCGCGTCGTTCATTAGTGCGGCGACAAGCGCGGTTTTTTGCTTCATACCTTTACTCATGCGCTTTAAGTTGGCGCGCGGGTCGAGTTGAAGTCTCTCGATAAGTTCGTTTGCGTAATTCATGTCTTTAAGCCCGTAAAATTCCGCTTGACATTTCAAAAAGTCAATGCCCGTCGGCAAATCGGGAAAGGCTATTTCGCCGGGGACGTAACCTATGGATTTCGCAATTTCGCTTGCGTGTTCCCATGAAGAAAGTCCGTTTACCTTTACGCTGCCGCTCGTGGGCTTTATAAAACCTAAAATATTGCGGATAGTAGTGGTTTTTCCGCTTCCGTTAGTACCGACAAAGCCCATCATTTCGCCTTGGGCAATGTTTAGTTTCTCGTCGAAAATACCTCTGCCGTTTCCGTAGTCCTTTGTAAGACCGTCTA
This sequence comes from uncultured Clostridia bacterium, assembly GCA_934249265.1. Lineage (GTDB taxonomy): Bacteria > Bacillota > Clostridia > Christensenellales > Borkfalkiaceae > CAKQKQ01. The sequence continues at coordinate 5,297 of CAKQKQ010000034.1, read as the reverse complement.
TTTCTATAACGTTCATTTAAGCGCACCTCCGAAATCTTTATCTTCTTTGTAAAACTTCATAAAGTAGTCCTCAAGCGTTTCGCGGCGGTTTGAAAATTGCGTCGCGTTGCACTTGGATAAAAGCGCGATAAACGCGTTGAGGTCTTTATCTTCGAGCGACATTTTAAGTCCGCCGCTTTCGTCTTCGCCCAAAATGTTGAGCGACGACAATTTTTTGCTTTCGGTTTCAAACTTTTTCTCGTCCGCTTGACTTGCGAAATTCACCGAATAATATTTAAGTGCGGCGTGTTTTAAATCGTCGGCGATAAATTCCGACACTATTCTGCCGTCTTTAATAATGGCTATGCGGTCGCAAGTGGAGTCTATTTCGGAGAAAATGTGGCTCGACAAAAGTATGGTTTTGCCGCGTGATTTTTCCTCGTGAATGAAATTGACGAAAGTTTCTTGCATAACGGGGTCGAGACCGCTTGTCGGTTCGTCCAAAATAAGCACTTCGGGGTCGCTCATAAACGCCGTGACGACGGCAAGTTTACGTTTTACGCCCAAACTCATGCGCTTCGTTTCGCCGCGAAGGGCAATGTCGTCAAGTTCGAACATATCAAGCATTTGCTTGAGTCTTTCTTCGTTTTTGATTTTTGTAAGCGACTGCATCATACGTATAAATTCCCAACCCGTAAGCCCTTGCGGAAGAGCAATTTCCCCGGGGATATAGCCCACGTGGTTTAAAATTTCGTAGTAGCGGTCGAAAGTGGGTTTGCCGAGAATGTACGTTTCGCCTTTATCGGGTTTTGAAAAACCCATTAAATGCCTTATCGTAGTCGACTTACCCGCGCCGTTAGGTCCTAAAAACCCGAACACTTCGCCTTTTTTGACGGCGATGCTTACGTCGAAAACGCCTCTTCCAGAGCCGTAATCTTTCGTAAGATTTTTTACTTCGATAACGTTCATTTATACCTTCCTTTTAGCCGATTGAGTTTTTAACGTGCAATGTCGACTCGGCTATTATCAACATTGTTGACATTTTGTTTCGTTTTAAGTATAATTACTTTGTGTACAGTAGTATACTCAAACAAAATGCAATTGTAAATACAAATAAAGCGACGTTGTTGAAATTTCAACACTGTCGCAATTAATGTTAAAATTTTTATAAAAAGGTGTCAAATGAAGGCTCAAAATTTAAACAACGCTTCGGCAAAAACACGCAAACTTATACGCGCGACCTTTGCCGAAATGCTCGCCGAAAAAAAGGAAATCGGTAAAATTTCAGTAAGCGAACTTACAAAGCGCGCCAACATCAACCGCGGAACGTTTTATTCGCACTACGACGATATTTACGGGGTGGCGGAGGACTACGAAAACGAACTTATCACCAACTTTTTCGACAATAAAAGGCTACTTTCTTCGGATAATTTCGTAAAATTTATCGACGAACTTTTCGCCTATATAGGAAAAAACAACGACGAATATATGAAAATGTGCAAGTCGGACGATATATTTTTCGTGGCGAAAAGGCTTACTATGCTTGCTTCGGCAAAATGTCTCGAACTTTGCTACAACGATAAAAGGCTTAAAGATAAAAATCATCTCGAAATAGAAGTGAATATTTTTATCGACGGATTAATTTCGGAATACGTAAAATATTGCCGCGGGCAAACCGCAAACACTCCCGACGATTTGCGCAAGTATACTTACGAGTGGTTAAACCGCTTTATTTCTCGTCGTTTTACGGTGTGATTTTAAGGCGAGTGTTTTAAAGCGGAGATTTTATTGCGTTGTTACGGCGATTAAATTTTAGGCAATTGAGTTTGTCGGGCGATATAAATATGCGGTTTTAATTGCATTGTCGCGATATTGTAATTGTGCTGATGCGCGCTGTTTTAATATCTGTTCGACACGCTGTGAAATAAGTTTGCCGCATATTGTAATGTCGCGATGTTGTAATGCGTTTGCCACAGTGTGCGTTTTAATAAATTGGTTGTGCCGTACAACGTGCGTTTTAATAAATTTGCCGAGCAACACAGTGTGCGTTTTTAATGCGGGCAAAATCGCCAAAATATCCGTTTGCAATATTATTATATAAATAAAAATAGTTTAATTTAAAATAAGGAAAAGGATTATGAAACAAAAACAGACTAAAGAACATACGGTAAGAACGTGGAGAGGCGCGCTTATGGCGTTATTGTCGCTTATATTTCCCATAGGCGCAACCGTGGGCGGGGCATATTTGCCCAAGGCTTTTACAAAGGCGTTTTTTATTCCCGCGATAGTGCTTATTGCGCTGATTATTGCGGCTACTATTGCCGTGTGCGTTTTGGGAAAAGTAAAAGAGAGCAAATATATAAAAGAAATCAACAAAACCAACCCAAACGACTTTTTTGAATGGATGCTTTCTCACCGCGAAAAAGCGGAGGAAAGTTCTTTGGAAAAACTTGAAACGCTTAAAGTTTTGCGCCGTCGCGCCGCGCTTATAGCCGTTTTTTACGGGGTGGCGGGCACGCTTATGGGCGGTCTTTTAGGAATAATGATTTCAAGCGGTAAGTTATCGCCAAGCGCAAGGGCTGTGATCGTGTATCTCGGCTGTTTATGCGCGAGTATAATTTGCTCGTTTGCGTTTTCTCGCATCAGATTTAAAACGCCAAAGGCGGTGTTTCAAGACAACCCGTCTTACGTAAAAGAAAAAGATTTCCCAATGCTGTATTCGGTGGCTAAAAGGGCGGCGGAGCAACTCGGTTGCGGTGAAGAAATCCGCATTTCGTTGACGACTCAATTCAACGCCGGCATTGCATATATCGGCGACGTAATTTCTATTCAGTTGGGCGCAGTGCTTATTGCGGAACTTTCCGAAAAGGAAATTTACGCGGTGCTTTTGCACGAGTTTAAACACATCGCTTACAATAAAGGAAAATCTTTAAAAGAAATTTCTTACGGCGAGGGTTTGTGTAATAACGACAGGCAAATTTACGGACTTGCGACAGTGCCGTACGCTTATCTCGACGCGAAATATATAATGGAATATCAAGCGTACCGATTTGCGTGTTCGTTGATATCCGAATATGCCGCCGACCAAGCAATGCTTATTGCGGGCAAAAAAGAGGCGGCTTCGGTGCTTTTAAAATTGGCGTATACCGATTATTTCTTCTGGGAAGACGAGGCAAACGACCACGACTGCTTTTTGTATAAAGGCGAAACTCCGCCTAAAAATTACATAGAGATTTTAAAGGGTGAGTTTGACCGCGCCAAGGAAAAACACGCCGAATTTTGGAAGGGTCTTATAAAACGCGAAATAATTTCGCTTTCGGCAACGCACCCCACGTTGAATATGCGTCTTGAAGCGTTGGGAATAAGCGAATACGAAACGGTTGAAATTCCCGATTACGACCCGCTTGAAACCGACCGCAACCACGCAATTGCTTTCGTTGACGATTTGGTGGCGAAAAGTATGTCTTACGATTATTCGGACAGCAGAAGAATTTATTATCTCGACCCACTTTACAACGTTGAAAAATGGAAAAAGGACGGCGAAAAGTTGACGCCCGACGGCTATGCCGATTTGCTTGAAGATTTGTATTCGCTCGGCAGAAAAACCGAAGAGATGCAGTTATGCGACCGCGTTCTCGCCGAATTTAAGGGCAGTGCGACGGCTACCGCGAGGTTTAGAAAAGGCATGTTTATGTTGTACAAATTCGACGACGGCGGCATAGATATGGTTTACGAAGCGATGAACGACAACGGCAATTTCACTGAAGACGGCATGGCTTTGATAGGGCAATATTGTTGCATGACGGGCAACGCCGAAAGGTTAGAAGAGTACCGCGCGCGCACTAAAAATTATTTCAAAAACGACTATGAAAATGAAAACGAAAGGGGCAGAATTACCGCAAAAGACACGCTTATAACGGACGATTTATCTAAAGAAGTTCACGACGAAATCGTGCAAAAAGTGCTTGAAATCGACAAACACGTAACCGTAAAGCGCATTTATATAGTGAAAAAACTTATCGGTAAAGATTATTATACTCACGCGGTGATTTTAGAGAGATTTTCCGGCGCAAAGGCAAACAAAAAACACACATACGAGTTGTATCACGCGGTGTTCCGTTTTCTCGATTCAAAAGACGAACAGTTTTCGTTGTTTGACCTTGACGACGTGAAAGGCGCGCATATCAAAAACGTGGAAAACTTTTGCATTTACGACAGGGATAAATAATTTATCTTTGAGTTTGGTGCATTTATGGGTGAAAAATTTTTTTGTGATACTTTATTTTATTGCGTGTATAAAATGATGTAAAGGGAAAAATAAAAACACACCCAGCAAGCCGTTTGGCTTGCTGGGTGTTTTTATGTTATGCATTATTGTTTTTGCCACGTTTATCGCATACGTATTGCGCAAAATTGGCATATAGTAAAGCAAAATTTTAAAATTGCAACAACATTGCCAACAAAATGACAGGGGTTTTACGTTAATATATCGTGATTTTCGTCTATAAAATTGTTTGCGATAGATTTATATTGCACGGCAAGCAGTTTTGGAAGTTCGGCAATAAAAGAATTTTAAGATTTATTAAGAAAAAACGAAGATGTGAAAATCTATTGCCAAAAAGAGAAAAATAAGATATACTAAACGTACGTACTTCAAACCCCATTAGAACACTACGTGCCGCAAGAATATGCTTTAAAACCATAAAACTGTGCCGTATTTGCGGTTTGTTCTACCAAGGTTTGAAATACGTAAACGATTAAATTCCCCACAATACAATAAAACAATGTTGATAAAAACAACGTAAAGGAGAAAGCATGAAAGTTTGTATAGTTTGCGACGTTTTGGGTGCTAAAAACAACGGCACTACCATGGCTGCGACTAATTTGATAGATTATTTAACCGAACAAGGACATCAAGTGCGCGTAGTGTGCTGCGATAAGGACAAAAAGGGCAAGGAGAATTATTACGTTACGCCGACGCTCAATTTGGGTAAATTTTGCAATAAAATTTTGGCGGAAAACGGAGTTTCTCTTGCAAAAACCGACGACAAGGTGCTTACCGAGGCGATAAAAGGTGCGGACGTTGTGCATTTGCTTATACCTTTCGGACTTGCGCGCAAGGCTATTAAAATAGCCAATACTTACAATTTGCCCATCACCGCAAGTTTTCACTGTCAAGCCGAAAATATTACCGCGCACATATTTTTGATGAACGCAAGTTTTGTCAACAAACTCATTTATAAAAACTTCTATAAGCACGTTTACCGTTATTGCGATTACGTGCATTATCCCACCGAATTTATTAAAAACGTTTTCGA